>NZ_JBFRCK010000010.1:0-212122 GCF_040965775.1 Paraburkholderia sp. BR10954
GGGGCTTCGAGCCCCTTGAAGGGTCGTTCAAGACCAGGACGTTGATAGGTCAGGTGTGCACGTACAGTAATGTACTGAGCTAACTGATACTAATTGCCCGTAAGGCTTGATCCTATAACAGGTGTGTCTCGACAACCGTTAGCGCTTTAGCGCTTACGGGTGTCCGATCCCCGAAGGGGATGAAGACATGCAGTTTGAGACCGGTGTTGTGCCAGAAACAACACAACCCCAAAAACACGAATCCTTTACGCTTCTTCCCGATTGGCTGTGGCGCCGGGTTGACCCCAACCCGACTGCGACGCAGCAACCCGTCATGCCTGATGACCATAGCGAGTCGGTCCCACCCCTTCCCATCCCGAACAGGACCGTGAAACGACTCCACGCCGATGATAGTGCGGATTGCCCGTGTGAAAGTAGGTAATCGTCAGGCTCCCCCAAAAGCCAGAAACCCCACCGCCCAGCGGTGGGGTTTTTGCGTTTACGCGGTCAATTCCGCGCGCTTCACTACTTTCCGATCCGCAGCACATCCTCAAGCTCCTCCGTTGCTAGTAGCGTCCGCACGCAAGCCGCAAGATCAAGCGGGAGTCGCCGTTCCCCGCCATCCAAACGCGGCTAGCACCTGCCGGATCGCCATATCGAACGGTGTGCGTTGGCCGACTCCAAGTGCCTCCAGACGGCTCGATGCCAAATGGCAGTTGTGAGGGCGCGGCGTCGCATCGGTGGGCGTGTGCTGCGCCGTCAAATGCGCGCGGAGTTGCAATGCTTCTGCTAGGCGCACGGCGATCTCGTACTTGTTCATCGGTTCGTCGCCGGACCATTGCACGATGCCGGAGATCGTTTCGCCGCGCGCGTGTCGCTCGAGCATCTGTCGGATCACGACCGCGACATCGGGCGTGAACGTAGGATAGCGGATCGCCCAAGCGTCCATCTTGGCAGCCTGGCTGCCCGGCGCTGCCGACGCCGCGATCGCCGGCACAAGGCTAGTCACGGCTGACTCTGACCAACTCACAATCGGCCCATACAGCAGCGGCAGTCGCAGCACGCATCCGAGCTCGGCCGTTTCGATTAGCGCTCGCTCTCCCTCGAGCTTGCTCTGTCCATACGCGTTCAGTGGCGCGGGCGTGCTGTCGTGACGATAGGGCGGGTGCTTGCCGTCGAACACGTAGTCGGTCGAGATCGACAGCGTCCACGCGCCGCGTCGATTCGCCGCCCCGGCGATTATTCGCACGGCATCAACATTCAACGCACGAGCACGTGCCGGATCGCGCTCGCATACATCGGGTCGGCGCTCCGCCGCGGCAATCACGACGGCATCCGGTGCCACGTGGTCGATGAAACGCTCGACCGCAAGGCTATCGCGAATATCGAACGCGACCATCTGTGGAGACGGCCGGCTAAATGCTGTGGAGACGATGTGCCAATCGATCTGGCGCGCGAGTTCGTCGTTGAGCGCGCGCCCGAGCAGCCCGGAACCACCGATTACGGCAACCTTGAACATGCCCCGCACCCTCAGCGCAGAGACGTGGCCGTGTATCCGGCTTCGTCAATCGCGGCCTTCAGCGCCTCGATCGGTTGTGTCGACTCCACGAGCACACGGCCGCTCGTGAGATCTACCTGAACCTGCGCGGCGGCGTCGTGCTCGCGAATCGCGTTCGTGACGGCAGCAACACAGTGCTGGCAGCTCATGCCTTCTACATGGAGTTCGATTGTCATTGCACAGACCTCAGCGGAATCAGATCGCGGATAGCCGAATTATGCCTGCCGTTTCGTGTTTGGGTAGCTGACCTTCCCACGATGGGAAGGTGTAGGATCGCTTCGAGTTCATCCGCAACCTTGGGAAAACAGTCATGAACATTGGCGAAGCGGCCCGCGCGTCGGGCGTTACGGCAAAGATGATCCGCTACTACGAAAGCGTCGGCCTTTTGTCCGCGAAGGCGCGCACGAGCGCTGGTTATCGCGTGTATGGCCCGCAGGAAGTGCACTCTCTTCGCTTTATCCGGCAGGCGCGCCGGCTCGGATTTCTGGTCGAGGATATCCGGCGACTCCTCGCTCTATGGCACGACCGCTCGCGTGCAAGCGCCGAAGTAAAGCGGATCGCGCTCGAGCATGTCGCCGAACTCGATCGCCGCATCGCCGAGTTGACGGACATGCGCGACACCCTCGCGCATCTGGCCGATCATTGCAACGGCGATGACCGGCCAGATTGTCCGATCATCGAGCGACTAGCGGATACAGACCTTGTTTCGGGACAAGGTTGCCATCCGCTTTAGCCGGAGAGTCGCAACCTGGTCTGCCGATTCGCTTTGGTCAAACCGAGTGGTGCACCGAAAGTGTGCGTTGAAACTCAGGCAAGGACGCCCGCGCCGAGCGCGCGGTAAAACCCAAATAAAATCAGCACGGTCAGCGCACCAATGAAGTGCGTTATTCCAAAATGGAATGCACATCATGCGGGCATTTCACTGGTCCGGTTGCACCTGAAGACTATAATGCGGGTTAACCCTTTTACGGGAAATCCCTGATGTCAAATCACCGGGGATTCGATCTGATCCTTGGAGAACATCATGTTTGCATTCATTCTTGAGAAGCTGAGCACCTGGTTCGAAACCGCGGAACGTAGCCGTCGTGAGGCATACCTCGCATCGTCGTCGGATATCGTCCAGCTCGAACAGCGCATCCGTTCGCTCGAAACCAACGGCTATTCGCGCTGAGTTTCCGCTTTGAGTTTGACCTGGCGGCGCCTGCTTTTGCGCGGCCATTGCAGTACCGATGTCGAGCCCCGTCAAAGCGGGGCTTTGCCGTATCTGCACATCGAAAACCGCGCGCCTTCGGCGTTTTTCGAGTGATCGCCGCAAGAAGGCTGCTCATGGCGAATATCGACTAGCTTCGTAACGCGGGCCGCGGTAATGTAGGACGTTTTTCGCGCAAGACGGCATTCATAACCAATCGGGCTGCCTATGTCCTCCGTCCGTTCGCTGCAAACTTTCCGATCCATGATGGCCGCGGCCGCCACGGCGACCTTCGCCACCCTCTGTGCCGCGTCGGACGCATATGCGGTGTCCGATTACGAGCGTCCTCCCGTGGTTCTCGATACGCTTGGCGGCATCAATAATGGCCACAGCGGTACCGTACTGCTAAGCGCGCCGCCTGCGCCGGAGCCGATCGTCGCCGCACCGCCGATCGCGGCACCCATCGAGCTGCCTGCAGAATCGCCGCCGCCGTTCGTGGTCGCGCCTTATATCCAGTTGCCGGCGGGTGGTGGCGTGCCGCCGCGGCCGATGCCGCGACCAGTGCCGTTTCCGCAATAGGTAGCGACGGCGCGAAAGATCGTCGGCGACGCTTCTAACCCGTGCCGCTTCTCCCGCCGAATACGCCAGCTTCGCTCGCCCCCGACAATCCCATTCGGGTTTGGGCGCATGGCGTCCGTGAAACCGCCCGACGACAATCGTTGCGCGCCTTGTCGCCGTGAGCTTCGATCCCGGCTGCGCGCCTGCGTCACCGCTTCGAACGGAAAATACAAGGAGACGTCATCATGCCCAATCACTGGATGCAGCGTGCGACGCGCGCCTGCCTGATCCTCCTCGCACTGGCTGCGCTGCCCGGCGCCGGGTTCGCGAAGGACGCGCCGGAAATGCCGACACTGACGATGGCCGTCGGCGGCTTACCCGGCCTCTACTATTTGCCAGTCCTCGCCGCACAGCAGCTCGGCTACTTCAAGGACGAAGGCCTGAACGTCACGCTCGAAGATTTCGCGGGCGGCTCGAAGGCGCTCGAAGCGGTGGTGGGCGGCAGCGCCGAAGTCGGCGCGGGCGCGTTCGAGCACACGCTGTTCATGCAGGCGAAGGGGCAGCACTATCGCGCGTTCGTGTTGATGGGCCGCGCACCGCAGATCGTGATCGGCGTGGTGAAGTCGAAGGCCGATCAGATCAAGTCGCTCGCGGACTTCAAAGGCGCGAAGGTCGGCGTGAGCGCGCCGGGTTCGTCGACGGATCTCGTGCTCACCGTCGCGTTGCGCAAGGCCGGCGTGCAGCGCAGCGACATTTCGGCGATCGGCGTCGGAAGCGGCGCCACAGTGCTGGCCGCGGTGGGCAGTGGGCAGATCGACGCGCTATCCAATGTCGATCCAATGATGACCAAGCTCACGCGTAGCGGCGCGATCAAGGTGCTGGTGGATACGCGCACGGTCAAAGGCACGCAGGAGGTGTTCGGCGGTACGATGCCCGCTGCAACGCTTTATGCGCCCGAAAGCTTCATCCAGAAAAATCCGAAGACGACGCAGGCGCTGACCAATGCGATCGTGCGCGCAAATCATTGGCTGCAGACCGCGAGCGATGCGGATCTGCTGAAGATGGTGCCGCAAGCCTATCTGTTGGGCGACCCGACGCTTTATCTCGATGCCTTTCACAACGTGCGCGACGCGTACTCGCCGGATGGACTGATGCCCGCAGATGGGCCGGCGACGGCGCTGCGCGCGTTGTCGTCGTTCGACAGCCGGCTCGATCCGAAGAAGATCGATTTGAGTGCGACCTATACGAACCAGTTCGCCAGCAAGGCGGCCGCGCAGTTGAAGTGAGCCCGAGCGCAGATCGGCTTGCGCGGGCAGGCAACTGCAGACCGCACGCGCAATCCGCTCACGCGCCGCACATCGCGTTCAATTGCCGCGATATTCGACCTTGAACGTCGCAGCCTTGTCCTCGCCGAGCATCTTGACGAGCCATGGCATCTGGTCCTTCAGCATCTTGGCGAGCGTATACGGCGGGTTCAGGATGAACATGCCGCTACCGAACAGCCCATAGCCGTCTTCCGGCGGATTGCTGACGGTCAGGCCGACGTGCAGCCAGTTGTCCTTCTGCAATTGTTTCAGCTGATCGGGAAAACGCTGCGACTCGGGGCGCTTGACCTGTGGATACCAGACCGCATACGTGCCGGTCGGAAATCGCTTCAGACTTTCCTCGACACAGCGCAGCGTGCGCCCGTAGTCGCGCTTGTCTTCATACGACGGGTCGAGCAGGATCAGCGCGCGACGCGGCGCCGGCGGCAACAGCGCGAGAATGCCGTCGAAGCCGTCGCCCGCGTACAGCATCGCGCGGCGACCCGCGTCGCGAAAATTGTGGCGCAGCACATCGATTTCGGTGCTGTGCAATTCGAATAGCCGCATACGATCCTGCGCGCGCAACTGTCGCCACGCGAGATACGGCGAGCCCGGATAGAAATGCAGCTGGCCATCGGCATTGAGCGCGCTGACTTCGTCGACGTAGTCGGCGAACAGCGGCGGCAGATCGTTGCGTCCCCACAGTTTTGCGATACCCGTCTCGAACTCGCCGGTTTTCGTCGCGTAGCCTTCCTTCAGCGAGTAGACGCCGGCGCCCGCGTGCGTGTCGATATACCAGTAGGCCTTGTCCTTCTGGCCAAGGTAGCGCAGGAGCTGCAACACGACGGCGTGTTTCAGAACGTCGGCGTGATTGCCGGCATGAAAGGCGTGGCGGTAGCTGAGCATGATGAGAGGACGCTGAGAGAGCGCAGGCCGGCCCCAAGGAGCCGGCGACGCGCGGTCGCGTATTGTACGCGACCGCGCGTGCCCGGTTAGTCATTCAGTGCGCGGCGCTGCGCGCGCGATCACTCGTGCGCGTCGCCGATGATCTCCTCGATCCGCTGCTTGATCTCCGGCGTGATGCGCGTCGCCACCTCGGCGGACTGCATGTTTTCGCCGATCTGTTCGACGCGCGAGGCGCCCGTGATCACCGTGCTGACATTCGGATTCTTCAGAATCCACGCGATCGCGAGCTGACCGACCGTGCAGTCGAGTTCGTCGGCGACCGCGCCGAGCTGGCCGACCACGCTGTTCCGCGTCGGGTCGGTGAGCTGCTGACGCAGCCAGTCATAGCCCTGCAACTGCGCGCGACTGTCGGCGGGCACGCCGTCACGGTATTTGCCGGTGAGCAGGCCCGATGCCAGCGGACTCCACGTGGTCAGGCCGAGGCCGATGTCCTCGTAAAGCCGCTTGTATTCCTGCTCGACGCGTTTGCGGTGAAACAGGTTGTATTGCGGCTGCTCCATGACCGGCTTGTGCAGATGGTGTCGCTCGGCGATTTCATATGCGGCGCGAATCTCGTCTGCGCTCCATTCCGAGGTGCCCCAGTACAGCGCCTTGCCGCGCGCGATCATGTCGCTCATTGCCCAGACCGTTTCCTCGACCGGCGTGTTCGGATCGGGACGATGACAGAATACGAGATCGACGTAATCGAGTTGCAGGCGCTTCAACGACCCGTCGATCGCGTTCATCAGGTACTTGCGGTTAAGCGTGTGGTACTGGTTCGGCGCTTCGTTGAGTCCCCAGAAAAATTTCGTCGACACGACGTAGCTCACGCGCGGCCACGCGAGCTCCTTCAACGCATGGCCCATGATTTCCTCGGATTTGCCGCCCGCATAGACTTCGGCGTTGTCGAAGAAATTGACGCCCGCGTCGCGCGCCGCGGCAAGCGATTCGCGCGCGGCGCGGTGATCCACCTGGTTGCCGTACGTGACCCATGAGCCGATCGACAACTCGCTCACTTGCAGGCCGGAGCGGCCCAGACGTCGATAATTCATGCATGTCTCCTGGTTGGTGATGCCACGGGAATGGAGCCCCGATTCAGTCCGGAAGCGTCCAGTTTAAATAGATCCGGTTCGGCGTGCGTTTTACCTATGTCGTTCACAGGGTTCATGCACAATAGCAAAGTCAGCCGCCGCGCTGCATCCGCCGAACGGTCTATACCGTTTGGCCGACTTCTCGCCGCGCGCGGCTTCGTGGTCTCATTGCTCATCAACTGCATGGAGGTTCTGGATGTCGTCTCTGAACTCGAATCTGAACGGCAAGGTCGCCGTCGTCACTGGCGCCGCGAGTGGCATCGGCAAACAGATCGCGTTGACTCTGTCGGCCGCAGGTGCGGCGGTCGCGATCGCCGACCTGAACCAGCAGGGCGCGAACGCCGTTGCTGAAGAAATCGGAAAGGGCGGCGGTAAGGCCATCGGCGTGGCAATGGACGTGACGAGCGAAGACGCCGTCAACCAGGGTATCGACAAGGTCGCCGAGGAATTCGGCTCGATCGACATTCTCGTTTCCAACGCCGGCATCCAGATCGTCAATCCGATCGAAAACTATTCGTTCTCGGACTGGAAAAAGATGCAGGCCATTCACGTGGACGGCGCGTTCCTGACCACCAAGGCAGCGCTCAAGCATATGTACAAGGACAATCGCGGCGGAGTCGTGATCTACATGGGCTCGGTCCACTCGCATCTCGCCTCGCCGCTGAAGTCGGCGTACGTGACCGCGAAGCACGCTCTGCTGGGTCTGTCGCGCGTGCTCGCCAAGGAGGGCGCTGCGCATAACGTGCGTTCGCACGTCGTGTGTCCGGGCTTCGTGCGCACGCCGCTCGTCGACAAGCAGATTCCCGAGCAGGCGAAGGAATTCGGTATCAGCGAAGAGGAAGTCATCAAGCGCGTGATGCTGGGCAGTACCGTCGACGGTATCTTCACGACGGTCGAAGACGTCGCGCAGACCGTGCTGTTCCTGTCGACCTTCCCGACTGCGGCGCTGACCGGCCAGTCGTTCATCGTGAGCCACGGCTGGTACATGCACTAAGGGGCGGCCTGTGGCGCAACGCAATCTGAAGCGGGCGCGCGTGGGCGTGTCCGGCGACGGGGAAGGTGCGGGTGCGGCGATTGCCGCCCGCTCGCGCCGGCATCTCCGATTGCCCAACTACGAAACCATCGCGCTGATGCTGCAAGGCGGCGGCGCGCTCGGCGCCTACCAGGCCGGCGTCTTTCAGGGGCTTTACGAAGCCGGCATCGAACCGAACTGGATCGCGGGAATTTCGATCGGCGCGCTGAATACGGCGATCATTGCGGGCAATGCGCCGGAACGACGCGTCGAGCGTCTGCTGCAATTCTGGGAGACGATCTGCCAGCCGGCGTTCGGACCGCCGTTGCCGGCTCCGGTCGAACACGTGCTGTTCAATTCGAGCGAAGCGGTGCGCAAGGCATTTACGGCAGCGCAGGCGATGAGCGCAATCGTCGAAGGGCAAAAGGGCTTTTTCGTGCCGCGTTTCCCGCCGCCGTTGCCGACAGTGTCCGGCTCGCCGCAATTGGCGAGCTACTACGACACCACGCCGCTGAAGGCCACGCTCGAGTCGCTGTGCGATTTCGATCGGATCAATTCCGGGGAAATACGCGTGTCGGTGGGCGCGGTGAATTGCGGCACGGGCAACTTCGCGTACTTCGACAATACGCACACCACGCTCAGGCCCGAGCATTTCATAGCGTCGGGCGCGTTGCCGCCGGGCTTCGCGGCCGTCGAGATAGACGGTCAGTTTTACTGGGACGGCGGCCTGATGTCGAATACGCCGCTCTACGAGGTGCTCCAGACCACACCGCGTCGCGATACGCTCGCGTTTCAGGTCGATTTATGGAGCGCGATCGGGCCGGTGCCGGACAACATCACGGACGTGCAGGGGCGCATGGAAGACATCCAGTATTCGAGCCGTACGCGTCTCGTGACCGACATGCTGCAGCGTTCGCAGCGTTTCCGTCACGTACTGCGCGAGGTGCTGGACCGTGTGCCCGAAGAGCAACGCGACGATCCATGGTGCAAGCTGGCCGAAGATCTGTCGTGCTCGAAGCGCTACAACGTGATTCACCTGATCTACCGGCACAAGGAATACGAAGGACACTACAAGGACTTTCAATTCGGTCTGTCGACGATGCGCGAGCATTGGCGAAGCGGTCTCGAAGATATTGTCCGTTCACTCGAACAGCCCGACTGGCTCGATATGCCGCAGAACGATGCCGGGTTCGTCACGCACGATATTCATCGGGACTCGCGCTGATTCTTCGCGGAGAAACCCGACGCCGCGCCGGCAAGGCCGAACGGACAGTCCGTCAGGCATAAAAAACGGCGCCCTTTTCTGAAAAGGGCGCCGTTTCTACAGACAGTTGCAGCGGCGATGCTGCTGCACTGGCGCGGCAAACCTCCGCGCGGTGAATTGCCTTACTTGAGCACGTGAGCAATCGCGTTGGCGACGACGTCGAGGTTGCGCGTATTGAGCGCAGCCACGCAGATACGGCCGGTGCTGACCGCATAGATGCCGAACTCTTCGCGCAGACGTTCCACTTGCGCAGCCGTCAGACCCGAGTACGAGAACATGCCGCGCTGTGCGTTCACGAAGCTGAAGTCACGATCGACGCCGCTTGCCTTCAGGCGCTCGACGAGACCGTTACGCATTGCGCGGATACGGTCGCGCATTTCGCCCAGTTCGCTTTCCCACGTCGCGCGCAGTTCCGGCGACGCGAGCACGGCCGCGACCACCGAGCCGCCGTGCGTCGGCGGGTTCGAGTAGTTGGTGCGGATCACGCGCTTCAGTTGCGACAGCACGCGCGCCGCTTCTTCCTTGCTCGAGGTGATGATCGACAGTGCGCCGACACGCTCGCCGTAGAGCGAGAACGACTTCGAGAACGACGACGACACGAACACGTTCAGTTCCTGCGCCGCGAACAGACGCACGGCTGCCGCATCCGCTTCGATGTTGTCGCCGAAGCCCTGGTAGGCGATATCGAGGAACGGCACGAGATTGCGCGCCTTGACGACCTCGACGACCTGCTTCCACTGTTCGACGCTCAGGTCGACGCCGGTCGGGTTGTGGCAGCACGCGTGCAGCACGACGATCGTGCCCGCCGCATAGCTGTTCAGCGCATTCAGCATGCCGTCGAAGTTCACGCCGTGCGTCTGCGCGTCATAGTACGGATACGATTCGACGACGAAGCCCGCGCCTTCGAACAGCGCGCGATGGTTTTCCCAGCTCGGGTCGCTGATCGCGACCTTGCTGTTCGGATTCACGCGCTTCAGGAAGTCCGCGCCGATCTTCAGCGCCCCCGTGCCGCCCAGCGCCTGCGCCGTGACGACGCGGCCGGCCGCGATCAGCGGCGAGTCGTTGCCGAGCAGCAGCTTTTGCACGGCGGCATCGTAAGCGGCGATACCTTCGATCGGCAGATAGCCACGCGGCAGCGCGGCATCGACGCGGGCCTGTTCCGCCTCGCGCACGGCGCGCAGCAGCGGAATCTTGCCTTCTTCATTGAAGTACACACCAACGCCGAGGTTGACCTTGGTGGCGCGCGTATCGGCGTTGAAAGCTTCGTTCAGGCCCAGAATCGGGTCGCGGGGAGCTAGTTCGACGGCGGAGAACAGAGACATGATGGGTGGGCAGCAGTAGTGAAAAGAGGGCGGCTTCGCGCGCGGGCGGCCTCATCTGGAGCGTCGGCGGCGTTTCGCGTGTGCGGCGTGAGTTCGACGAAACGCGAAAATCGGGGACGGCCTATGGACAGCGGCGAGCGAGCGCAACTTCGCATTGTAACGAATCCGGGCGCTTTTTTCGGACGACCAGATGGCCCAAGGGCAATTATTTGCTTGAAAAACAGGCACTGGGAGCCATGTGGCAGAAAGGAAGTTGAGCGCACGGGGCGGTTTCGACCGCGCGACCCGGCCAAGGTGCGCTGTCCTTCGCCTCGCGCACAAGTCCGCAAAGGGCCATGACACGCCGCCGCCCGCACGGCCAGCGCCCCCTACGTAACCCCGCTCGATCTTCGCTTTCCGCAACCCGTTAGAATGATTCTTTGCCCAAGGCCGGTGCCGCCCCTCATGTCCGAACACCATCTGACTGAAGCCGACGATACGCTCGACGAATCCAAATTCATCACGTTCGACGGTTCGCCGTTCAAGCTCTACCAGCCGTATCCGCCCGCCGGCGACCAGCCCACGGCCATCGAGACGCTTGTCGAAGGCGTCGGCGATGGTCTCGCGTTCCAGACGCTGCTCGGCGTGACGGGCTCCGGCAAGACCTTCACGATGGCCAACACGATCGCGCGGCTCGGCCGCCCGGCGATCGTGTTCGCGCCGAACAAGACGCTCGCCGCGCAGCTGTACTCGGAGTTTCGCGAGTTCTTTCCGCGCAACGCGGTCGAGTACTTCGTCTCGTACTACGACTACTACCAGCCGGAAGCGTACGTGCCGCAGCGCGATCTATTCATCGAGAAAGACTCGTCGATCAACGAGCATATCGAGCAGATGCGGCTTTCGGCGACCAAGAGCCTGATGGAGCGGCGCGACGTGGTGATCGTCGCGACGGTGTCGGCGATTTACGGTATCGGCAATCCGTCCGAATACCACCAGATGATCCTGACGCTGCGCACCGGCGACCGGCTCGGCCAGCGCGATGTCATCGCGCGGCTGATCGCGATGCAGTACAGCCGCAACGAAGCCGACTTCCGGCGCGGCTCGTTCCGCGTGCGGGGGGATACGATCGATATCTTCCCGGCCGAGCACGCCGAGATGGCGGTGCGCGTCGAGCTGTTCGACGACGAAGTCGAAACGCTGCAGCTGTTCGATCCGCTCACCGGTCGCGTGCGGCAGAAGATTCCGCGCTTTACCGTGTATCCGTCGTCGCACTACGTGACGCCGCGCGACACCGTGCTGCGCGCGGTCGAAACGATCAAGGCCGAACTGCGCGAGCGGCTCGAGTTCTTCTATAGCGAAGGCAAGCTCGTCGAGGCGCAGCGGCTCGAGCAGCGCACCCGCTTCGACCTTGAAATGCTGCAGGAGCTCGGATTCTGCAAGGGCATCGAGAACTATTCGCGGCATTTCTCGGGCGCGGCGCCGGGCGAGCCGCCGCCGACGCTCGTCGATTACCTGCCGCCCGACGCGATCATGATGCTCGACGAATCGCACGTGCTGATCGGCCAGCTGAACGGCATGTACAACGGCGACCGCGCGCGCAAGGAAAACCTCGTCGACTACGGTTTCCGGCTACCGTCGGCGCTCGACAACCGGCCGCTCAAGTTCAACGAGTTCGAGCGCAAGATGCGCCAGGTCGTGTTCGTGTCGGCGACGCCCGCCGATTACGAGAAGAAGACGTCGGGGCAGGTCGCCGAACAGCTGGTGCGCCCGACCGGCCTCGTCGATCCCGAAATCGAGGTGCGGCCGGCGCGCAGCCAGGTCGACGACGTGCTCGGCGAGATCAACGAGCGCATCAAGGCCGGCGATCGGGTGCTCGTCACGACACTGACGAAGCGGATGGCCGAGCAGCTCACCGAGTTTCTGGCCGACCACGGCATCAAGGTGCGCTATCTGCACAGCGACATCGACACGGTCGAGCGCGTCGAAATCATCCGCGATCTGCGTCTCGGCGCGTTCGATGTGCTGGTCGGCATCAACCTGCTGCGTGAGGGCCTCGATATTCCCGAGGTGTCGCTGGTCGCGATTCTGGACGCGGACAAGGAAGGCTTCCTGCGCGCGGAGCGTTCGCTGATCCAGACCATCGGCCGGGCGGCGCGTAACGTGAACGGCAAGGCGATCCTCTACGCGGACAACATCACCGACTCGATGCGTCGCGCGATCGACGAAACCGAGCGGCGCCGGGCCAAGCAGATCGCGTTCAACGCCGCGCACGGCATTACGCCTCGTGGGGTCGTGAAACGGATTCGCGACATCATCGACGGCGTGTACAACGTCGACGAAGCGCGCGCCGAGTTGAAGGAGCAGCAGACCCGCGCGAAGTTCGAGGACATGTCCGAGAAGCAACTCGCCAAGGAAATCAAGCGCCTCGAAAAGCAGATGATGGAGCACGCGAAGAATCTCGAATTCGAGAAAGCCGCGCAGACCCGCGACCAACTGGCGCTGCTGCGTCAGCGCGTGTTCGGCGCGAATGTCGGCGATCACGTGTCGGGCGTCGACTAATTGAAGTTTCCCTCCACCGCTTTGTTCACCATGAAAGGGCGCGGCCGCTCGCCACGCCCTTTCTCATTGGCCAGTACCTGAGCTCCCGCGGGAGCCGTCCGGAGCGGTCACCTGGGTCGTGACGAATTCCGTCCCACCTTCCTCGACACACAAAGATTCTCTTAAGCGAACCTTAAAACCATGTTGGCATGAGGCCGAGCGCACTAACAGGTTTGTCCTCATCAGCGATCGATGATAAACTCAACCAATATTGAGAATGGTTCGCATTTAAATTCACATCTGACTTGCGGCCCCGTGTTTCAATGAAATCGATTCCAGTCTGATAAAAACAAGGAGCATCAATGCGGATTTCTTCCTTTGTGCGAGGTGGCGCGGCAACGGTAGCCGCAGTCGCGGCGCTGTCGGCCTCGGCCGCCGAATATCCGATCGGCAAGCAGCAGATCCAGGGTGGCATGGAAATCGGCGTGGTCTACCTGCAGCCGATCACGATGGAGCCCGAAGGCATGATGCGCAAGGCGTCGGATTCAGACATCCATCTCGAGTCCGACATTCACGCGGTCAAGAACAATCCGACCGGTTTCGCCGAAGGCGACTGGATGCCTTATCTGCAGGTGCGCTACGAACTGACGAAGGCCGGCTCGAACCAGCCGTTGAAGGGCGACCTGATGGCGATGGTCGCGAACGACGGTCCGCACTACGGCGACAACGTCAAGCTGCAAGGCCCGGGCAAGTATCACCTGAAGCTGATCGTCGAACCGCCGATGCAGATGGGCCACATGGCGTTCGGCCGCCACGTCGACAAGGAAACCGGCGTGGGTCCGTGGTTCAAGCCCATCACGCTCGAATATGACTTCACCTTCGCTGGCATCGGCAAGAAGGGCGGTTACTGATCGACGCGCGATGCAAACGCGGTCGCTCGACGTATCAGTGAATGCAGCAGACGGCGCGCGGACAGTCGGTGTGATACCCGGCGTCGGCGGGTCGCGTTTTCCGGAAAGGGCAATGGGAATCAACCGAAAAATCACGATGCTTGCCGCCACGTTTTGCCTGGCGGCCACGGGTCACGCAGCCGACCTGCCGACCTTCAAGCTCGAAATGAACGACGGCAAGCTGAATCCGGCCCGCATCGAAGTGCCCGCGGGGCAGCGTATCAAGATCGAAGTGCGTAACACCGGCAAGGGCGCGGCGGAATTCGAAAGCGTGCAATTGCGTAAAGAGAAGGTGCTGGCGCCGGGCGCCGATTCGTTCGTCGTGATCGCCCCGCTGGAGCCGGGCGAATACAAGTTTTTCGACGACTTTCACCAGCAGGCGCAGGGCGTGATCGTCGCGAAGTAAGCAGTGGTCTCGATCGGCGGCGAGCGCCGCGGGAAGCGGGTGCTGTCGTTCGAGCGAGACAACGGAAGCGGGCAGTAGAAGGATCGAAGGGAGAGCTTGAATGGGTCAGATTCTGTTCATCGTGTGGCGGGAAAGTGTCGAAGCGCTGCTGGTTGTCGGCATCCTGTACGCGTGGTTGAAAAATGGCGACGACGACGCGCGCCGCGGCCTGCCGTACCTGTGGGGCGGCCTGGCGGCCGGCGTGATCGCGGCGGTCGCGCTCGGCGCGGCGCTGGTCGGCTTCACCGAGGTGCTCTCCGGTGACGCGCAGGATTACTTCCAGACCGCGATGGTGCTCATCGCCTGCGTGCTGATCGTGCAGATGGTGCTGTGGATGAAGCAGCACGGCCGCACGCTGAAGCGCGACATGGAACAGTCGCTGCAAAAGAGCAAGCGCGATTCGAACTGGTGGGGTGTCGCGCTGCTGGTCGCGCTGGCGATCGCGCGCGAAGGCAGCGAAACGGTGATCTTCCTGTACGGCCTCGGCTTCGGCCAGTCGGGTCATGTCGACGGCAGCCAGATGCTCGCTGTCGCGATCGGTCTCGCGCTCGCATTCCTGACCTTCTACGTGTTGCAGCTCGGCGGCAAGATCATCTCGTGGCGGGTCTTTTTCCGCGTCACCGAAATCATGCTGCTGTTCCTCGGCGCGGGGCTGTTCCAGACCGGCATCGACAAGCTGATCGACAAGGAAATCCTGCCGACGCTCGTCGACCAGCTGTGGAATTCGTCGGCGATCCTCGATGATTCGAGCACCTTCGGTTCGCTCGTCGCGACGCTGACCGGCTACCGTGCGCATCCGGCACTGATGAATCTGCTTGCCTATGCCGTCTACTGGGCAGTCGTTTATCTGCTGTTGCGCCGCGCCACTCGCAAGCCCGCGCAGCAAACAGCAGGGCGCGCGGCATGAGCGCCGTGATGGCTTCGCGGCCGGGGCGCCTCGCGGCGGTCGGCCAGTGGATGCAGCGCCATGGCGCGGTGATTCGTGGCATCCAATGGGTCGTGGTCGCGGTGTACGCGTTGCTGATCATCGCGCCCGCGCTGATGCCGCTGCCGGACGATACCGCGCATCTGTGGAGCAACCTGACGCTCGCCGCGCAGTTCGTGTTCTGGGGCATCTGGTGGCCGTTCGTGTTGCTGTCGATGGTGATGCTCGGCCGCGTCTGGTGCGGCGTGCTGTGCCCGGAGGGCGCGCTCGCCGAGTTCGCGAGCAAGTACGGCCGCGGCCGCGCGATTCCGCACTGGATGCGCTGGGGCGGCTGGCCCTTCGTTGCGTTCGGAATCACGACGATCTACGGCCAGATGGTGAGCGTCTACCAGTATCCGAAGGCGGTGCTGCTGGTGCTCGGCGGCTCGACTTTCGCGGCCATCGTGATCGGTCTGCTGTACGGACGCGAGAAGCGCGTCTGGTGCAAATACCTGTGCCCCGTCAACGGGGTTTTTTCGCTTCTGGCGCGCCTCGCGCCGTTTCACTACAAGGTCGACGAAGACGCGTGGCGCCGTTCGTACACCAACGGCGAGCATGGGCACCGGGTGATTCCGATCAACTGCGCGCCGCTCGTGCCGTTGCGCAACATGAAGGGCGCGGCCGACTGCCATATGTGCGGCCGCTGCAGCGGACACCGTGATGCGATCGAGCTGACGTGGCGCAAGCCGTCGACGGAAGTCGTGCAGTTGGGCGACAAAAAGGCGAATCCGTGGGACACCGCGCTGATCCTGTACGGCCTGCTCGGCATCGCGATCGGTGCGTTCCACTGGACCGCGTCGCGCTGGTTCATCGACCTGAAGATGTTCGCGGCGACCTGGCTCGTCGATCACGACATCACGTGGCCGCTCGACACCAATGCCCCGTGGTTCCTGTTCACGCATTACCCCGACCAGAACGACGTGTTCTCGTGGCTCGACGGCTCGCTGCTGATCGGCTACATCCTCGCGACGGCGCTCGTCTATGGCACCGCGCTGCTGCTGTTGCTGACGGGCGCCACGCGCATGCTCGGGCGCTTCAACGCAACGCGGTTGCATCACTTGACGCAGGGGCTGATTCCGATTGCGGGCGCGGGTGTGTTCCTCGGTTTGTCGGCGACGACGCTGTCGCTGCTGCGCGCCGAGCACGTGTCACTGTGGTGGGCGGCGGATCTGCGCATCGCGATTCTCGTGATTGCCAGCGCGTGGAGCGCATGGCTCGCGTGGCTCGTCACGCGTCGCTATAGCGAGCGCTTCGTGCAGCGCGCACTGGCGATGCTGTGGTTCGTCGCGGCGCTGGCGGTCGTCAATAGCGCGTGGTGGCTGATGTTCTGGGGCTGGGCGTCGAAGTAAGTGTTTGGCCTGTGTTCGGTGCGAACGCTGGCGCAAGCGCAAAGAAAAAGCCGTGGAATGGCAACATCCCACGGCTTTTTCATTTTCATCTTCAGCGATGTGCGTCGTTGCGCAGCCGCTTTCGAGTGGGAACCAAAAAAACGGCCTGGCTTGCTGCGACGGCTGGCTTGGTGTCTGCACGAAGGGGTCTAGTTCTCGCGTGCAAGCCGTCGTGGCTGGCTAATGCCTAACACCTCTCGGGGAGGTGGTCCCCACAATACCCGGTACTTACTTCGTGTTGCGTTGCTACTTCGTCAGGATCAGCTTGCCGAGGCGCGTCGCACGTAACTGGTACGTCTCGCCGTTGTGCACGATGCTGATGTGACTATGGCCTTGCAGCAGCGCGTCGCTGCGCACGACCCGTTCCGCCGTCTCGCCTTGGCCGGCGGTGCGTTCCGCGGTGGGCTTCGCCGCTTGCGCGGTCGTCGTCGACGGCTTCGTGCGGCTGGTTAGCGCGGCCGCCGAGCGGCGCAGGCTGAGCGTGGTGGAGCGAGTCATATCGGTCATTCGTTCTAGCCTGTTCGTCGATTCGATGGGATGATTCTAAATGATAACTATTCCTATTTACAAGGGCGAGAAATTCATCGGATTCGACTTTTGATAGCTGAATGAAATGTGCGGCTAGACGACGACCTTGGGGCCATCCTGGACATGGCCCCGCAGCGGCGCGGGCGAGACGCCCGCGCGGTTTCTCAGTGCAACGGTCCCGGTTCCTGTTTGGTCGCGACGTACTGGCGGATCAGTCTCACCGTGTCGATATCGTTCTCGCGATATGCGGACTTGACGATCTCCTGCGTCCGCACGGCGTCCTGATCGGTCGTCGAGACGGGCAGCGTGGTTGCGTACTCGAAGCGCAGGAACAACTGCAGTTCGTCGGGTTGCTCGATCGTCATCGTCAGTGAGCCGCCAACGTGTTCGGCGGTCGGCAGGATGTCGTAGCGCACGCTGTCGCTTTCCTGCAGCGTGACGCGATCGCGCACGGTGGCCTGGCCGTAGTGCAACTCACGCTCGAGCACATTGCCGTCGCGCGACAGGATCGTGCAGCTGTCGAGACCCATCACGAACAGTTGCGGCTGCTCGGCGCGCAACACGAGACCTTCCCACAACTGCTCGCGGGTCATCGATTCGACGAGGGGATTCAACGGATCGTTGATCTGAATGAGGTGTTCGAAATTCAAGTCGACTGCGTCCTATGAAAATATTGCAATGCCCGTGGCCCGAACGGGCGACGTCCGACCGTCCTATGCATCGTCTGGTGCGCCTGTTAAGCGACGGCGAGCGCGGAGCGGATCGAGATCGTGTGCGTGAGGATCTTGTGCACCGGGCATGCATTGGCAATCTGCAAAAGCCGTTCCCGCTGCTCGTCGGACAGTTCGCCGTCGAGCATGATCTGACGGTCGATCGTCGAGCCCGCGTCGCCGGTTTCCATCGACAGTTTGACCCGTACGCTCGCGAGCGGCCAGCCTTTGCGCTGCGCGTACATCTTTAGCGTGATCGACGTGCACGCGCCGAGGCTCGACAGCAGCAGCGAGACCGGTGTCGGGCCGCGGTCGCCGCCGCCTAGCGATTCCGGTTCGTCGGCAATCCATGTGTGCTTGCCGTCGTCGAACACGACCTGGAAATTCGTCGAACCGATGTGGGCGGTGACGGTGGGCTCTGCCATGCGCGCTCCTGTGATAGCGATCATATTGGGTCGCGCGCCTCGGACTGTTGCAATCAACGCGGCTCGCGCGACATGAGCCGATATTGTGACCGAATTTACCAGTGTTCGCGCCCCGAGAGGGGCGATCTGGCGGCGCGCGTTAGCCGGTCAATGCGTGATCGCGCCCATCCGCCCGGCCTGATAGTCGACCACCGCCTGACGGATCTCGTCCTCGGTATTCATCACGAACGGGCCATAGCGCACCACCGGCTCCTTCAGCGGCACGCCGCCGAGCAGCAGCACTTCGAGCGGTTCGTCGCCGGCCGTGATGGTCACCGTGTCGCCGTCGTTGGCGAACACGACCATCGTGCGCGCGTCGAGGTCGGCGCGCGCGTCGCCTTCGCCATACACGCCCTTGCCGGACAGCCCATACGCGAACACGCGATAGTCGGCCGGCACCGGCTGGCGGATCGTCGCGCCCGGCTGCAGAGAGAAATGCTGATACAGGATCGGCGTACGCGTTTCGATAGCGGCCTTGATGCCGAGCGCTTCGCCCGCGATGACCTTGACGCGCACCCGGCCGTCTTCGGACGTCGCGACTGGGATGCGTGCCGACGGGATCTCCTGGTAGCGCGGCGCGATCATCTTGTCGCGACGCGGCAGGTTCACCCATAACTGCAGGCCGTGCACGCGCCCGCCGGTGCGCGTGAATTCCGGGTCGGGCATTTCGCTATGCACGACGCCCGCGCCCGCGGTCATCCACTGGACGTCGCCGGCGTGCAGCGTGCCGGAATGACCCGCCGAGTCCTTGTGGCCGAACTGGCCCTCGAGCACGTAGGTGACCGTCTCGAAGCCGCGATGCGGATGATCGGGCGCGCCGATGGCCTCGCCCGGCGCATAGTCGACCGGCCCCATTTCGTCGAGCAGCAGGAACGGATCGAAGTCCATCAGGAGACGCGTCGGAAACGGTCGATGAACGACGAATCCGCCGCCTTCCACCGTGCGAACCGACGGAAACGTGCGTTCGATCGTGCGTGACGTAGTCATCAATATCACCTCGAAAAATGGGGAATAGCGTTATTTCTGAAACATGGAGCTATTATAGGGACCGTTTTTCGCGGTGCCAGCCGCCCCTCAGCAATGGATTGTTCTGTTTATGGAACGATGAGATGAAGATCGATTCACACAACCTGAACGACCTGATGTACTTTTCGCAGGTCGTCGAACATGGCGGATTTTCGGCCGCCGAGCGGGTGTTGGGCATCTCGAAGTCGCGCCTGTCGCGCCGGCTCACGGAGCTGGAGGCGTCGCTCGGCGTGCGGCTGTTGCAGCGTTCCACTCGCAAGCTCGCGCTGACGGAAGCGGGGCAGCTGTTCTACCAGCACTGTCAGGCGATGCTCAGCGAAGCGCAGGCGGCGGTCAATGTCGTGCAGCAGCTGCGCTCGTCGCCGCGTGGCACGGTGCGCGTCAGCGTGCCGGTCACGATCTCGCAGACGATTCTGTCGACGATCCTACCGGAATTCATGCACCGCTATCCGGAAGTGCGCGTCGTGATGCGCGTGACCAATCGCGTGGTCGATCTGTTCGAGGATTCGATCGACGTCGCGCTGCGCGTGCGTTCCGATCCGCCGGAAAACGCGAACATCGTCGTGCGGCCGCTGTGGCGCACCGAGCAGATGCTGGTCGGCGCGCCGAGCCTGCTGCAGCAGAATGCGCCGCCGTTGACGCCGGCCGACCTGAACCGCTTCGAAACACTCGATGTGCCGACGAGCGACGGCCGCCACGTGTACAACCTGATCTCGCCCGACGGTACGCGCCATGCTCACGAGCACGAGCCGCGTCTCGTGACCGCCGATCTGATGACGATTCGCGAGGCGGTGCTGGCCGGTGTCGGCATCGCCGCATTGCCCGAGATGATGTATGGCGCCGCGTTGAGGGCGGGACTGTTGTCACCCGTGATGCCGGGCTGGAGTTTTCCGACGCCGCAGTTGTACGCGGTGTTCGTATCGCGTCAGGGCATGGTGCCGGCCGTGCGCGCGTTCGTCGATTATCTGGTCGAGATGCTCGATCCCGACGAAGGTAAGCACATCATGGGCGAGTGTCCTGCGCACGGCAACAAAACGGTGGCGCAGGCATCGGTTGCGGCGGCGGCTCCGGTTGCGTCGACGGTGGCTTAATCAGGCGCTTGAGGAAACTCAAGAGTCGCACGGTACGCTGCGGCCGCTATCGCGCTTCGCAAATCGCTTTTAGCATTTAAGCGTGGCCTGTTATGGTTACTTTCAATGGCCGTTTGCTTGAATGCGCGCGCGCACAGGAATATAGTGAAATCCCTTTCGCTAAGGAGTCTCCTATGCGAAAACTCATGGCCGCTATCATAGCGGGCCTGATAGGGCTGACCGCGTTGTCCGTGTCGACCACGGCCCTCGCATGCGGTGATAAGAGCTATCAGTCTTCGGCCGATGGCAAATGATCCCGCCGCCCGAAGGCGCCGAGCGCGCACAAAAAAGGCCTTCATCCGACGATGAAGGCCTTTTACTTTCTGGCCGTGTTTCAACGGGTTTTCGCGTGGACGAGCGTTCTGCTTCGCGTGCCACGCGACCCGTTACTTCGCTTTGGGCTGCGTGACGAAGCCGATCTTCGTCAATCCGCCAGCCTGCGCGGCGGACATCAACTGAGCGACCTTCTCGTACGGCACCTTGCGGTCCGCATCGAGATGCAGTTCCGGCTGCGGGCTCGCCTGCGCGGCCGCGGCGATCTTCGCGGCGAGCGCTGCGTCGTCGACCTTGGTGCTGTCCCACAGCACGTTGCCGTCCGCGTCGATCGACACCGTCACCTGCGCGGGCTTCGTGTCTTCCTTCTGACTGCTCGCATGCGGCAGATCGATCTTGGCCGCGTGACGGATCACCGGAATCGTCACCATGAAGACGATCAGCAGAACCAGCATCACGTCGACGAGCGGCGTCATGTTGATCTCGTTCATCAGGCCGTCGTCATCGTCTCCGGCGAAAGGGCTCATTGCCATTGGAGTGCCTCGTCGATCAGTTGGCGCGGGTCGCGAGACGCAGGCCGTCGCCGCGCTTGGTCGACGACAGACGGGCACCCGTTACGAAGAACGCATGCAGGCCGTGCGCGAAGCGGCTCAGCTTCGCGACGATCGCCTTGTTGGCGCGCGTCAGCGCGTTGTAGCCGAGCACCGCCGGAATCGCGACGAACAGACCGAACGCGGTCATGATCAGCGCTTCGCCGACCGGGCCGGCCACCTGGTCGATCGACGACTGGCCGCTCGCGCCGATCGCGAGCAGCGCGTGATAGATGCCCCACACGGTGCCGAACAGGCCGACGAACGGCGCGGTGCTGCCGATCGACGCGAGAATCGCGAGACCGCTCTGCATGCGCGCGACGCTTTCGTCCATCGTGTCTTTCAGGCAGCGCGTGATCCAGTCCGACACGTCCATGCGGTCATGCAGATGCGGCTGCGTCTGGTGATGATGGTCGGCCGCTTCCTGGCCCGACAGCGCGAGCGCGAGGAACGGATTGTCATGCGGCGTCGAGGCGCCGCCGCCGAGCTTCTTCACGCCGTCGGCGAGGTCGTCCGAATGCCAGAACGCCTGCTCGGCGTTCTTCGTCAGGCGCTTCAGGCGCACCACATTCCACCCCTTGACGACGATCACGCTCCACGACATCACCGACATGATCAACAGTGCGAGCGCGATACCGCGCGTCACGAAATCCCCTTGCGTCCACACGTGCGCCAATCCGTAGTCTTGCATCTCAATTCCTTGTTTTTGAAAGCTTGCTTCAGTCGGTCAGATTGAAGTTGAAAGGCTGGGTGTACGCGGCTCTGACGGGCTCGCCGTTCTCGAGATACGGTTTGCAGGCGCTCGCGCGCATGGCGGCGACGGCCGCGTCGTCGAGACGGCTAAAGCCGCTGCTCTTCTTCAACTCGATGCTTTCGAGCTTGCCGGTCAGGCCGACCACGAAATGGACATACGCCGTGCCGGCCTCGCCGCGGCGCCGCGACAGCGCAGGGTAGTCCGGATGTGCGATGTTGCAATCGAGATGCGACACGTTCTTTGGCGCACTGATGTCCATCGTCTGTTTGCCGATCGCGGGCGCTGCCGCGGCGGGCGGCGTCGCCGGTGCGGCAGGCGCGGGTGGTGTCGGATCGGGCGCCGCGACGGGCGTCGGCGACGGCGCAGCGGCCTCGGGCAACGGAGTCGGAGTGGGAGTCGGCTTTGGCGTGGGCGCTGGCTTCGGCTGGACTTTCGGCTTCGTATGGACGGGCGGCGTCGGCTGAGGCGGCGGCGGTGCGATCGATTGCAGCGCGGCCGGTGCGGCGATCGGTGCGGGCGGCAGCAACTCGGCAGTCATCACGTGCGATTCGAGCGCGACCTGCACGGGCTCGTGACGCAGCGTCATGCTCACGGCGAGCAGCGCGACGTGTACCGCGGCGACCACGGCGGTGGTCGTCAGCACGCGGGAATTCGGGCGGGTGGACGACGCCAGCGGGGCGCCTGCGGTAACGGGGTGCGGAGCCTGCATGGTCAGGGTGGCAGCGCACCGTTCGGGCGGCGCGGCGGACAGGACATCGTCATGTTCGGAAAATCAGCAGCGAAATGAACAAAGTAGTCACGAAACCAATCAGCAATTCCATCTCGAACTCCTTTCGAAGGGGAGAGCGGGGTAGCTGGCTGGTACGAACACTGGCTTGCTGACGGCAGTGGGATAACGCGGTACGGCGGACTGTACTGCGGTTGTGTTGCAGATATGCGGCACTGTCAATGTCGCATTAAGCGTTATATTAAACGCGCATGAAGTATAGGGGCTTTGGGACACTGACACGGCTTGCACCGCGCCCCGCTAGCTAATTCAGGCCGCCTTGCGCTCGTAGAACGTGACCTGCACGACCTCGGCGATGCTCTGCACTTGCTGATGACGCTCGACCACACCGCAACGACTCGCGCACACGCCGCTCTGCAGCATCACGTCGCGCACGGATTCCTCGCATTTGCCGCAGCACGAGGCGACGCCAAGTTCAAACTGCAACTCGTCGAACGAGTCGATGCCGTCCGCGATCGAGGAGCGGATGGTGCGGTCGGAAACGGATTTGCAAACACAGACGATCATGGCAGGCGTCAGCTAACGTTAATGCGAATTATTATCATTTTGTTTGGCTCGTTTGACAAGCGTCGTCTGCGATTTTTTGTAACAAAACCAGCCTCTTAGAATGGATTTCGTCCGAAGAGCGGGCAGCGGATGAGCGAGATCCGGCTCTAGGCGGCGCGGGAATCCGATGCGGCTGTGCGGCGGGAGGGTATCAAGACGCGCTCGACCGCAGCCTCGATCCGCAGCAGTGTGGCGGCCAGTTGCTGCTGATGGATGCCGTCGTCGGTGGAGTAGAAGCGTGGTAGCGGCGTGCTTGCGGCCGGCGTGGCGGCGCGCAGGCCGTGCTGCTCAAGCACGCGTTCGAGTTGGCGAGCGATAGCCACGCTCGTGTCGATCAGCGCGAGCCGCTCGCCGACGATGTCGCGGATCGCAGCGTCGAGAAACGGGTAATGGGTGCAACCGAGCACCAGCGTGTCGGCGCCGGCGTCGAGCATCGGTTGCAGGTAGCTGCGCAGCAGTGCGCGCAGCTCGGCCGAGCCGACGTCGCAGCGCTCGACCGCCTGCACGAGCCCGTGCCCGGGCTGGCAGAGAAAGCGGCAATCGGCGGCGTAGCGTTCGAGCAGTCCCTGGAAGCGGGCGCTGCGCAGCGTCGCCTGGGTTGCCAGCACGCCGGCGACGCGGCTCCTGGATTGCAGTGCGGCGGGCTTGACGCCCGGTTCGACGCCGACTAGCGGAATCGGCAGCTTTTCGCGCACCAGCGCGATCGACTGCGCGGTCGCCGTATTGCACGCGACCACCAGCGCCTTCGCGCCTCGTGCGGCGAGCCATTCGCCGATCGCTAGCGTGCGGTCGGTGATGAAGTCGTCGTCACGCTCGCCATAGGGCGCGTACAGCGAATCGGCGACATACAGCAGCGCCTCGTCAGGCAATTGCGCGCGCACCGCGCGCAGCACCGACAGTCCGCCGAGCCCCGAATCGAAAATACCGATCGGTGCCTGCGACGCGGCGCCAGCGGCAACACTGCGGACAGTCGGGGACGGCGCGGGGACGGGCATAGTGAAGAAAACGAGCGTGACGTGGTGGTCGAAGAAACAGGCGGAGCCAGGGGCAAAGCGCGAGCAAGCGCGCAAGTATATCGCCCACGCGCCGCTACCTCGCGGGATGCTTCAAGGTGCCTCGCTCAGGACTCGACCGAGCCCATCGCGCTTTGCTGGTAGTTCTGGATACCGACCTTGTCGATCAGATCGAGCTGGGTTTCGAGCCAGTCGATGTGCTCTTCGGTGTCGTCGAGAATCTTCGTGAAGATTTCGCGCGAGATGAAATCGCGCACCGATTCGCAGTAGGCAATCGCCTCCTTGCAGGTGCTTTGCGAAATCTGTTCGAGCTTCAGATCGCATTCGAGGATCTCTTTGGTTTCCTCACCGATCAGCAGCTTGTGCAGGTCCTGCAGATTCGGCAGACCGTCGAGCATGAAGATCCGTTCGATCAGCATGTCGGCATGCTTCATTTCGCCGATCGACTCGTCGTACTCGTGCTTGCCGAGCTTATCGAGGCCCCAGTGACCGTACATCCGCGCATGCAGGAAGTACTGGTTGATCGCGGTCAGCTCGTTCTTCAGCTGCGCGTTCAGATATTCGATGACCTTCTTGTCGCCTTGCATGTTATTTCCTTTTTCGGGGACCTTGAATTTCCAACAACAATAAACGCCATGCCCCAAAAAGCCAAGAATCCGACACAAGTTTTGGCGGCGTTTGCGGCCTCGTGCGTGCGGCGCCTTGCGCATGCGTGATGCGGGGCAAAAAAAAGCCGGGACCGCAGCCCCGGCTTTTCGACCGATCCGAGTGGCGCTAATTGCGACTGATCAAGCCGTGGCGACCGGAATCTTGCCGATCTTGGCCTGCCATTCCTTCGGGCCGGTCTGGTGCACGGAGGTGCCGTTCGAATCGACGGCGACCGTGACCGGCATGTCTTGCACGTCGAACTCGTAGATCGCTTCCATGCCGAGGTCTTCGAACGCGAGCACCTTCGCGCTGCGGATCGCCTTCGACACGAGGTACGCGGCGCCGCCGACGGCCATCAGATACGCGGCCTTGTGCTTCTTGATCGCCTCGATCGCGACCGGGCCGCGCTCGGCCTTGCCGATCATCGAAATGAGGCCCGTTTGCGCGAGCATCGTCTCGGTGAACTTGTCCATCCGCGTCGCGGTGGTCGGGCCTGCCGGGCCGACCGCTTCGTCACGTACCGGATCGACCGGGCCGACGTAGTAGATCACGCGGTTGGTGAAATCGACCGGCAGCTTCTCGCCCTTCGCGAGCATGTCGGCGATGCGCTTGTGCGCGGCGTCGCGGCCCGTCAACATCTTGCCCGACAGCAGCAGCGTCTGGCCCGGCTTCCAGCCGGCCACTTCTTCCGGCGTCAGCGTGTTCAGATCGACGCGTTTGCTGGTTTCCGTGTTCGGTTCCCAGTGCACCTTCGGCCATGCGTCGAGCGACGGCGCTTCGAGCCTGGCGACGCCCGAACCGTCGAGCGTGAAGTGCGCGTGGCGGGTCGCCGCGCAGTTCGGGATGATCGCGATCGGCTTGGACGCGGCGTGCGTCGGCGCAGCCATGATCTTCACGTCGAGCACCGTGGATAGGCCACCGAGACCCTGCGCGCCGATGCCGAGCGCGTTGACCTTCTCGTGCAGCTCGACGCGCAGCTCTTCGATCCAGTCCTTCGGGCCGCGTGCGATCACGTCCTGAATGTCGATGGGGTCCATCAGCGATTCCTTGGCCATCAGCATCGCTTTCTCAGCGGTGCCGCCGATGCCGATGCCGAGCATGCCCGGCGGGCACCAGCCGGCGCCCATCGTCGGCACGGTCTTCAGAATCCAGTCGACGATCGAGTCCGACGGGTTCAGCATCGCGAACTTCGACTTGTTCTCCGAGCCGCCGCCCTTGGCCGCGACCTGCACGTCGACGGTGTTACCCGGCACGATCTCGTAGTGGATCACGGCCGGCGTGTTGTCCTTGGTGTTCTTGCGCGCGCCTTCGGGCGGGCTCACGATCGATGCGCGCAGCACGTTGTCCGGGTTCAGATAACCGCGGCGCACGCCTTCGTTGATCATGTCGGTGACGCTCATCGTGGCGCCGTCCCAGCGCACGTCCATGCCGACCTTCACGAACACCGTGACGATGCCAGTATCCTGGCAGATCGGGCGCTTGCCTTCGGCGCACATGCGGCTGTTGGTCAGGATCTGCGCGATCGCGTCCTTCGCTGCCGGGCTCTGTTCGAGCTCGTATGCGCGGCCGAGCGCTTCGATGTAGTCGAGCGGATGGTAGTAGCTGATGTACTGCAGCGAATCAGCGATGCTCTGGATCAGATCTTCCTGTTTGATGACGGTCATGGCTAGCTCAGTGGGGAGGCGCGAATTCTCGGATCGCAGCGCGTGCGGTCAGTCTTGCGCCTTCAGGGGAGTGGAAACCTTGATACCGCCCACGGCGTGCAATGCCGCGGGCTCTTCGAAATGCTTGGGATGCGTGTGCGTGGTGAGGCGGTCGACGAGCGCCATCACGAGCGCGGATACGAGGAACGTGACGTGGATGATCACCTGCCACATGATCGTGTGCGTCGTGTTCTGGTCGGGGCTGATGAAGGTCTTCAGCAGATGGATCGACGAGATGCTGATCAGCGCCATCGACAGCTTCACTTTCAGCACGCCGGCGTTCACATGATCGAGCCATTCCGGTTCGTCCGGATGGCCGTCGAGGCCGAGGCGCGACACGAACGTTTCATACCCGCCGATGATCACCATGATCAGCAGGTTCGAGATCATCACCACGTCGATCAGGCCCAGCACGACGAGCATGATGCTGGTTTCGTCGAGCTTCATCGCGTCGGACACCAGATGCCAGACTTCCTTCAGGAACAGCACGACGTAGACTGCCTGCGCGACGATCAGCCCGAGATACAGCGGCACCTGCAGCCAACGGCTCATGAATACGAGGTGGGGCAGCGCGCGCATAGGGCGGCGCGGACGGGCGGAGGCGGGTCGCGAAGCGGACATAGGCAACGGTCAGATGAAGCGGGGGTGACGGAACACGGGCCAGGCGCCGACGGCGGTGCGGGGCGCGGCCATCGGAGGATCGCGAGACTCGCGTCGGGCGCCGTCTTGTACAGCGTCGGTCGAATCTGCTGCTCTGCGGCGGGCAGCGCGCCCGCCACGCCCGAACTACGATGCGACCGGCGGCACGCTGCGCGCCTTCAGGCTCGCGAGACCGATACCGGCGACCACGCAGGCGAGCGCGATGCCGTGCGCGAGCGTGGGCCGTTCGCCGAGGAACACGATGCCGTAGAGCGCCGCGGCGACCGGCAGCACCGCGCTGAACACGCCGGCGAGACTGCCGGACACGTGGCGGATGCCTTTCATCCACAGCCAGAACGAGAAGATGCTGGCCGACAGCCCGTACCACAGCACCAGCATCCAGACGTTCGATGGCACCGCGCGATAGTCGAAATGCGCGAGCGCGCCGGCGCCGAGCGGCAGCATCAGCAACAGGCCGAACAGATGCGTGTACGCGCAGATGTCGATCGGCGCGAGCGTCTGCGTGAGGCGGCGCGACAGGATGATGTACAGCGATTCGCAGCACACCGCGCCGAGCACCATGAAGTTGCCCGCGAGCGAGCCGCTGCCGGCCGTCGCAAACGCGCCCGCCTGGCCGTGCGCGACATTGATGACGACGACGCCGACGATCGCCAGCACGATCGACGCGAGCGCGCGGCCATCCGGCCGCTCCTTCAGGAGCAGCCACGACAGCAACGCGACGACCGCCGGAATCGTGCTCGTGATCACGCCGGCCGCGACCGCGCTGGTGCGCGCGACGCCGTTGAGCATCAGCAGCGTGAAGCCGAAGGTGCCGAATAGCGCTTGTAAAAACAGGTTGATCCATTCGTCGCGTTTGACGCGGCGCAGTTTGGTCACGCGCAGGAGCGGCCATAGCACGGCCATCGCGATGACGAAACGCAGCAGCGCGAACAGCGGGACGGGAACGAAGGCGACGATCGATTTACCGATTCCGACATTGCTGCCGACCAGCAGCATCGAGGAAATGAGAAGCAGGGCGTAGCGATTCAAGCTGGAATCCGGACGGCTAGTTCAGTTAGCATTGTAAGAGGCCGTGCGACCGGGCGTAAGGGTGCGAAGACGGGCGACCGGACGGTGCAACGGGTTCGCATCAGCGGCATGCGATGTGCTGCGGGTGAACATGGAACGCTCCGTAGAACGGGCGATCTTTTCCGCGCGCATCTCGTCTGATCAACGCTCAAGCACGTCGGTGGCTCGCCCGATCTAAGGGTTTTCGCTTGCGGATCAACACAATGTGCGTAAGTGGCCGGTAAGTTGCGGCGCTTATGGTTGAGCTTGACGCGGGTTGATCGAGCAGGATGCCTGCAAGACGGATGTTGCGATGCCGCACGCGCGCGCGTTTGACGGCATGGCGAGGTGGGAGACAGCGCCGCTCTTGGCGGCTCGAACAGGATAAGGCCCGCGCGCGATGCGCGCCGGTACAGGTTTTCCGTTTTTCATCTTCACCAAGGGGTTGTCGATGTCTGCGATTGAATCGGTTCTTCAGGAACGCCGCGTTTTTCCGCCCTCCGCCGACACGGCGAAGGGTGCCACGATCTCCGGCATGGACGCGTACCGGGCGCTTGCCGCCGAAGCGGAGCGCGACTACGAAGGCTTTTGGGGGCGTCTTGCGAAGGAGACGCTAAGTTGGCACAAGCCATTCACGAAGGTGCTGGACGAATCGAAGGCTCCGTTCTATACGTGGTTCGAAGACGGCCAGCTGAACGCGTCGTATAACAGCATCGACCGTCACGTCGAGGCCGGCAACGGCGGGCGCGTCGCGATCGTGTTCGAAGCAGACGACGGCACCGTCACCAACGTCACCTATCAGGATCTGCTGCAACGCGTATCGCGCTTCGCGAATGCGCTGAAAAAACGCGGCGTGAAGAAGGGCGACCCGGTTGTCATCTATATGCCGATGTCGATCGAGGCCGTCGTCGCGATGCAGGCATGCGCGCGTATCGGTGCGACCCACTCGGTCGTGTTCGGCGGCTTCTCGTCGAAGTCGCTCAACGAGCGGCTCGTCGACGTCGGCGCGGTCGCGCTGATCACGTCCGACGAACAGATGCGCGGCGGCAAGGCCTTGCCGCTGAAGAGCATCGCCGACGAAGCGCTCGCGCTCGGCGGCTGCGAGAAGGTCAAGAGCGTGATCGTGTACCAGCGCACCGGCGGCAAGGTCGCGTGGGACGGGGCACGCGACCTGTGGATGCACGAACTCACGCAGGGTGAGTCGGACCAATGCGCGCCCGAATGGGTCGACGCCGAGCATCCGCTCTTCATCCTCTATACGTCGGGCTCGACCGGCAAGCCAAAGGGCGTGCAGCACAGCACCGGCGGCTATCTGCTGTGGGCCGCGCAAACGCTGAAGTGGACCTTCGACTGGCGCCCTTCCGACGTGTTCTGGTGCACCGCCGACATCGGCTGGATCACCGGCCATAGCTACATCACGTACGGACCGCTGACGCTCGGCGGCACTCAGGTCATGTTCGAAGGCGTACCGACCTATCCGGACGCCGGGCGCTTCTGGCAGATGATCGCCAAACACAAGGTCACGCTGTTCTATACGGCGCCGACGGCGATCCGCTCGCTGATCAAGGCCTCCGAGGCCGACGCCAAAGTGCATCCGAAGAGCTACGACCTGTCGACGTTGCGCATCATCGGCACGGTCGGCGAGCCTATCAATCCGGAAGCGTGGGTGTGGTACTACGAGAACGTCGGCGGCGGCCGCTGCCCGGTCGTCGATACGTGGTGGCAGACCGAAACCGGCGGTCACATGATCGCGCCGATGCCGGGCGCGACGCCGCTCGTGCCGGGTTCTTGCACGCTGCCCCTGCCGGGCATCATGGCCGCGGTCGTCGACGAAACGGGCCAGGACGTGCCGAACGGGCAGGGCGGCATTCTGGTGGTCAAGCGTCCGTGGCCGGCGATGCTGCGCAACGTGTGGGGCGATCCGGACCGCTACAAGAAGAGCTACTTTCCCGAGGAGCTCGGCGGCAAGCTCTATCTCGCCGGCGACGGCGCGGTGCGCGACAAGGAAACCGGCTACTTCACGATCATGGGCCGCATCGACGACGTGCTGAACGTGTCGGGCCATCGTCTCGGAACGATGGAGATCGAGTCGGCGCTGGTCGCCAATCCGCTCGTCGCGGAAGCAGCCGTGGTGGGCCGCCCTGACGCGACGACCGGTGAGGCGGTATGCGCGTTCGTCGTGCTGAAGCGTGCGCGTCCGCAAGGCGAAGAGGCCGTCAAGCTCGCGAACGAACTGCGCAACTGGGTCGGCAAGGAGATCGGTCCGATCGCGAAACCGAAGGACATCCGCTTCGGCGAGAACCTGCCGAAGACGCGTTCGGGCAAGATCATGCGTCGTCTGTTGCGCTCGCTCGCGAAGGGCGAGGAGATCACGCAGGACGTGTCGACGCTGGAAAACCCGGCGATTCTCGGCCAGCTCGGCGAGTCGATTTAAAGCGTTGTAAGCGGGTCTGCGCGGACGGCGGCGGTGTGTCGATCGACACACTTGCCGGTGTATCGAGCAGACCCGTGAATCGAGCGGACGGCTTGCATCACGGCATTGCGCGGACAATCCCAATTGCCTCGCCGTTGCCTTTTTGATACATAGGCGCATGGCCGCGCCGCACCTATCCTCCCATGCCACGTTGAACCCCCCGCCCGAACCGCCTCCGGTCTCGGCGGCGATGGCGCTCGCGCATCGCAAGTACTGGCGCTTCAACCTCGCGCTGATCGCGGTGCTGATGACGCTCGGCTTCTTCGTCTCCTTCGTCGTGCCGTTGCTGGCGCCCGCGCTCGCGCGGGTGCGCGTTGGCGGCTTCAGCCTGCCGTTCTACTTTGGCGCGCAGGGCGCGATCCTGATCTACCTCGCGTTGATCGTCGTCTATATCGTGCTGATGCAGCGCGCCGATCGTCGGTTGCAGCGCGCGTTCGAAGCGGATTCGCAGCGCGATGCCGCAAGCGGTCCCGCCGCGGATTCCACCAGCGGTGCGAACGATGAAGTCAACGTCGGCACGGACGCGCCGGCCGCGCGCGGACGCTGAGCCGATGAAGCTCACGCATCGGCTGATCCGCTCGTACGCGTTCTACACGCTCGGCTTTCTGCTGTTCGTCTATGTGATGTGGCGCATCGAGCGCAGCACCGGTCCCGGTGTGTGGATCGGCTATGTGTTCCTGTTCGTGCCAATCGCGGTGTATGCGGTGATCGGCGTGCTGTCGCGCACGTCCGATCTGGTCGAATACTACGTGGCGGGGCGGCGCGTGCCGTCGGCCTTCAATGGCATGGCGACCGCGGCCGACTGGCTGTCGGCCGCGTCGTTCATCGGTCTCGCGGGCTCGATCTACGCGACCGGCTACGATGGCCTCGCGTACCTGATGGGTTGGACCGGCGGCTATTGTCTCGTTGCGTTCCTGCTCGCGCCGTATGTGCGCAAGCTGGCGCGCTACACGAGTCCCGACTTTCTCGGCACGCGCTATTCGAGCAACGCGGTGCGCGGCCTCGCGGCGCTCGCCGCGATCCTGTGCTCGTTCGTTTATCTGGTCGCGCAGATCCAGGGTGTCGGGCTGATCGCCACGCGCTTTATCGGCGTCGATTTCGCGGTCGGCATTTTTTGCGGGCTCGCGGGCATTCTGGTGTGCTCGTTTCTGGGCGGCATGCGCGCCGTTACGTGGACTCAGGTTGCGCAGTACATCATCCTGATCCTCGCGATGCTGATACCGGTGTCGATGATCGCGCACAAGGACGGCCTCGGCTGGGTGCCGCAATTCAGCTATGGGCGCCTGATGGAGCGCATGGAAGCGCTCGAGAAGCAGGTGCGCGACGCGCCGCTCGAGGAGCGCGTGCGCGACGACTATCGACGCCGTGCCGCGCTGATGCAGATGCGGCTCGATACGCTGCCGCAATCGTTCATCGACGAGAAGCAGCGGCTCACGCAGGAGGTCGACGACCTGCGGCGCCATAACGGTCCGTTGCGCGAGATCAAGGAACGCGAGCGCGCGCTCGAACAGTTTCCGCGCGATGCCGCCGCCGCGCAGATCGTCTGGAGCCAGAAGCGCGACGACATGCTGATGCGTGCGACCGCCCCGGTGCCGATGCACGAACCGTTTCCTGCTGTCGGCGATGAAGACCGCGGCACGCATGCGCGGAACTTTTTGTCGCTGCTGCTGTGTCTGTCGCTTGGCACGGCGAGCCTGCCGCATATCCTCACGCGCTATAACACGACGACTTCGGTCGCGTCGGCACGCCGCTCGGTGGGGTGGACGCTCTTTTTCGTCGCGTTGTTCTACCTGACCGTGCCGGTGCTCGCGGTGCTGATCAAGTACGAGATCCTGTCGAATCTGGTCGGCCATCAATTTGCCGATCTGCCGCAGTGGCTGATGCAATGGCGCAAGGTCGAACCGAGCCTGATCAGCCTCGCCGATACGAACGGCGACGGCATCGTGCGCTGGAGTGAGATCCAGATGCAGCCCGATATGGTCGTGCTCGCGGCGCCCGAGATCGCGGGGCTGCCGTATGTGATGTCGGGCTTGATCGCGGCGGGGGCGCTGGCGGCGGCGCTCTCGACCGCGGATGGTCTGCTGCTGACGATCGCGAACGCGCTGTCGCACGACGTGTACTACCACATGGTCGATCCGAATGCGTCGAGCCAGCGGCGCGTGACGATCTCGAAGATTCTGCTGCTGGGTGTCGCGCTGTTCGCTTCGTATGTGGCGTCGCTGAATACGGGGAATATTCTGTTTCTGGTCGGGGCGGCGTTTTCGCTGGCGGCGTCGAGCCTGTTTCCGGCGCTCGTGCTGGGCGTGTTCTGGAAGCGCACGACGCGCCTCGGTGCGGTGACGGGGATGGTGGCGGGGCTCGTCGTGTGCATCTACTACATCGTGTCGACGTATCCGTTCTTCACCCAGATGACGGGTTTCACGGGTGCGCGCTGGTTCGGCATCGAGCCGATCAGCTCGGGCGTGTTCGGCGTGCCGGCGGGGTTTCTCGTGGCGATCGGGGTGAGTTTGATCGATCGCAAAGCGAACGCTTATACGATCGCGCTGGTCGACTATATCCGGCATCCGTAGGGCGTTTCCTTGCGGCGCTGGCGGGGGTGTGGCGCAAGGCGCGAAGTTTGCTATAATTCGGCTCCCCGCCGGAGAGATGGATGAGCGGTTTAAGTCGCACGCCTGGAAAGCGTGTATAGGTTAATAGCCTATCGGGGGTTCGAATCCCCCTCTCTCCGCCAGAATCAATAGCGCAGACCCCGTAATTCAATGAGTTACGGGGTTTTTGTTTTTTCGGCCCATCAATTAAGCCCATCATTGAGCAAAAACTTGCGCGCGGTGCGCGTTTCGCGGCGCTTCTGTTTCGTGTCTTGCTGCCGCGACACTCCGTTAGAATCCGGCTATGTCCGCTATGCGCGAGTTTGTCTATCGCGGCAAGGTCGTCGGTCCTACTGGGAGCCTTCGGGATGCACAGTGCGATCCGTATGCGTACAAGGACATTAATCCGCTGTGGAGTCTCGTTGATCCTGTCAGCGTCAAGGATGCCTCGGCGATCGCCGGATTTGAGTCGCACCCCATTGCTGAATCCCGCCAGTTCTTCAGGAACCCCGAAACCCGAAAGGCGGAGATTTTGGGCGGTCGCCCATGTACGGACTGCCTGTCGCACGCTAATTATCTGGATGCTGTCAACCCGGCAGTGACTTCAGATAGACCAACGACACACCTATGTCCCTGCGCGCGCAGCCAGAGCGGGCAATAGAGTCGCATCGACACTGCTTGGCGACGCGCAGCCGTTCGAGTATGTGCCTGATGCGTTGAGCGGCGATGTCGCTGAATTTGCCGCGAGCACGAACAATCCAAACTATGCGGCGAAAATGCTGGGATATGACCGCGACACGTTTGGCGACATGATTCATGCGATGAAATATGATCTCAAGCTGCGAGGCGATGACAATGTCATTTGGCACGATAGTGGAGACGTTGAATTTAGAAAAAACATCATCGGCAATATGCACGACTGTGCAAACTGATTTTCAGACGATGAACGTACATCAACTCGCACATGCATCATTTTCGATAGCCGGGGATGATTTAGATCCAGACCTTTGGACCAGATACTTCGGCGTTTCGCCGGACACGGCGATTGTCAAAGGGAAGCGGTTTATGACTCCGTCGGGGCGGTTGAGCAGCGTGCCGGGGCGTACCGGCGTATGGGGGTTGAGAAGCAAGGCCGCCGTCCGTAGCGACTCGCTGGAACCGCATCTCCGCTATCTGATTAATCGCCTGAACTTGCCGCGAGATGACTTGCGCCAGCTACTTGCAGACAAGGGCGCACAGATGCGTTTCTTCTGTTATTGGGACAACGAGAGCGGCGACCGGGTGCCTGATGTGCCCGACGATATTCGCACAATGATGGAAGCCATGGGGGGCACGGTTGAGATTGATGAATATCGATAGAGCCTCCTCGAATGCACAAGCCGATCCTCGTGAGTCGGCTTTTTTGTGCGAGCTTGCAAGGCCAACCGCAAGTGTTTAGCGGCCGCACTTCTGAATTAATCCTCGATGCCGCAAACATGCACGGCCCACGCTTCCATCATCGGGCGGCCTCGACTGCATCAAGAATGGCGCGGGTGGCTTCATTTCCACACGTATAACGACGGCTCGTGCTGCTGCACTCAATGCAACACCTCGAGTCCAGTGTGTTCGCGCCTTGGCGGACAGTCGAGAAAGATTAGATCATGCGAGTCGCGCTGCAACCGTTCGACGGCATCGTCGCATCATCCGGCTTCGTCGATATCGATTGCCCATGACACTCCCGGTTCTAACGATCGCAGCGAGATTTAGGGAGTCTGGAACCCTCCCTTTCGGGGACTATCCGGATCAGCCTTCAGCGCGAGCTCAGCATCGATTCGCTCGTCGCACTTTTTCTGCTCGCGTTCCGTTCCATCAGTTTTTCGATAGGCAAGTTACGCAGGATTCCGATAGACCTAGGAGATTCCCTATACAGTGTCCCAAGCTTTGTAAGCTTCGAATGTTCGGATTGTTCCTTCTGCCGCCAATGGTCAGCCGCAAACCCGCGCCCGCTTTGACTTCAAACGAATTCCACGCGCAGTCGCGCTTTTCTGCGAAAACTACACAAAAGCGCCCCATTACCAAAGGTATGGAAAAGTACCCAGAAAATGTAGCTGGGTAGTGCAATTTGACGCGCTACTCTGCAATACATGCATTAGGCACCATTGAACGCGATGACGGCGCATGATTATTCTGCGTCCTCCCCGAAAAATAGCGTTTCGTTCAATTGCATGGCGCTGCGATGTTTGCTTTCGGCTCTTGCATCCGCACTTCTGCGATGAAACTGGCTCGGAGGCGGCTAAAAGAAGCGAGACACGCAAGTAGCGGCCCGGCAAAGGTCGATACGTCACGCGCTTCAATTTTTTGAACCTGCCAGTTGAGATGACAGAATGGCCCAAAACCTGACGTTCGCACCAGGAGAGGTAGTCCATCCCGGTGCAATCAACGCGGAAGACGCTTCCGCCGCAGCGAAACCAATCGCAGTCTCCGGGACCGATATTCTTTCGGTCAAGAATCTGTCGAAAATCTTCGGGCCGAAGCCAGAGCGTGCCGTTGACCTCGTGAAGCAAGGTCTCGGTCGGAACGAAATTTTCGAAAAGACCGGCAACATGGTTGCAGTCAATAACGTCAGTCTCACCGTCAAGGCGGGCGAGATCTTCGTGGTGATGGGCCTGCCGGGTTCCGGTAAATCGACGCTGGTTCGACTGCTCAACCGCCTGATTGAACCCACGTCCGGCCAGGTGGTTCTCGAAGGCCGTGACATCGCACCGATGTCCACCTCGGAACTGCGCGAAGTTCGCCGCAAGAAGATGGCGATGGTGTTCCAGTCGTTTGCGCTTCTGCCGAACCGCACGGTGCTCGACAACATCGCGTACGGACTCGAGGTCGCTGGTCTGAAGAGGGCCGAACGGTACGAAATCGCGCGTGCCGCGCTGACGCGAGTCGGTCTGGGCTCGTACGAAAAGCTGCTTCCCAGCGAATTGTCCGGCGGCATGCAGCAGCGCGTCGGCCTTGCACGTGCGCTGGCAGTGAACCCTTCGGTGCTTCTGATGGACGAGGCGTTTTCGGCACTCGACCCGCTGATACGGTTCGAAATGCAGAACGAGCTTTTGCGGCTACAGAAGGAAGAACAGCGGACCATCGTCTTCATTTCGCACGACATCGAAGAAGCCATCAAGATTGGCGGCCGGATTGGCATCATGAAGGACGGCTGTCTGATTCAGGTCGGCACACCTGCCGAGCTTATCCAGTCACCTGTCGACGCGTACGTGCGGGACTTCTTCCGCAATGTCGACGTCTCCCGCTTTCTCAGGGCTTCAACGCTGATGACCGGGGTAGACCGAAGGCTGCTGTCTTGCGACATCGGCACGTCCGCTGAGCGTTACCTCAATCATCTCATCGATAGCGGCATGGAATGCGGCTATGTATGCGACGGGGCAGGTCGATATCAGGGCTGTGTCACGCCAGCATCACTTCACAAGGCGGGTACGCGTCCGGTACGGGACGCGCTGCTCCGCGATGTGAATGCGGTTTCACTCGATGCGGACTTGCACGAGCTCGCGTCCATCGCATTGAGTCAGGAACACGACGTACCCGTCACTGATACGGCCGGAAAGCTCGCAGGCGTGGTGTCCTGCCGGACGATACTGAAGCAGGTTATGGAACGGAGGGCAGCATGAATTCGTCACTCATCGGCAAGTTTGCGGAAGACGCCGTCAATTTTCTCTTTCAGCATTTCCGGGGCGGCTTCGACGCATTCTCTGCGGCGCTAGGAGCAGTGGTCAAGCTGTTGGAGGACGGACTAGGCGCCATCCCATACGTCGCCATGCTCGTCATCTTCGTGGCTTTCGCGCTATGGCGGCGCGGCATCGTGTTTGCGGTGTTCGTGGGCATTGCGCTGTCGGCGATCCATTACATGGGACTGTGGACTCAAACCGTCTCCACGCTCGCGCTCGTGATTGCCGCAACATTCTTCAGTCTGGTCGTTGGTGTGCCACTGGGCATCTGGGGGGCAAGGAACAAGAGGATAGAAGTGGTCTTGCGCTCGCTGCTCGATTTCATGCAGACGATGCCTGCCTTTGTCTATCTGATCCCGGCCGTCATCCTGTTCGGATTGGGACGTGTTCCAGCCGTGATTGCCACTGTCGTTTTTGCCATGCCGCCCGTCGTGCGTCTCACCACGCTGGGTATCCGGCAGGTGCGGGAAGAGTTGCTGGAGGCAGGGCGCTCTTTTGGCAGCACGGACATGCAACTTCTCTGGAAAATCCAGTTGCCGAACGCGCTGCCGTCCATCATGGCCGGCGTGAACCAGACCATCATGATGGCGCTTTCGATGGTCGTCATCGCATCGATGATTGGCGCCGGTGGCTTGGGCGAGTATGTGTTGAGCGGCATTCAACGGCTCGACATCGGGATCGGCTTCGAAGGTGGCCTCGGAGTCGTATTGCTTGCCATCGTGCTCGACCGCCTGACCGAAAGCTTCGGCATGAAGGCGAACAAAGCAAAACGCAACGGGCGAGCAGCAAAAGCCGGCACAGGCGCCGCGGCTCGCACCTGACGGAAACCACCTGTTGCCGCTGATTGCACGGCCGGTGCGGTGCAATCAGCAAATGCAGTATCGAGATTAAGTACCGGGCCCGTCGTTTAGCCGAGTCCATCGAATCTTCAATGATTTTCTCTTCAAGTAGGAGTGCGATATGAAAAGCCATCTGCTCAAGTCGCTTATTGCGAAAGTAGCGATATCGGCAGTCGTTGCCATGAGCGTCGGCGCTGGGTCTGCCGTCGGGGCCGAACCAATCAAGATGGCAGTAACAAACTGGGCAGACGTGCTGGCCGTTGCGAACGTGGCCAAATACGTGCTCGAAACAAAGCTGCAGCAGCCGGTCAAGTTTGTGCAGGCGGATATCGGCATTCAGTATCAGGGCGTCGCGCGTGGCGACCTCGACATCATGGTGGGCGGATGGCTGCCGGTCACCCACGCGGCCTATTACGCGAGGTACAAGAACGATATGGATGATGTCGGCGTCATCTACACGGGAGGCAAGAACGGCTGGGCCGTGCCGGCGTACGTTCCCGAGGCGGAACTGTCGTCCATTTCCGACCTCAACAAGCCGGACGTCAAGGCCAGGCTGAATGGGACGATCGACGGCATTGAGCCGGGCGGTGGCTTGATGCAGGCGTCAGAAAAGACCATCAAGGGCTACGACCTCAACGGCTACAACCTGCAGTCGTCGAGTGAGGCCGGCATGCTCGCTGGCGTTTCGCGAGCCTATCAGTCGAAGCAATGGGTGGTTGCCACGGTGTGGAGTCCCCACTGGCTTTTCCAGAAGTGGCAGATGCGTTATCTGAAGGACCCGAAAGGCACCTTGGGTGGCGAGGAGCAGGTTCACGCCTTCGCGTCCAAACAGTTCGCAACCAGGTATCCCCGTGCTGATGTCTTCTTCAAGCATTTCAAGCTGACGCTCGCCGACGTCGAATCGATCGAGTACGAAGGCAATACCACGAACGACTATGCGAGCGCAGCGAAGAAATTCGTCGACGCACATCCTGACAAGCTGAAGGACTGGTTGCAGCAGTAGGTAAAGGGCGATTTCGCCGGGAACGAGTGGAGTCCGTCTCGTTCGCGGCGAATCGACCATTGCCCGCGTCAACTGTCGTACTTGCAAGTCTTGCTTCAAACGATTTGATCCGGAGTGAACACGTGAACGAGAACTCACGCTTTTTTGCTGAAACCCTCCAGAGCCGCGACCCGGTTATCGCATCAGAAATTGCGTTGGAGTTGCGCCGACAGCAAACGCAGATCGAACTAATTGCGTCCGAAAACATCGTTTCGGCTGCGGTGATGGAAGCGCAGGGTACCGTGCTGACCAACAAGTACGCCGAGGGATACCCGTCGAAGCGCTATTACGGCGGCTGCGAGCACGTGGATAGGGTAGAAGCGCTCGCCATTGACCGCGTCAAAGCCCTCTTCGAAGCTGAATACGCGAACGTGCAGCCTCATTCGGGAGCGCAGGCGAACGGCGCTGTGATGTTGGCGCTCGTGAAGCCGGGCGACACCGTGATGGGCATGTCGCTCGATGCGGGCGGCCACCTGACGCACGGAGCCCGCCCGGCGCTTTCCGGCAAGTGGTTCAACGCTGTCCAGTACGGCGTAAGCCCGGATACGTACCGCATCGACTACGAGCAGGTTCGGCGGCTCGCGCAAGAGCACCGTCCTAAGCTGATTATCGCGGGCTATTCGGCTTATCCACGCGCTTTGGATTTCGCTGCATTCCGCGACATTGCCGATAGCGTTGGCGCGCTACTGATGGTCGATATGGCGCACATCGCGGGCATCGTTGCAGCCGGCCGGCACGAGAATCCTATTCGTTTCGCCGATGTGGTGACGTCGACTACCCACAAGACGCTTCGCGGTCCGCGAGGCGGGTTCATCCTGACGAACCACGGCGACATTGCGAAGAAAATCAATTCGGCCGTATTCCCAGGCCTGCAAGGTGGTCCGTTAATGCACGTCATCGCAGGCAAGGCGGTGGCATTCGGCGAGGCACTTCGTCCGGAATTCGCCGCGTATATCGACCGGGTGCTGCGTAACGCGCATGCGCTAGGCAACGTTCTCAAGTCGGGTGGCCTGAACCTCGTGACGGGTGGAACGGACAACCACCTGCTGCTCGTGGATTTGCGCTCGAAGCGCCTGACCGGTACGCAGGCTGAAAAGGCACTCGAGCGTGCGGGCATCACCTGCAACAAGAACGGTATTCCATTCGACACGGAGAACCCGACCGTCACTTCGGGAATCCGGCTTGGCACACCTGCAGGTACCACTCGCGGTTTTGGGACCGAGCAGTTCGAGCAGATTGGAAACATGATTCTGGAGGTTTTGGCCGCACTCGAACAAGCGCCCGACGGCGACGAACGGGTCGAGCGTGCTGTGCGCGGCCGCGTGCGAGACCTCTGCAACCAGTTCCCGATTTACTCGCATGCGGACGCTCTCGTTTAACCCACAAGAGAGCGAAACGACTTCGACAAGTCGTCGGAAAACGTTGCCATTCCTTATTTGAAGAGAGAACCAACATGAGCTTCGAGGGAGTACATACACCGCTGGTTACGCCGTTCAAGGCGGACGGCGAAATCAATTACGCATTGCTCGGCAAGCATGCGGCCAAGCTGGCGGGGCGTGTCGCGGGTCTGGGAGTCGGCGGGACCACGGGCGAATACTACGCGCTCAGTTTCGACGAGCGTGTCCGGACGTTCAACACCGTAGCCGAAGCAGCAGGCGGCAAAACGTATCTGACGGCCGGCATCAACGCGACTACGACGAATGAAGTCATTCGCCTCGGGCAGGAAGCGAAGCGCGCAGGTCTGCCTGCATTGCTGCTTGCCGCGCCGTACTACGCCCAGCCGACGCAGGAAGAACTGCTGACCCACATGCTGAAGGTGGACGACAGTCTCGACATGCCGATCATGCTTTATAACTTCCCGGCCCGCACCGGAACGGATATTGGCGATGCCGTGCTGGAAAAGCTGCTCGAACGCCCGAACTTCGTCGCGATGAAGGAGAGCACCGGCGATATTTCGCATTTGCATCACCTTGCCACGCACTTCGGCGACCGGCTGGTGCTGAGCTGCGGCATGGACGACCAGGCGCTCGAGTTCTTCGTTTGGGGCGTAAAGAGTTGGGTCGGAGGCGCGTCCAATTTCCTGCCGGAAGCTCACACCGCGCTGTTCGATGCGTGCGTAAAGCGCAATGACTTCGAATCCGGCCGCAAGCTAATGGCCCAACTGCTGCCTGTGCTCGAACTGCTGGAGCGCAGCGGGAAGTTTATTCAATACGTTCGATACGGATGTGAGCTGGCAGGTACGCCTGTTGGTGTCGCCCGGGCGCCGCTCGGCACATTATCGGAAGACGAGCGCAGCGCGTTCTCCAGGCTGGTTCAACCCCTGTTGCGCGACGCGCAGTAACGTTCATGGCCTCGAACCTGGAATTCGCGCGCTTCCCGGCTCCGGATGGGGTGAACGGGTGGTGGGAAAGTCTGCCGCCGCCTCGCCCCGCCGATACCGTCTCGTCTGAACGGCGATTCGACTGGGTGATTATCGGCGGTGGAATCACGGGGCTATGCGCTGCCCGGCGGATGGCCGAACTGGCGCCCGCCGCCTCGATAGCACTCGTCGAGGCCGACCGTATTGGGCGCACCACAGCCGGACGAAATTCCGGGTTCTTCGTCGATCTGCCGCACGATATCAGCAGCGAAAGCTATTCGCGAAGCGTGGAGGCGGACAAGGCGGATATTCGACTGCAACGCCACGGTATCGACTACGTACGGTCGGTGGTGAAGCAACACGGCATCGACTGCGACTGGCGAGATGACGGCAAATTCCATGCTTCGGTGAACAGGAAGGGTCACGCGGCACTGACTCACTTCGCCGACGGACTCGCTCGCATCGAGGAAGACTTTGAATGGCTGGACGAAGCCGCCATCGCGAAGGTGACTGGCACCGGGTTTTACCAGGGAGCGCTCTTCACGCCAGGATGCAGCACGGTCCAGCCGGCAGCCCTGATGCGTGGCCTTGCCGCGACTCTGCCGGCAAACGTGAAGGTTTTCGAGCTCAGCGCGGTGAAGGGAATCGAGGACCGGGGGGCGAACAAAGTCTTGAGCTTTGCCGCAGGGAAAATCGTGGCGAAGCGCGTGATTCGTTGCACCAATGCCTACGCGGCGACATTCGGCGGGCATCCGAACGGTCTGTTGCCCGTATATACGTTTGCGTCGATGACCCGTGTGATGACGCCGGACGAAGTGCGGCAACTGGGCGGCACGCGCTCATGGGCACTGATTCCGGCCGACCCGATGGGTTCGACCGTACGGCGTCTGATTACCGACCGCATCTGCGTTCGCAATCATTTCGCGTTCCGGCCCGGCCTCGAGTTGTCGGAAGCTGATCTCGCGAAGGCGAAGAACCTGCATCAACGCTCGTTCGAGCGGCGCTTTCCGATGCTGAAGGACGTTGAGCTCGAGTACACCTGGGGCGGCCCGCTGTGCCTGTCGGTCAACAACGGGGCACTTTTTGGGCGCCGTGGCGATGGTGTTTTCGAAGCCGTCGGGTGCAATGGCCTAGGTCTGAGCAGGGGCTCCGCGTCAGGGAAGCTGATCGCCGAATACGCGCTCGGTCACGACAACGACCTGGTTCACCAGCTATTGAATCAACCGCATCCGCGCTCGCTGCCGGTTCGTCCCATTGCCGACGTCGCTGTCACCGCGGCTATCTGGATGAAGGAATTTTCGGCGGGAGCCGAGCTTTAAATCTGTGAGGACAGGACATGACGACCTATCAGGAATGGAAGCAAAGGGCAGAGAACTTGTCGCTGGACGGACGAGCGTTTATCGGCGGCCAACGATGTCCGGCGGCATCGAACGAGACATTCCAGACCTTGAATCCGTCGACGGGAAAAGTACTGGCCGGGATTGCGAAGTGCGAATCGAAAGATATCGACCGGGCAGTCGTGGCGGCGAGAGATGCGTTCGAGTCCGGAGCGTGGTCAATGGCAGCACCCGCGGAGCGAAAAGCAGTGCTTCTGCGTCTCGCGCAACTGATCGAGGAAAACGCCGAAGAACTGGCGCTTCTCGAGGCGCTCGAGGCCGGCAAGCCAATCAGCGAGTGCATGGGACTGGACATCCCGGAGTCGGCGGCATGCATCCGCTGGCACGCGGAACTCACCGACAAGCGATACGACGCGCTGTCGCCGTCGGGCGCGAGCGTCGTGAGCATGATTACCCGTGAACCGATTGGTGTCGTGGGCGCAGTGTTGCCGTGGAATTTCCCGGCGCTGATGCTCGCGTGGAAAATTGGTCCGGCGCTTTCGGTCGGCAACAGCGTCATCGTGAAACCCGCGGAACAAACCTCGCTTTCCACATTGCGTATCGCCGACCTCGCTTTGCAAGCGGGTGTGCCCGCGGGTGTGTTCAGCGTCGTTACCGGCTTCGGCGAAAGCGCCGGGCAGGCATTGGGCCGACATGCCGACGTCGACCTCGTTGCGTTTACCGGCTCCACCGAAACGGGGAAGCGATTCCTTCACTATTCCGCCGACACGAACCTGAAGCGGGTCGTGCTGGAATGCGGTGGCAAGAACCCGCAAGTCGTGCTTCCCGACGTCGCGAATCTCGATGCTGTTGCTGAGCAGGCGGTGGCCGCCGCGTTCTGGAACATGGGCGAGAACTGCAGCGCGGGCTCGCGGATTCTCGTTCCGTCTGCCACCAAGGCGCAGTTGCTCGAAAAGGTACAGGCCGTTCTCGAAGGATGGAAGACGGGCGACCCGCTCGACCCCGAGGTGAAGCTCGGCTCTCTGATTGAAGAAAAGCACTATGAAAAAGTGCTCGCGCACATCGAGAAGGCGAAGTCGGAAGGGGCGCGCCTGGTTTGTGGCGGCAAGGCCACTCGCACTGGCACGGGCGGATGGTTCGTCGAGCCGACCATCTTCGATAACGTCACGCCGGAGATGAGCATCGCACGCGAAGAGGTCTTTGGTCCTGTCGTCTGCTTTATCGAATACGCTGATGTCGACGAAGCGGTGCGGATTGCCAACGATACGTGCTACGGACTGGCCGCATCGCTGTGGACCGACAACGTCAATCACGCGCACAAGATTGCCGCTCGTATCCGCGCGGGTACGGTGACGGTGAACTGCTTCGGCGAAGGCGACCTGTCGACGCCATTCGGCGGCTTCAAGCAATCCGGCTTCGGCGGTCGTGACAAGTCCGTTTATGCGCACGACCAGTATTGCGAGCTGAAGACCACCTGGCTGAAGCTGGATTGAATCCGTCCAGACGAAACAACCGTTCTCAGCGATGGTCGCGCAAAGCATGACACCGGGCGGCATCAATGAGCAGATGCACAGCGAACTCCGTCGTCGAGGGGCATGCGCCCTGTACAAGGACGCACTTGATGGGGTGCTGAAGCGAATCCAGGGCACGCATAGCAGGCAGCCGCGAAGCGTAATATAGACAGATGGGGCGGCTGACATTGGCTGCCTGCTCTCGTCAGCTAACCCGAAGACTCACAAACCATTTCTGCGCGAGAGCGCTTTGGCTCGGACGTGGGCTCGACGCACTGTCAGGGGCAGTGCGCGGCGTTCACGGCGCTATCTTCAGGCCGCCCGGGCGCTTCCGCTACACAGGGTGATAGCCATGCAAAAGAAACAGGTGTTTGCCGACCGATTGCTCACTCAGATGCCGTCTTTACGGGCGCTCAAATGCTTCGTCACGGCCGCTCGATACGAAAGCTTCACACAGGCAGCCGAGGTGCTGTGTGTTACGCAGGCGGCAATCAGCAGACAAATCAAGGAACTCGAAGACTCGCTCGAAGTTGCGCTGTTCGAGCGCACGGGAAGGCACATCGCGCTCACCGACGCGGGGCGCATTCTGTACAACGCGTCCTATCTGTCCATCATGAACATCGCCGAGGCGGCACAGGCGGTACGCCGGACCGACAAACATGCGCTGACGCTGTGCGTTTCGCACACTTTCTCGGCGCTATGGCTGTCGTTCAGGCTGCCCTCGTTCCGCAAGCGCTTTCCAGACATCCGGTTGCACGTGATGGTGACGGAGCATTTCATGGAACTCGATGATCTGATGGAACCGGACATCATCATCACCAAGAATCCGCCACGCGAACCGGAATACGAAACCGAGCCGCTCTTTCATGATGTCGTGTATCCGGTCTGCAGCCAGTCGTTTTACGAGCGTCATTTTCAAGGCAGGTACGTGAAACCGCTGGACCTTCTGTCGCACGCCACGCTCAATCTTTCGTTGTTGGGGCGAGCCCAGATTTGCGAACACGTCGACTGGTCCGTGTGGCGAAACTGGTTTCAGGAAGGTGATGGTCCGGACAAACTGGTCGAGAACGAACGCCTGGAAAGCAACGACTATCGACTTCTGGTATCGCAAGCTGAAGCTGGCGAGGGCACTCTGCTTGGCTGGCATCACCTCGTTCACCGCCAGGTCGAGCAAGGGATACTGGTTCGTCCGGTACAAAGCGCGCTCGAATTTCACGACCGGCACCATTACTTGATAACGCACAAGAACGCAAAGCTTCGTCCGGAATATCTTCAGTTCCGCGCATGGCTCGGGGAGGAAGTGGGCGCAATGATGCGCGAATGGCGAGGCGTCGAGGCCGAAACGACGAAATAAGGCGTGCGGATCTCGGTCGCGGAACTTGCGAACGTCGTTGCATGATGATCGCGGCCAACTCAGCAAGCATTAATGCAGGCAGTTCATGTTTAACGATCCAATCAGCCCCAAAGCCAGTGCCACGCGGCCACTTCGCTTTGGAATCGTGCTGCTGCCCAACTTCACGTTAACCGCATTTTCCGGGTTCGTGGATGTGCTCAGGTTGGCAAGCGATGAAAGCGACATGAGCAGGCACGTTCGCTGTTCGTGGACCATCGTCGGGGAGTCGCTGGTTCCAGTCAGGGCAAGCTGCGGAATTCAGGTAACGCCGTGGACGACTTTCGATGAGGCGGGGTCCTTCGATTACGTCGTGGTCGTCGGTGGATTGTTGCACTCGGGACCGCCCGCAAGCAAAGCCACGATTCAGTTCATTCATGATGCAGCGGCAACATCAGCGACGCTGGTCGGAATCTGCACCGGGGTGTTTGCGTTGATGCGTGCCGAGGTCATGGACGGATATCGGATGTGTGTGAGCTGGTTTCACTATTGGGACTTCGTCGAGCGTTTTCCTGGCGTGGACGAACGCAATCTCGTTGCCGACCGGCTCTTCGTCATCGACCGACGCCGCATTACGTGCTCGGGCGGGCGCGCTTCCATCGATGTTGCCGCAGCTATTTTGCTGCGACATTTCGAGGCGACGATCGTACAAAAGGCGCTGCGTATCATGCTCGTCGATGATGCACAAAAGGGAAACGCCCCCCAGCCATACCCACCGGGGCTCGAACCGGCGACGCATCCCAAAGTAAGGCGCGCAATCCTGCTGATGGAGCAGCACATCGGGCAGCCGCTTTGCGTGGCTGAACTGGCGCGACGTCTCGAGATGTCGGTCCGTCAGATCGAACGTCTGTTTAGAGCGCAGACAGGCAAGTCGCCCCAGGCGTATGCACGACAGATTCGGATACGAATGGCGTCGTGGCTGCTTACCAGTTCGGACCGCACGGTCGCTGACATTGCTTCCTCGTGCGGCTTTTCGGACGCTTCTCACCTTGGCCGCGAGTTCAGAAAGGAGTTTGGCGAATCGCCTAACGCTTATCGCGTGGCGCGACCGCCGAGTCAAACACATGCGTTTGCCAATGCTTAGCGATTGACGAGCGTGATGGCCCGGTCGCGAGCGGCGCTGCGCATAGTGACGACAAGGGAAGGGTGGTGCGGCAAAACCAACGTGCTAGACTGCGTCGGTGGTCATTCGCAACATAAACATTGCCGATACCCAACATGAATACTTCGTTCGTGAATCCGTTGCCAGGCGTCCCCGATGTCGAATCGCCGTTCTTCGACGAGCTATTCGCCCAGAAGGAGGCATCTGAAAACGTTTTATGTGTGGCCAGACAGCTGCGGGAGAATGGCTTCGCGATTATCGATTTTCCAGATGCCGAGTTCGACGCACGCGCGGAGCGAATCAAATCGAAATTCCATGGAAGGTTTGATTTCGACCACTGGCGCGACGAGCTCTGGTATAAAAATGACGGCATGAGAGTGCAGGACGCGTGGGAGAGCGACGCGGACGTGAGATCGCTGGCCTCCAATCCACAGATTCTTCATCTTCTTTTCCAGCTCTACGGGCGCCGCGCCATCCCATTTCAGACCTTGAACTTTCCTGTCGGAACCCAGCAGCCTATCCACAACGACGCCATACACTTTTCGTGCGTTCCCGAGCGCTTCATGTGCGGCGTATGGGTCGCCCTCGAGGACGTGGACGGCACCAATGGCGCGCTCGAATACTATCCGGGCAGTCACAAGTTTCCGACCTATGTGAACGAGCATATGGGCGTCTGCTCGGCGACGCAGCACAAGCCGACGGCCCACTACGCTCAATACCTGAACCTCTGGAAGCAGTTGATCCGCAAAGCGGGAATCGCGCCGGCAACGTTCCACGCCCGGAAGGGGCAAGCACTGATTTGGGCTTCGAACCTGCTGCATGGCGGCTCGAAGCAATCCGATCCAACCCGTACCCGTTGGAGTCAGGTCACGCACTATTACTTCGAAAACTGCGTGTACTACACCCCTGTGGTATCTGACCCGGCGTTCGGTCAGACCCACTACCGACAGATCAAGGATGCCAGCACGGGTTTTGTACAGCCCAACATTTATTCTGGAGTCGAGGTCGAGCATGCCGTGATCGAACGCAGCATGCCTGATGCGTTCGAGCCTTACGCGAGGCCGAAGCTCCCGGCGGACTTCGATCCCGCGGTGTACCTGCAACTCAATCCCGACGTCGCGGCAGCCAATGCAGATCCCGCGGCGCACTTCCTCGAATACGGATGTCGGGAAGGGCGTCGCTGGCGGTAGCCTGCCCGTGGCATGCTGGCAACTGATGTCGCGCGGATCGTCACGAGAAGCGCGACGCCCGGCAAGCCTCACCTCTCGTCGTTCTCACGCAGGTCCCCCGTATCCCCGCGATTCGCACTCGCCCCCGTGGCAGGTGGACGCCCCCGCGTCGCCCGCCACAGCGGCACCCCCTGCTGGGTCCCAGCCTTGGCCAGCATATGTGCACTGATCGGCGCGGTAAGAAACAGGAACGCCGGAATCAGCAACTCATGCAGGCTCGCGAAGTTGTTATGCGCGCTGAAATACACCACCGACGCGAGCACGATGCCGCCCACACCGAGCGTGGTCGACTTGGTCGGACCGTGCAGCCGCATGAAAAAGTCAGGCAGTCGCGCGAGCCCGAGCGCCCCGATCAGCGTAAACAGACTGCCGACGAGCAACAGCAAACAAACGATCGCTTCGACAAAGGTTTCCATCGGCATACCTCACGCTAGTTGAGTTCGATGATGTCGCCGCGCTGCAGGTACTTGGTGAGCGCGACAGTGCCCACGAAACCCATCACCGCGATCAGCAACGCCACCTCGAAGAGAACCGTCGAGCGCAGGCTGATGCCGTACACGACGATCAACGCGATCGCATTGATGTTCAGCGTGTCGAGCGCGACGATGCGGTCGGGCAGCGACGGACCGCGCACGAGGCGCCACAGCGTGAGCAGGAACGCGATGCCGAGGATCGCGAGCGAGATCGGAATCACGATGGCTAGCATGCGAAGATCTCCATCAAAGGGGCTTCATAACGGGACTTGATCAGCGCGATGAGCGCCGCTTCATCGTCGAGGTCGAGCACGTGCACGGTGAGGCGCGTGCGGTCGTCGCTAAGTTCGGCGCACAGCGTGCCGGGGCTCAGCGAGACCACGCTGATGAGCACCGTGAGCGCGATTTCGTGGGTGCTGTCGAGCGGCACTTCGATGAACGCCGGGCGCAGCCGGCTGGTCGGGCCGAGCACGAGCAGCGCGACTTCGACGTTGGCCACGATGATGTCGACCAACACATGCCAGGCGAGACGCACGAGCAGCCGCGGCCGGCCGAAGTGCATCGGCCGCAGCCACAAGCCTTCGGCGACGCGAAAGGAGATCACGCAGCCGAGCACGGCGCCGAGCAGCAGATTGCCCGGCGAGACGTCGTTCATCAGCAGCACCCAGCAGATGATCAGCAACACGGTGAGCCACGGGTGGGGGAAGAGCCTTTTCAGCATCGTCAGTTCCCCTGAGCGTCGGTCGCGGTCGCGGCGACCGCCGGTGGCAAAGATCGCGGCGCGGGCAGGATCGCGTGCACATAGGCGGCGCGATCGAATAGCTGCGCGGCGGTATCGGTGAGATAGTGCCGTACCGCGCCCGCGCCGAGCGTGATGGCCACGACGCAGCCGAGCAGGACCGCGCAAGCGGCGAGCTTCGCATTGCTGCCGCGCGGCGCGCGCTCCTCTTCGCCCGCGGCGGCGCGCGCGGCCGGCGCCGCCCACAACAGGCGTGTGCCCGTGCGGCTCAGCGCGACGATCGACAGCAGGCTCGACAACAGTACGGCCGGCCACAGCACGCCTGCCGCGCCGGTCGGCGTCGCGGCCAGCACCATCGCCTTGCCGAGGAAACCCGACAGCGGCGGCAAGCCAGCGGCACCCACCGCGGCGATCAGATAGAGCAGCGCGGCAAGGTTCGACGGCCACGGTGCACGCGTGCGCGAGGCCGCGTCGGCCGGAGCTTCGGCTTCGGCGCGAGCCGGTTCTGCGGCTAGCGCGGCGAGCGCGCCGGCCGTTTCGACCAGCAGCGGCTGCACGCGCGCCCGCGTCGCCACCGTCTCGCCGTCGGGGTCGGGCGAGAAGACCGCCGCGGCCGCGTCGTCGAGCGCTTCGAGGGAACCGGGTTCGATCGCATTGGTATCGGCATCGGCATTTGCATCGGCGGAAACGGCTGGATGGATGGCTTGCGCGGTCGGAGCTTGCTCGGGTTCGAGCGTGTCGGCGAGCAGGAACAGCGCCCCTGTGCAGAGCGTCGTGCTGATCAGGTAGTAGAGCAGCGCGCTCCATGCAAGCGGCGTCTGTTGCGCGATCGCCGCGATCAGCAGCCCCACCGAAACCAGCACGAGATAGCCCGTCGTGGTCTTGAGACTCGACACCGCCAGCGCACCCAGCGCTCCGAACCCGATCGTCGCGATCGCGAGCCACCATGCCCATTGATGCATGAACGCATCTAGCACGCCGCCCGCTGCGCCGAATACGAGCGCGTCGCAGCGCAGCATCGCGTAGATGCCGACCTTGGTCATGATCGCGAACAGCGCGGCCACCGGGCCGATGGCGCTGCGGTAGGCCTGCGGCAACCAGAACGACATCGGAAACACGGCGGCCTTGAGGCCGAACACCAGCATCAGCGTCGCGCCCGCGAACTGCGCGAGTGGCAGCGTGTCGGGGTCGAGCCGCGCCAGACGTTCACCCATGTCGACCATGTTCAGCGTGCCCGTGACGCCGTAGAGCACGCCGATCGCGACAAGAAAGAACGACGAGCCGACCAGGTTCAGCAACAGATAGTGCAGTCCGTTGCGCACCCGTCGCGCGCCGCCACCATGCAGCAGCAGCGCGTACGACGCGATCAGCAGCAGCTCGAAGAACACGAACAGGTTGAAGAGATCGCCCGCGAGGAAGGCGCCGTTCAGACCCATCAGCTCGAACTGGAACAGCGCGCCGAAATAGCGGCCGCGCCTCGCGTCCTCGCTCGATGTGCCGAGCAGGCAGCAGACCGCGAGCACGGCGGTGAGCACCAGCATCAGCGCGCCGAGCCGGTCGAGTTCCAGCACGATGCCGAACGGTGCGGGCCATGCGCCGAGCGCGTAGCTGGCGATCTCGCCTTGCGCGGCGCGCGCCATCAGCAGGCACGCGACGGGCAGCAGCGAGATGATGGCGAGCGCGTTCAGCGCACGCTGCAGGCGCTTCGCGCGCAGCGGCAGCGCGACGATCACGCCAGCGGAAAACAGCGGAATCAGGATCGGGAGCAGGAGGACGTGGTTCATTCGCCGCGCGTCTCCTCGCCATCGACGTGATCGTTGCCCGTGCTCGCGAACGAGCGCAGCGCGAGCACCACGGTGAAAGCCGTCATCGCGAAGCCGATCACGATGGCCGTCAGCACGAGCGCCTGCGGCACCGGGTCGACGTATTGCGCCCCCGCCGTGATGACCGCTGGTTTGCCGATCGCAAGCCGGCCCATGCCGAGCAGGAACAGGTTGATCGCATAAGAGAACAGCGTAATGCCGAGAATCACCGGCAACACGCGCGCGCACAGCAGCAGGTAGATGCCGCACGCGCCAAGCACGCCGATCGCGACGGCAAAAGCGGCTTCCATCAGCTTTTCTCCACGGACTGCATGTCCTTGTCGCGCACGCCGAGGTGCGAGACGATCGTGAGCGTCGTGCCGACCACCGCGCCCATCACGCCGAGATCGAACAGCATCGCCGTGGACAGTTCGATTTCGCCGATCAGCGGCACGTGCAGATGCCCGAACGCGCTGGTCAAAAACGGCTGACCGAACGCGAGGCTGCCGAGCCCCGTGGCCGCGGCGATCAGAATGCCGAGGCCCGCGAGCGCGCGGTAGTTCAGGTGGATGCGCGACTCCGTCCACAGCACCCCGCTCGCGACGTACTGCAGCAATAGCGCGATCGAGACGATCAGCGACGCGATGAAGCCGCCGCCGGGCAGGTTGTGGCCGCGCAGGAACACGAACGCGGCGACGAGCACGGTGAGCGGCAGCATCAGTCGCGCGAGGATCGCCAGCATCAGCGGATGCGATTGCGACGACCACGGCCGGCCGTCCGGCCCCGCCTCGGGCGACTTCAGGCGCAGCCCGCGCAGCAGCGCCTTGACGGCGAGCCCTGCGACCACGAGCACACTGATTTCGACCATCGTATCGAAGCCCCGGAAATCCACGAGGATCACGTTGACGACGTTGTGGCCGCCGCTGCCGGGCAGCGCGTTGGCGAGGAAATACGGTGCGATGCCAGCCAGCGGCGCGCTCGTCATGATCCTGTACGACACGGCGCCGAGCAATGCGCCGCCCGCGAGCGCGAGCACGCCGTTGCGCAGCCGGACAGGAAGCGGCTCGACGGCGCGTTGCAGCGCGGGCAGGAAATAGACGGCCAGCACGAGCAGCAGGATCGTGACCACTTCGACGGAGATCTGCGTGAGCGCGAGATCGGGCGCGGAGAAGCGCACGAAGGCAAGCGACACGAGCAGACCGCAGGTGCTCAGCATCACGAGTGCATAAAGCGTGCGCGCACGCACCAGCACTACGCCGACGGCGAGCAACGCCATCAGCACGAGGCCGGCAAGCGTGAACGCATCGGGTGGCAGCCGCGTGTAGTTGCCGCTCCACGTGTCGAGGGAGACGAGCGGCACGCCCGGCACGATCAGCATCGCCGCGATCAGCCATGCGAGGTAGGCCGGCAGCGAACGCGTCTCGAACACGCGCACGATCACGCCGGCGCTCTGTTCGAGACGCTGCACGAAGCGGTCGAAGATCTCGCTCGCGTTCAACTCGGTGAGCGCCGTGCGACGGTGGCGGAACGTATTGCGGCGCAGAAAAAAGAGCGCCGCGCCCGCCGCGAACGACACCACGCTCATCACGAGTGGTGCGTTGACGCCGTGCCACAGGCTCAGGCTGTAGTCGGGCAGCTTGCCGCCGAGCGTGATCCACGCGGCCGACTCGAGCAGCCTGCCGATGCTTTGCTGCGGGAACAGGCCGATCAGCAGGCACAGCGCCACGAGGATCTCGACCGGCAGCCTCATGAAGCGCGGCGCCTCGTGCGGCGGATAGTGCGGCAGGTCGCGCGGCGTCTCGCCGTCGAAGAACACGCCCCAGACGAAACGCAGCGAGTACGCCACGGACAGCGCCGCCGCCGCGATCGCGATGACCGGCACGGCGAGGTTCAGCGGCCCGAACATGCTTTGCGCGAGCGTTTCGCCGAAGAACATTTCCTTCGACAGAAAGCCGTTGAGCAGCGGCACGCCGGCCATCGACAGCGACGCCACGCTCGCGAGCAAGGCCGTATGCGGCATGTACCTGCGCAGGCCGCGCAGACGGCCCAGATCGCGCGTGCCCGTTTCGTGATCGACGATGCCCGCCGCCATGAAGAGCGACGCCTTGAACACCGCGTGATTGACCGTGTGAAAGAGCGCGGCGACCGTCGACAGTTGAGTGTCGAGACCGAACAGCAGCACGATCAGGCCGAGATGGCTGATGGTCGAATAGGCGAGCAGGCCCTTCAGATCGCGCTGGATCAACGCCATCCCCGCGCCGCCGACGAGCGTGACGAGCCCGGCCACCGTCGCCGTGTACGCCCACAGGTGGGTGCCTTCGAAGACCGGATAGAGGCGCGCGAGCAGGAACACGCCGGCCTTCACCATCGTCGCCGAATGCAGATAGGCCGACACGGGCGTGGGCGCCGACATCGCGTGCGGCAGCCAGAAGTGGAAAGGAAACTGCGCGGACTTCGTGAACGCCGCGAATAGCGTGAGCAGCAGAATCGCCGGATAGAGCGGATCGTGCTGGACCTTGCCAAGCTGGGGGAGCACATCGTTCAGCTCATAGCTGCCGCATACGTGGCCGAGCAGCAGCACCGCCGCAAGCAGCGCGAGCCCGCCCGCGCCGGTGATGGTGAGCGCCATGCGTGCGCCGCGCCTCGCGTCGGGCCGCGATGGCCAGAAGCCGATCAGCAGGAACGACACGAGGCTCGTCAGTTCCCAGAAGATGACGAGCAGCAGCAGGTTGTTCGACAGCACGATGCCGAGCATCGCGCCCATGAAGAGCAGAAGCTGCAGGTACAGACGCGGCAACGTATCGCTGCCGGCGAGGTAGTAGCTGGCGTAAATGAAGATCAGCAGGCCGATCGCAAGTACGAGCAATGCGAACATGAACGATAGGCCGTCGAGACGCAGCGACAGCGCGAGGCCGATGTCCGGCACCCACTGATGGCGCCATTGCAGCACGTCGCGGTCGGCCATGCCCACGCGTTCGCTGAGCAGCAGCGCGCAGCCGAACAGCGCCGTCGCGAACGCGATCCAGGTGCTGAGCGCGGCGGCGCGCCGCCTCGTGAGAGCGATGAGCGCCGCGGCCATGAATGGAAGTAGGACGAGCCACGCCAATACCATTCGATGCCCTCCGGGAGTTCGAGTGTCAGGCGGTGTCGCTGGCCGGTGGGAGTGGGCCGGAGTGCCGCCTGCCGGACGGCTGCCCACGGGGCACAATCATAGCCGCAAACAGACCCGCAGTTCACGTCGATCCATGAAGCATAAATATACGCAGTGCGAAGCGCGCGCGGCGATCTCGACCGATGTCAAATCATGTCCATCGATGCGGACGCGCGTTCGATTTGACACCCGCTTGCATGACGTGCGGCGCGCGAATGCAAGGTTTGCGTGATTTATCGCCTGAGCGTGCCATAATCGGCAAACTTGACGACCGATCGAGGCGCCAAATTGAAAGGAACTGAACTGGATCTGTATGCAACGGAAGAGCCAGGCCACACTTTGGCTTTCAATCTATTCGATGGCACGTGGGTGTCCGATGTGCCGGGCTACGGTTTAGGTATGGCGCCCCATTTCGACGATGGGCGTCTTCACTGGTTCGAGACGATGTGCGGCGGCTTTTCCGGAAAAAGCGTACTCGAACTCGGCCCGATGGAAGGCGGCCATACGTTCATGATGGCCAAAGCCGGGGCTTCACGTGTCCTTGCAATCGAGGCGAATTCGAAATCCTTTCTGAAATGCCTGCTCGTGCAGAATGCATTGAAGTTCAATGCCGAATTCATGTATGGCGATTTCAGAGAATTGCTGAAAAAGCGCGATCAGCGATTCGATCTGATTCTTGCGAGCGGCGTGCTCTATCACATGACCGATCCGGTATCACTACTGGAAGATATGGCGTATGCGTCGGACTCGATCTGCATCTGGACGCACTATTACGACGCCGAAGTCGTGCGCACGAATGCGAACTTGCGGACGCACTTCGATCCGACGCCGACCATCTCGGAGTTTCGTGGACGCGAAGTCCATCTGCACCGACACAGTTATCTCGACAGCATCAACAACGCAAAATTCATCGGCGGGAGTGCCCCGCAAGTCAACTGGATGACCCGCGAAAGCCTGATGGCGGTCCTCGACGCGCTGGGTATGACCGTGGTCGTCGGCATGGACGATCGCGATCGACATCCGGCCGGCCCGTCGATTCTGCTTTATGCCGCTCACATTCCGCATTTCGACGAGGCGCAATATCTTCAGCGCAACCCCGACGTGGCAGAAGCCGTTGCGCAAAAGCACATCGGCTCTGGCGCGGAACATTACATCCGTTATGGCCGTACGGAAGGGCGCTCGTACGGGTGACCGACGCCGCACCGCCAGCGTCCTGTTCAAGCCAGGTACCCTGAAACGCTAACCCGGAAAGTTTCCCGATACAACATGAACACTCTCGAGACTCAGCGTTTTTTCGATAAGCCCGTCGTCGCGGACGTTCCGATCGACAGTCAGACCCAGGTCTTCAAATTCGAAAAATTTCCCGCGGCGGGCCCGGTTCCCTGGCTCGATCGACCGGATGCGCTGGAGCGGGTCGCCGAGTTGTTGTCCCAAGGTGTAATCAGCGAGCAGGAAGCCGAATGGTGCCGGAAATGGGTCAGCGACGGCTATCTGATCATTGAAGGCTTCTTCGGGCACGAACAGCTCGATGCGACGTGGCAAGCCTACGAAAACGCGATCGCCGACGGCACGCTGCGGCCGCCGCACGAGCCGCTTTTCGAAGGCGATACGCTGCCGGGGCGCACGCTGAATCCGCATTTCAACGTGCCCGCGATTCGCGACATGCTGTTCGATGCGCGCATGAACGAGATCGTGGGCTTGCTGCTGGGCGCGAAATCGGCGCCGTTCCAGACGATCGGCGGTCACAAGAGCAGCGAGCAGCTCGAGCATTCCGATTCGATTCACATGTCGACCTATCCGAACGGGTATCTGGTCGCGAACTGGATCGCCTTCGAGGATATCCATCCGGACTCGGGGCCGCTCGTTTATCACCCCGGCACGCACAAGCTGCCGTATCTGATGTCGACTGAATTGGGCATGCCGTTCGGTTGCGGTTATTCCGCTTATCACGACATCTACGAACCCGCGATTCAGAAGCTGATCGCCGACCATTCGGCGGGCCCGAAGTACTTCTATCCGAAGAAGGGCGATGTGCTGTTGTGGCATGCGAACCTGCTGCACGGAGGCAGCAAGATGCGCGATCCGGAGCACGTGAGCCGCAAGGCGCTGGTTTGCCATTTCTTCGCGGACGGCTGTCTGTGCTATCACGACCTGACCGGCATGCCGTCGAGCCTGACGCCAATCGTCGACTTCGACGGCGAGGCGTATCTCGACGCCAATCCGGACGTCGCGGCGAGCGGCGGCAATGCGTTGCAGCATTACATCTACTACGGTCGATTCGAAGGGCGTCCGTTGAGCAGCGCCGAATCGTTTCAGCGCAAGGCGCGGCTTGCCCAACTGCCCGAGGGTTTCGATCCGAAGCTTTACCTCGAAGCGAATCCCGACGTCGCCGCGGCGGGCGTCGACCCCGTCGATCACTTCGTCGAGTTCGGCCGCGCGGAAGGCCGGCCCCTGCACCCCTGAGTCATGCGTGGCGCCGAAGCAGGCGAGGGCGGCCTGCTTCGTTCGAGCGTGCCGGCCCCGGCGCGGGCCGCCCCATCGCCTCCGATCACGCCGCCGCCCGTGGCCGCCGCCTTTCTGCACGCTCCCCGATCTTGCTCTAAACTAGCGGCCGCCCAATCCACGCTCCGATGCGCCCCGTCACGAGCAACAATCGATGCCCCCAGCCTCCGCCGATCCCGCCGATTCCCCGCATTTCAGCCTGCCGAAACACCCGCCGTTCCAGCGTTTCTGGTGCACCCGCATCCTGTCGTCGCTGTCGTTCCAGATGCTCGCCGTCGCGATGGGCTGGCATGTCTACGCGCTCACGCATAGCGCGTTCGCACTTGGCCTCGTCGGTCTCGCGCAGTTCCTGCCGATGTTCCTGCTGACGCTCGTCGTCGGTCATGTTGCCGATCGTTACGATCGCCGCCGCATCGCGGCCGTCTGTCAGAGCCTCGAAAGCGTCGCTGCATTGCTGTTCGCGATCGGCACCTTCAGCGGCTGGATCAGCGCGCCGGTGATCTACGTGCTGGCTGCCTGCGTGGGCGCGTCGCGCGCGTTCGAATCGCCGGCCGTGTCGTCGCTGCTGCCGGCCGTCGTGCCGCGCGGCTATCTGCCGAAAGCGACCGCATGGTCCACGTCCGCCAATCAGACCGCGCAGATCGCCGGGCCGGCGCTCGGTGGTCTGCTGTACGGCATCGGCCCCGGTGCCGCTTATCTCGCGTGCACGCTGTCGTTCGCCGCCGCGGCGGCATCGGTGTGGAGCATTCCGCTGCAAGTGAAGCCGGCGAGTCGCGCGCCCGTCACGCTCGAATCGATCTTTTCGGGCATCGCGTTCATTCGCCGCGAGCCGGTGATTCTCGGCGCGCTGTCGCTCGATCTGTTCGCGGTGCTGTTCGGCGGCGCGACCGCGTTGCTGCCGATCTTCGCGCGCGACGTGCTGCACGCGGGCCCGATCGGTCTTGGCCTGCTGCGCTCGGGCACGGCGATCGGCGCGCTCGCGGGCACGATCTGGCTCGCGCATTTTCCATTGCGCAACCGGCCCGGCGCAGCGATGTTCGGCGGCGTGATCGCGTTCGGCATCGCGACGATCGCGTTCGGGCTGTCGCATCAGTTCCTCGTGTCGCTGCTCGCGCTGATGGTGCTCGGCGCGTCCGACACGATCAGCGTGGTGGTGCGGCTGTCGCTCGTGCAACTGCGCACGCCCGATGAAATGCTCGGCCGCGTCAGCGCGGTCAATTCGCTGTTCATCGGGACGTCGAATCAATTGGGCGAGTTCGAATCGGGGCTGACTGCCGGATGGTGGGGCGCGCAGCCGGCCGTGCTGGTCGGCGGTGTCGCGACGATCGCGATCGCGCTGTTGTGGATGCGGTTCTTTCCCGAACTACGGCACGCCCGCACGCTCGAGCGAGAAGAAGAAGCGCTCGCGGCGAGCGCCTGATCGATTGCCGGGCCTTGGGCGCCATCGCCCGATCAATAAACGACGCGGAGATGATACCGATGAGCCGATCCGAACTGCATTCCGCCGCGCCGGTCGCGGCGACGATCTATCGCGGCGAGTCCGTCGAGAACACGCATCTGGCGCATGTGGCGGTCGTCGATGCGGACGGCCGTCTGCTGTATTCGTTCGGCGACGCTGCGCGCATCACGCTCGCGCGTTCCGCGGCGAAGCCGGCTCAGGCGCTCGCGGTGCTCGAAACTGGCGCGCTCGAGTGTTGCGGTTTCGACGAAGCCGATCTCGCGCTGATGCGCGCATCGCACAGCAGCGAGCCGCGTCATATCGAACGCACGCGCGCGATGCTCGCGAAAGCGCAGGCGAGCGAGGCCGATCTGCGTTGCGGCGGTCATCCGCCGTTGTCGGATGCGGTGTATGTCGACTGGATCCGGCGCGGCTTTACGCCCACCGGCGTGTGCAGCAACTGTTCGGGCAAGCATGCGGGCATGCTGGCCGGCGCGCGGTCGATCGGAGCGGCGCTCGCCGGCTATGAACTGCCCGCGCATCCGTTGCAGTTGCGCGTGAAGCAGACGGTCGCGAGCGTGTGCGACCTGCCGGACGACGGCGTGCAATGGGCGATCGACGGCTGCAATCTGCCGACCCCGGCGTTTGCGCTCGACCGGCTCGCACGTCTGTTCGCGAAGCTCGCGGCGGCGCAGGATCGACACGAAGACGGAGCAGCCGCGACGCCGCCGCGCACGGCCGCGCTCGCGCGCATCTATCGCGCGATGACGTCGTACCCGGAACTGGTCGGCGGGGAAGGGCGCTTCTGCACGCTGCTGATGCAGGCGTTCGGTGGCGCGCTGGTCGGCAAGGTCGGCGCGGACGGCAGCTATGCGATCGGCGTGCGCGCGTCGCGGCAAACCGCGCGGCTGGGTGCGAAGGGCGCGCTAGGCATCGCGCTGAAGATCGAGGACGGCAATGCCGCCGCGCTCTACGCGGTCACCGCCGAGTTGCTCGCGGTGCTCGATATCGGCACGCCTGAACAACGCGCGACGCTCGACGGCTTTCATGCGCCGAAGCGGCTCAACACGATGGGCGTCGAGATCGGCCGGATGGATTTCTCGATCGAGCTTGCCGCGCATCGTTGAGCGCGGCGATGCGCTTCACTGCTGGGCACGCGAGACCTCAAGCCGCCGTCGCTTTCGCCGGCGCGCAGCCCAGCGCTTGACGGATCGCATCGGCGAGCTCGCTCGCCGCGAACTTCGCGACATAGCCGTTCGCGCCCGCGTTCTTCACATGCGCCTCGTTCGCCGCGCCCGTCAGGGACGAGTGGATGAGCACGGGAATATCGCGCGTGCGTGCGTCGGCCTTGATCTGGCGCGTCAGCATGAAGCCGTCCATCTCCGGCATCTCCAGATCGGTCAATACGAGAGCGATGGTGTCTTTCGCGCGCACGCCTTTTTGCTGCGCTTCGCGTGCGACCTGCTGCAGCGTTTGCCACGCTTCCTCGCCGGTCTTCGTCATGATGTAGTCGGCGCCGATCGCGGTGAGCGCCTGCTCGATCAGCTTGCGCGCGAAGCCGGAGTCGTCGGCGGCAAGGATCTTCGCGCCGCGGCGGATGCCGAGCGCTTCACCTACCGAGGCCGGATCGACGCTCGGATGCTGCGACGGGAACACGTCGCGCAACACCTGCTCGACGTCGATCACCTGAGCGAGCCGCGAGTCGCCGGTATTGCCGTCGATGCGCGCGATGCTCGTGACGAGCTTGCCGCCCGCCGAGCCATCGGCCGACAGCACCTGGTTCCATTCGAGCCGCACGATCTCGTCGACTTCCTCGACCGCGAAGGCCTGCGTCGAACGCGCGAATTCGGTGACCAGCAGGATGTTCAGGCCGCGCGTCGGCTCGCAGCCCATCAGCCGCGGCAGGTCGATCACGGGGATGATCTGCCCGCGAATGTCGACCGCGCCCATCACGTACGGCGACGATCCGGCGATCGGCGTGATGGTCGGCATCGTCGAGATTTCGCGCACCTTGAACACGTTGATCCCATACAGCTCGTGCGCGTCGCTGTCCGGCACGTGGCCGAGGCGGTATAGCAGCAGCTCGAATTTGTTGGAGCTAGTCAGGTTGCTGCGCTCGGTGTGGCGCTCGTGATTGGCACGGTGGTCGTCTGCCATCGGAATCGTTCTCCAGAGTTGCGGTGCTGAGCGGTGCTAAGCGGTGCCTGTCTCTGGTTATCGGCGTCGATGGCGAAAAATTCAGCACTGCGTCGCAGTGGCGAGCGGCGCGCGTGATTCACGCCAATCAGGCAAACGTGTGCGCATTCATATGAGGGTTACCTAAGGTTACAGAAGCGACAGCAGCGTTTCACCTGCCAGACGGCATGGCTTCTAGAATCGGCAGCGATGAAAGCGTGGCGCCCCGCTGGGCTCGCAAGCAGTCCGCAGCGTTTTGCATCGCACGCTTTGTTCGAGGCGCACACGTGTCCTTCGTTTTGCTTTCAGATGCTTTCACCTCAAGGAGAACGTATGATCCGCCTGCCTTCCGTCCCTTCCGTCCCTTCGGTCGCTTTGGCCCGCATCGCCGCCGCTGCCTGCTTCGGCGGTCTTCTGACGGCCGCCTCGGTGGCCAGCGCGCAGAGCGCCGCGCCCGCGGACGCAGTCCGCCTGCATGCGGCCGATCAGACATTCGTCGCGGACGGCACCAAAGCCGTCGCGACGCAGCGCGACGCCGCGCGTATCGCCACCGCGCGTTCGGCCGATCGCGACGTGAAGGCGTTCGCCGAGCGCATGTCGGATGACGACGCGAAGATCACCGACGCATTGCGGGCGGCGAGTCCGCGCGGTGTCGACGTGCCGAAGAACGATCCCGACGAGGCCGTGCTCGCGAGCATCAACAATCTGCGCGGCGCCGACTTCGACAAGAGGTATATCGAGCAGGTCGCGCTCGCCGGTGAGCAGAAAGCGTTGTCCGCGTTCCAGGCGGAAATCGCCTCGGGTCGCGACGAGAAGTTGAAGGCCGCGGCGAAAGAGGCGTTGCCGACGATCCAGCAGCACTACGCGATGGCGCAGGAACTCGCGAAGCGCAAGCATCTGTCCGTGGCCGCGCAATAAGCGGCGTCACGTCGCGACGCGGCGGCGGTACTTCGAATACAGGCTTTTCAGCGATAATCGTGCGCTTCATCCGACGATTCTTCGCGCCTTCGATTCCAGGTACCGCATGAGCAAGCAAGCCAGTCTGCCGCAACAGTTGGACCATCTGCTTCGACAAGCCGTCGCGCTTCAACAGAACGGCGCGCTCGTCGAAGCAGAGGAGATGTATCGCGAGATTCTCGAACTGAAGCCGAAACACGGCGACGCGTTGCGCTGGCTCGGCGAACTCGCGCTGCAAACGGGCCGCTTTCAGGAAGGCGTCGATCTGCTGAAGAAGGCGCTCGCTGTGAACGCGAGACAGCCGGCCGTGCATTCGAATCTCGCCTATGCGCTGAACGCGTTGCAGCGTCATGACGAAGCGCTTGCGTGCGCCGAGCGGGCGCTCGTGATGCAGCCGAAATTCGCCGATGCATTGAACAATCGCGGCAACGCATTGGCGGCGCTGCACCGTCCGCTCGAAGCGCTCGCGAGCTACGAGCGCGCGCTTTCTATCGCGCCGGAGTTCGCGCCGGCCTGGAACAATCGCGCATGCGTGCTGCGCGATCTCGGCCGTTATACCGATGCACTCGATAGCTGCGACCGGGCGCTCGCATTGCAGCCCGGCTATCCGGATGCGTGGAGCAATCGCGGCAACGTGCTCGGCGATCTGAACCAGCCGCACGAAGCAGAGCGCTGCTACCAGCGCGCGCTGGAACTCTCGCCTGGTTTCGTCGATGCATGGAATAACCTCGGTCTCGCGCAGATCGATCTGAATCAGCGCGAACAGGCGTTGTCGAGCTATCAGCGCGCGCTTGCGTTGAATCCGGCGTCGGTCGAAACGCATTGGAACCAGGCGCTGTGCCTGCTGCAAATGGGCCGCTTCGAGAGCGGCTGGCGCGAATACGAATGGCGTTGGGAGCGTAGCCGCATCAAGGCCGGCCGGCGCGCGTTCGCGCAGCCGCTGTGGCTCGGCGATTTTGCGCTCGACGGCAAAACGATCCTGCTGCATGCGGAACAGGGCCTCGGCGACACGCTGCAATTCTGTCGCTATGCGACGCTGGTTGCGAAGCTTGGCGCGAAGGTCGTGCTCGAAGTGCCGGGTCCGTTGTTGCGGCTGCTGTCGACGCTCGATGGTGTCGATCAGTCGATCGAAGCGGGCCAGCCATTGCCGCCGTTCGATTGTCATTGCCCGTTGCTGAGCTTGCCGCTTGCGTTCAGCACCAACGAAGCGAGCATTCCGGCAGCCACACCGTATCTTTTTGCGCAGCCAGCGGCCGTCGGCGAATGGCGCGAGCGTATCGAACCGCACGGCAACACCAATGCGGATGGCAACGCAATCAAACCGCTGAATGTCGGCCTGGTCTGGGCCGGCGAGAACCGCGCGCAGGTCGCGGAACTGCGCAAGATCGATGCGCGTCGCTCGCTCGCGTTCGAGCAATTCGCGCCGCTCCTCGACGTGCCGAACGTGCGCTTCTTCAGCGTGCAGAAGGGCGCGGCCGCAGCGCAACTCGCCGAAAGCGCCTACCGTGAACGCGTCGCCGATTACACGGAGCTGCTGCACGATTTCGCCGATACCGCCGCGCTCGTCGCCAGTCTGGATCTGGTGATTTCGGTCGACACGTCCACCGCGCATCTGGCCGGCGCGCTCGACAAACCGGTCTGGATTCTGAACCGCTTCGACACATGCTGGCGCTGGCTGCTCGAACGCAGCGACACGCCGTGGTATCCGTCCGCGCGTCTATTCCGTCAACCGCAGCTCGGCGCCTGGGACTGCGTGATCGACGCCGTGCGTGATGCATTGGCCGATCTGAGCGCGTCGCCTTCATGACGCCTTCTCGCCGACGCGCGTAGACTGAATCTCCGTTCATCGACGGCAATGTCACGGAGATTCTGCAATGGAATACAGACATCTGGGTGCATCGGGGTTCAAGGTGCCAGTGTTGAGTTTCGGCACCGGTACCTTCGGCGGCAAGGGTGAATTTTTCGAGGCCTGGGGCGCGACCGACGTCGCCGAAGCGCGGCGTCTGATCGACATCTGCTTCGACGCGGGCGTCACGATGTTCGACACCGCCGACATCTATTCGAAGGGCGCGTCCGAGTCGGTGCTCGGCGAAGCGCTGAAAGGCAAGCGCGACAAGGCGATCCTGTCGACCAAGGCGACCTTCCGTTTCGACGGCGATCCGAACGGCGTCGGCTCGTCACGCTTCCATCTGATCAACGCGGTCGATGCGGCGCTCAAGCGTCTGCAAACCGATTACATCGACCTGTTCCAGTTGCACGGCTTCGACGCGAAAACGCCGATTCCCGAAGTGCTATCGACGCTCGACGACCTCGTGCGCGCGGGCAAGATCCGCTATGTCGGCGTGTCGAATTTCTCCGGCTGGCATCTGATGAAGTCGCTCGATATCGCCGACCGCTACGGCTATCCGCGCTACGTCGCGAATCAGACCTACTACTCGCTGGTGGGGCGCGACTACGAGTGGGAGCTGATGCCGCTCGGCGTCGACCAGGGCGTGGGTGCGGTGATATGGAGTCCGCTCGGCTGGGGGCGTCTGACCGGCAAGCTCAAGCGCGGCCAGCCGCTGCCCGAGACGAGCCGTCTGCACAAGACCGCCGAATCGGGGCCGCCGGTGCCAGAAGAGTATCTGTTCCGCGTGCTCGACGCGCTCGACGAAGTCGTCGCCGAAACCGGCAAGACCGTGCCGCAGATCGCGCTGAACTGGCTGCTGCAACGGCCGACCGTCGCGACGCTGCTGATCGGCGCGCGCAACGAGGAGCAACTGCGGCGGAACCTCGGCGCGGTCGGCTGGAATTTGACGGCCGACCAGGTCGCGAAGCTCGACGCGGCAAGCGCGGTGCGCCCCGCGTATCCGTACTGGCATCAGGAAGGCTTCGCGGAACGCAATCCGAAGGCGGTTTGAGCGGCGAATCGATCACGTTCCAGGCGCCGCAACCGGCGCAATGCAGCGGTCCAGCGCGGCAGCACGCTGGACCAGCGCATCCCATCAAGCCAAACCGCCATTGGCCCGCAACGTCTGCCCATTGACCCAGCCCGCATCCGGGCCGACCAGAAACGCGACCACGCCCGCCACGTCTTCCGGCTCGCCGAGGCGTTGCAGCGGCGGCATCTTCGCGAAGGTTTCGATCTGCTCGTCGGTCTTGCCTTCGAGGAACAGCGCGGTCGCGATCGGTCCCGGCGCGACCGCATTCACCGTGATGTTGCGCCCGCGCAACTCCTTCGCGAACACGCGCGTGAATGCTTCGACGGCCGCCTTGGTCGCCGTGTAGATGCCGTAGCCGGGCAAGTTCAGCGCGAGCACGCTGGTCGAGAAATTGACGATGCGTCCGCCGTCGTTCAGGCGCGCGGCCGCTTCGCGCAGCGTGTTGAAGGTGCCGCGCACGTTGATGTCGAAGGTCTGGTCGTACAGCGCGTCGGACGTGTCGGCGAGCGGCGTGGGCTTCATCACGCCCGCGTTGTTGACGAGCACGTCGACCTTGCCGAATTCGCGTTCGGTGATCTCGAACATGCGACGCACGTCGTCGGGCTTCGACACGTCCGCTTGCACTGCGACCGCCTTGCCGCCGGCTTCGCGGATCGCGCCGACGAGCGCGTCGGCTTCTCCCGCGCTCGATGCGTAGTTGACGGCGACCGCGTAGCCGTCATTCGCGAGGCGCTGTGCGATCGCCGTGCCGATGCCGCGCGATGCGCCGGTGACGATGGCGACTTTCGGTTGTTGGTTCGTGCTCATGATTCGTTTCCTCACAGAAGGGGTGGTGGATCGGTGAGGTGAATGATGAAGGCTTTCCGCGTCGAGATAATCCGGTTAGACTCGCGATCATCATTCCATTCGCTTTAATAATCCGCCGATATGGACCGTTTCGAGGAAATGCGGGTGTTCGTGCGGATCGCCGAGCGCCAGAGCTTTACGCGCGCTGCCGACGATCTGCAAATCCCGCGCGCGACCGTCACCAACCTGATGAAGCGCCTCGAGCAGCGGCTCGGCGCGCGGCTGCTCGAACGCACCACGCGCACGGTGCGGCTCACGCCTGACGGCGACGCGCACTACCAGCGCTGCGTGCGCCTGATCGCCGACATGGAGGAGGCGGAGGGGGCGTTCTCCAATGTCGCGCCGAAGGGACTGTTACGCGTGAACGTGCAGGGCACGCTCGCACGGCACTTCGTGGTGCCGGCGCTGCCCGCGTTTCTGGAACGCTTTCCCGACATCGAACTGATGATCGGCGAGGACGACCGGCTCGTCGACCTCGTGCGCGAGGGCATCGATTGCGTGCTGCGCGCGGGTGTACTGCAGGATTCGTCGATGGTCGGGCGGCGCGTCGCGCAGCTTCAGCAGGTGACGGTCGCGAGTCCTGCGTATCTGGCCGCGTATGGCGAGCCGGCCGATCCCGGCGCGCTGTCGACGCATCGCGCGGTCAACTACGTGTCGAGCGCGACTGGCAAGCCGCTGCCGCTCGAATTCCGCGTCGACGGGCGGGATACCGCGCTCGTGCTGCCGTCGGCGGTGTCGGTCAGCGGCGCCGAACTGTACGCGGGCGCGGCGATCGCCGGACTCGGCATCGTGCAGGTGCCGCGCTACCGTGTCGCTGACGAACTGGCGGCCGGACGGTTGCGCGTCATTCTCGCGGACTATCCGCCGCCGCCGATGCCGGTGTCGGTGCTGTATCCGCAGAACCGGCAGTTGTCGTCGCGGGTGCGGGTGTTCGCGCAGTGGCTGCGGGAGATTTTCGAGCCGGTGAGTTGAAGAAGCGCAAACGCAAGGTAATGCTTTGACGTGGTTAACACCTGTACATCTGCGTCTCGCATAGTGTCATTCTCAAGCGCGCAGAAAGCCACCCGTGAGCGAGGGTGGACGCACAGAACGACCGGGGGATCTGATGATGAAGCGTTTTCGTTCGCTGGGTGTGGCGACTGGCGCGGCGCAATTCGCCAGCGCCGACATCCTCGGCCGGATCAGCACGGCGTCGCGCCGGCCAGGTGCCGCGCAGACCTTCGATCTGATTCTCGAACCGCGCCCGTGGCCCGGGCCCGCCGCGCCCGATGCGACGGACGCGCGGTTCAAGATCCACATGCTCGACACGATGCGCGCGTTCGAAAAGCGCGGTGTGGACGCGATCGTGCTGCCATGCTTCCTCAGCCACACCTTCATCGACGAACTCACGGCCAACGTCACCGTGCCGGTCGCCAACATCATGACCGCGTTGTCCGAGCATACGCGGCGTAACTATCCATCGGCGCGGCGCGATGGCGCCCGGCGCATAGGCGTGCTGACGTCGTCCGCGATTCGCGCGAACGGGCTGTTCGAGCGTTACTTTGAAGCCGGCCAGTTCGACGTGTGCTATCCGCGCAACGATACTGGTTTCGATTGCGTGACGAGCGCCGTCTTCGGCGACGAGGGCATCCGCGCTGGCCGCCTGCAAGGGCGGCCGGTCGAGTTGCTGCGCGCGGCGTGCGCCGACCTGGTCGCACAGGGCGTCGACGTGATCGTGCCGGGGCTCGCGGAAATCGGCCTCGTGCTGCGCGCGCTCGGGCCCATCGAGGTGCCGCTCGTCGATTCGAACCAGGTGTACGCGCGCTATGTCGCGGCGGCGCGGTACGCACAGCCGCGGCGGGCGTTCCGCCTCGGCGTGGTCGGCGGCATCGGGCCGGCCGCGACCGTCGATTTCATGGGCAAGGTAGTGCGCAACACGCCGGCCGCGCGCGATCAGGACCATATCCGGATCATGGTCGAGCACAATCCGCAGATCCCGGACCGCACCGCGGCGCTGTTCGGTCGCGGCGACGACCCGACGCTCGCGCTATACGCGGCCTGCAAGACGCTCGAAGAGGGCGGCGCGGATGTGATCGCGATTCCGTGCAATACCGCGCATGCGTTCATCGAGCGGCTTCAGCCGGCGCTGCGCGTGCCGATCGTCAATATGCTGACCTGTACCGCCGATTACTTGCGCGAGACCTTTCCGGGTCTGCGCGAAGTGGGCATGCTGGCCACCTCGGGCACGCTCGCGAGCCGCGTCTACGAACAGGCGCTCGACGCGCGCGGCTTGGTGCAGATCGCACCGTCCGCGGCCGCGCAAGCGCGTCTGATGAACGCGATCTACGGGCCGCGCGGCGCGAAGGCTGGGCATACATCGGGCGAATGCTGCGACGACCTGGCGGCGGCCGTCGACGATCTGGTCATGCGTGGCGTGCAGGTCATCGTGCTCGCGTGCACCGAGCTGCCGTTGCTGTTGCGTGAGCAAGCGCTCGCGTGTACTGGCGGGCGGGTGGTGCGACTCGTCGATCCGACCGACGTGCTGGCGAGGCGTTGCGTCGAGTATGCGCTTGGCGATAGTGCCGCGCGCGAGACCCTGGCGGGTCGCGCGGTGCTGGCGGTGACAGGGTGCGCGTCGCCGAAGGAAAGCGCGGTCGGCTAACGAGGTATTGTCCTCCCAGTGTTCAATTACGGTTCGCGAGAGCAAGTCTCGCCTGCTTTCGGCCATGTATCGGCCCGTTTCCGGTGGTGTTATGCCTCTTGCATGAAGCAAGATTGATGAACCACCACCGTGCGCGCGTGGGTCAATCCTTCGCCCACGCAGCGGCCATGGCAACCGCAAAATCGCGGTAAGACCTGGGCGGGCGTCCCAGTAGGGTCGACAAGCGCCCGATCTGTTCAGTCGAAGCCACGGCACCGTCTTGTTGGTATCGCTGCATCATCAAGCGCATGTCATACGCCAGCCACGCCGGCGCGACTGACTTCAAACGCTGCTCGAGAATATCGAGATCGTCACCGCCATGGCGAACAGGGCGTCCGAGTGCATCCGCCCAGATACGGACAATGGATTGCGCCGTCAGCGCGTCCGGGCCGACCAGTTCGTAGGTTTCTCGCGGTAGCGGGCTGGCAGCGAACTCGCGCCGCAGCAACTCTTTGGCTGCTGCCTCTCCGATATCGCGAACGTCCACCATGGAAATGCCCTTCTCGCCAATCGGCATCCCATAGATGCCGTGCTTCAGCAACGCATCTTTCTGCCGCACATCGTTCTGAATGAAGTACGCGGAACGAAGCACAGTCGCCGGCATGTCGCACTGCTCGATCATGCGCTCGACTGCGTGCTTGCTCGTGAAGTGTGGCACGTCGACAAACTCTGCGCCCCTGAATACGGACAGATACACCACGCCATTCACATGCGACTCTCGCGCGATGCTCAAGGCCTGCAGCGCCTGAGTCAGTTCGTCTGCGGCGTTTGGCGCCAGCAGGAACAGCGTGCTGATGCCCTTCATGGCTTGCCGTACCGAATCCGCATCGGACAAGTCGCCTCTGATTGCCCTGATGCCGTCAGCAAATTGGGCTTTCTGGGGCGAACGCGTCAGGGCGTGCACCTGAACTCCACGGCCTTGCAGGTGTTCAAGAACTTGCTTACCCACTGTGCCCGTACTTCCAGTAACAAGAATTGTCATGACTGTCTCTGTAATGAAAGGCCCAAAGCGGCCCGGTGAAGACAGGTTACTCGTTCCGAATTTGAGCTGATAGATATAGAATCGAAACATATCGTCTCAAAAATGGAACCTCGATGAATTTAATGGCGCTTTCTGATTTCAATGCGGTCGCCACGCACGGCGGCTTCGGCCCAGCTGGCCGCGCGCTGGACCGGCCCAAGGCCACGCTATCGCGGCATGTAGCAGAGCTGGAAGACGAACTCGGAGTGAGGCTGATTGAGCGCGGCTCGAGACGAATGCGCCTGACGGAAGATGGCATCGCACTCCATGAGCGCACTCGAGGCCTTCTGGCAGAGCTTGAGGAGGCGGGCGACGCGGTGGCCTCGCGTGCGCCCGTCGCGCGTGGACGGCTACGCATCAGTGCTCCCATCGTTTTCGCGCACGTCGTGCTGTGCAGGATCGCTGCGCGCTTCGCGTTGGCCTACCCGCAGGTCGAGGTCGAGATTGTCGCGGAAGATCGTCTCGTGGATCCGGTGGAAGACGGCTATGACCTCGTGATTCGTGTCGATCCGCCGCGAGACGATCTGCTCGTGGGAAGGCGCATTCTTGATGATGAGCGATGGCTTGTGGCAACGCCGGCCGTATCGGTTCCTGCGATGCGCAAACAGGATGTGAGCCCGTTTCCGGTCCCGGCGGTCTTGTCGGCGGCTGCGCCATCGGCAGCGATCTGGAGCGTACGGATGAAATCCAAAGGTACAAAGACATTTGAGCCGATGCCGGTCCTCCGGCTATCGTCGCTACTGATGGTGCGCGAGGCCGTTCTCGCCGGCGTGGGAGCGGCGATGTTGCCGAGACTGCTAGTCGAAGAAGATGTGATGGCCGGACGACTCGTCTGCTGGGGTAAAGAAGAGGGTTCTCCGGTGGAGATATGGGCGCTTTACCATTCTCGTCGGCTGTTGAGCGTCAAGGTCAGAGCATTCCTGGATGCGCTTCTGGAATTACCCGCGCGAGCGTGAGGAAACGTGGCGGTGTGCGACGCAGTTCCGCACCAAACAGTGGACATTCGTGGACACATGATTTTAGGGCGCCACCTTACGCATTCCGGTAGGTGTTTGGTGAACGGTCGCGTGTTGGCATTGCAGGCATCTGCGATGGTATTTAGGCGATCGCTCACGCTGCGCAAAACGTCCCTTGTTTCGGACATCAGGTGTTGGGCGCGCTAGCCAGATTTACCCCGGTAACGTAAAGAAGCCGACGGCGATTCACCGAAGTGCCGCTTATAGTCCAGTGAGAATCGGCCGAGATGCGCGAATCCCCATCTGGTTGCGACCTCAGTAATTGATGAGGCGTTGGATGCTTCCATGGCGAGCAAATCGGCTCGGACACGTTCGAGACGCAACTGTCGCACATAAGCCATTGGGCTGAGGCCATAGTAATTCCTGAATCCGGCGAACAAGGTGCTGGCGCTGACGCCGGCGTGCTCCGCAAGTCGCTCGATGGTCAAGGGCTCCTGCACGTTTGCGCGAATATACTCCTCGACACGTCGAACGAAAAACGGCGCGAGTGCGCCGACGGAATGACGAAGTCCAGGCCGGGCACTGTTCGGTTGGCCGTATAGCAACGCATTGATCAGAGTGGACTCGAACTGACTGAAGGCCAGCGGATTCCGCAGTGGGTGGTCCGGGAAACTCAACACGTCCGCCAACGACGGCAGCAGTTGCATCACGCAAAGGCCACCGGGGGATCCCAGTTGCAGTTCAGGATCGAATTCCACCGGTCGCCTGAACGCCTCTCCCAGATGTTGCTCGCAGTGACGCTCTATCGTCCCACGTTCGATTTTCAGGAGAACTTGGGGACACGCGTCGCTCCAGTGCATCCGTAAGGGCAGCGACGGAGACAGGAAGGACGCTACGAGCGCGGACGAAACGAACCGCTTGTTGCCGCATTCGATTTCAGCATTGCCATGAACCGGAATCTGCAGCAGGAAAAAGCTCTCCAGGTGTCCAGGATCTATGGTCACCTCGCTCCCATAATCGAGCAGATTCAGCGAGAGATCGCCATACCGCGCGTGGTGCATGCGTCCAAACAGGCGATGGGAGCCGCCCGCCAACTCGAGTCCGTGCGGCTTGAAGATGCGTCCGACGCTCGCGCGGACTTCCTCCAGGTCGTTTGACTGAAGCAGAAGGTTGTCGCGATTGAAACAGGGCGCGGTTGCCAGCCGCTGCCCATCGACACCGAAGGCCGACCAGTGCTCCATCAGTTACTCCACTAAAAGCCCGCACGTGCTTGTGCGATGCAACACGTTCGCGTCTTCGCGGAATCGTCGTGCTATTCGGATAGTACTGCGAGGATTCGGATATCGCTGTCGCATTACCTGCTACATCACTCTTCGCGCTGGCAATAAACGGGCCATTTCCTTTTGATCGTAGTGAAATCCGCGTCCCTCCACATCGGCAAATACCCGAGACGCGGGTCCACAAATGTCTGGCCCGGACGAAGTCAATTTCTGGACTCTCCGGACATCGATTGGATTCAGCGGATAGATCGGCGGGTGCCGGCGCCCCATGCTTTGATCATGGCCCCAGCGCCTACGGAGGTGTGCCATGGCATCCGAGCAGTTCAATGCGAGAGTCGACAGGACCGTCGTGCGGGTCGGATCTGAACGCGTGCGATCAAGATCTCTGCCGACCGGCATTGAACCGGATGAGGGCAGCCACATTGTTGCGCGCCGTTCCGCATACGACCATCACGGCATCTATGTGGGAAATGGAAGGGTGGTGCACTACGCCGGTCTCTGCAGATCTCTGCACCGAGGTCCGGTGGAGGAAACCACGATCGAGTGCTTTGCCTCAGGTCACCAAATCGCGGTCGTGCAGAACTCTATGGCGAGATACGTCGGCGCCGATGCAGTTCGCCGCGCCCGCTCGCGACTGGGCGAAAACCGCTACCGGCTGCTGAGCAACAACTGCGAGCATTTTTGCAACTGGTGCCTGTATGGGGAAAGCCGAAGTGAACAGGTGGAAGCATGTGTCGCCCATCCCCTGCGGGCGCTGCGCGCCTTAGCGATCCTTTTCCTCCAGACCTTCGGACCGAGACTGCACAGCGTGGACTGCACCGCGCGCGCAGTGTGATCGATATCCCGCGGAGAACGACATGTGCGCCCCGGAAAAATCCCTGCGTGGCCAGGTTGATAAATGGCTTGCGCCGACGAACGGAATGCGCATGCGTGTGATTCAGTTCAGTCGGCTCTCGCTGCATCGCAGACGCTATGTATGCGTTGAGGCGTCGGGGCCGATGGGGACGTTAGCACTTTTCTTCTTCAGACATGACGACAGATCGTGGCGGGTCTATCCGCCTGAGACGCCAAGACCTGCGATGGCCCCCTGGCTGTGACTTGCACACGAACCAGCGGCATCAACGACAAATTCTGCATTTCGTGGATACCCGTCGCAGGCAACGGATAGTGCACCCAGTATTGGCCGCCAATACTTGATTCACAAACCACCCTATGTCGAGGCTCAAATGAAAGGTCGATACATCGAAATTCCATGCGCGGGCGGCGCCACTTTTCGCGGCTACCTGGCAACGCCGGCGAACGGGAAAGGTCCCGGCATCGTGCTTTGCCACGAGATCTTCGGCGTCAACGAGACGATGCGCGAAGTGGCGGACTACTATGCCGAAGAAGGATATACCGTTCTTGCTCCCGATCTGTTCTGGCGCACCGAGCCGGGCATTGAACTGGGTTATTCGGCCGAAGACGCCGAACGTGCTTTCGCACTGTATCGCGCCTTCGACCACGACAAGGGCGTCGAAGACATCGATGCTGCTATAAGTGCGCTCGGTTCGATTCCTGAATGCGTCGGTCAAATCGGTGTGCTTGGTTTTTGTCTGGGTGGCAAGCTTGCTTATCTCGCTGCGTGCCGCCTGCCGCGCGTCGCTTGTGCCGTCAGCTACTACGGTGTCGGTATCGAAACGGCTCTGGGGGAAGCCGAGAACCTGCATGGACGCCTGGTGCTTCAGATCGCCGAACAGGACCGCTTCTGCCCTGCCGAAGCCCAGCAGCAGATTAAGGCGGCTTTGTCCACGCGGGAGTGCGTCGAGATTTACACCTATCCCGGCGTCGATCACGCGTTTGCCCGGGCACGCGGCGAGCACTGGGACAAGGCTGCTGCGACAATGGCGCATCAACGCTCGGTTGCGGCGTTCAGGCGGAAGATCGGTCCTACCTACGATCTGTCTTCGCTCTGGGAGGCGCATCTCTCTCATGAATTCACCACGCGCGACGTGGACGCGACCATGCGCACGATGGTGCCAGAGCCCTACGTCAATCACATTCCCACGATGACGGGCGGTGTCGGATACAGCGAACTCAAGCGCTTTTATCGCCATCATTTCGTCCATAACAATCCGCCCGATACGACGATCACCCCAGTGTCGCGCACGGTTGGCGCAACGCAGATCGTCGATGAACTGCTGTTCTGTTTTACCCACACGACGGAAATCGACTGGATGCTGCCAGGCGTTGCACCGACTGGAAGGCGTGTCGAGATTCCCCTCGTTGCGATTGTGAAATTCCGCGGCGACAAGCTCTATCACGAACACATTTATTGGGACCAGGCGAGCGTGCTGGTGCAGATCGGTCTGCTCGAGCCGGAAGGCTTGCCGGTCGCGGGGGCCGAGACGGCCCACAAACTGCTCGACGAAACCCTCCCTTCGAACACGCTGATGAATCGCTGGCTGCGCGACGACAGCGCAGAACGGTGAACCACGCTGACGAATCCACGGAGAACACCATGACATCACTGACAGACAAGGTGGCGATCGTCACCGGCGGCGCTACGCTCATTGGCGCGGCCGTCGCGAAGGATCTGGCCGACGCCGGCGCGAGGGTTGCTGTTCTGGACATCGATGCGGAAAACGGTCAGCGCGCATCACGCGCGCTTGGCGAAAGCGCCATTTTCGTGCGGACCGATATCACCGACGACAAGGCCATCGATCACGCGATTGCCAGAACGGTCGACAGTTTCGGTGCGGTCGACATTCTTGTGAACCTCGCATGCAGTTACGTGGATAACGGCTTTACTGCGAGCCGCAATGACTGGCTCGCCGCCATGGACGTCAACGTGATTTCCGCCGTGATGCTTGCGAAAGCGGCCTATCCACACATGAAGCGACAGGGCGGCGGCGTGATCGTGAATTTCAGTTCGATTTCGGCCCAGTGCGCACAAACCGGGCGGTGGCTTTATCCGACATCGAAGGCCGCGCTCAGGCATTTGACGCGCAGCATGGCGATGGATCTCGCCGTCGACAACATCCGGGTGAATTCCGTGTCTCCGGGCTGGACGTGGTCTCGCGTGATGCATGAACTCACACACGGCAATCGCGCGAAAGCCGATAGCGTCGCTGCGTCGTTTCATCTTCTGGGGCGGCTCGGCAATCCAGAAGAGGTCGCCCGGGTCGTCACGTTCCTGTGCAGCGATGCGGCCAGCTTCGTGACGGGTGCGGACTACGCGGTCGACGGCGGCTACTCGACGATGGGACCGGAGCAGAACATACCCGCGATCCCCAGGCTGGCGGAATGACACCTTGCGTGGGTTTGCGAGCGGATACGCAGCGAAGCCCATGCGCTTTATCCAGACAACAACCTATTCAGGAGACATCGTCCATGAGAAACATTGCAATCGTTGGAGCGGGACAGGCTGGCCTTCAACTGGCTTTGGCCTTGCTCGATCAGGGTTATCGGATCACGCTCGCCACCAATCGCAGCGCGGAGCAGATTCGCACCGGCAAGGTCATGTCCAGCCAGTGCATGTTCAATGAATCCCTGCAAACCGAGCGCGATCTCGGTCTTAACGGGTGGGAAGAAGCGTGTCCTTCGATCGAGGGAATCAGTGTCGCTGTCCCGCATCCGGAAGTGGCCGGAGAAAAAATCATCGACTGGTCGTCGCGTCTGCATCGCTATGCTCAGGCCGTCGATCAACGGATCAAGATGGCGGCATGGCTCGAACAAGTCGAGCGGCGAGGAGCCGATGTGCGCATTGTCGATGTCGGGGTTCCGGAACTCGAACAGTTGAGCGCGAGCCACGATCTTGTGCTGCTTGCGGCAGGCAAGGGCGAAGTAGTCAATCTACTCGGACGCGACCCGGTGCGTAGCGCATTCAGTCAGCCGCAGCGTGTCCTGGCGCTGGCCTATGTGACGGGCATGACGCCGTCGACACCCTATTCACGGGTGCGCTTCAACCTGTTGCCTGGAATAGGGGAGTACTTTGTGTTCCCGGCCCTGACGGTGACGGGGCCCTGCGAAATCATGGTCTTCGAAGGCATTCCCGGCGGACCGCTGGATTGCTGGGGCGACGTAAAAACACCGGCGCAGCATCTGCAAAAGAGTATCGACATTGTCCGCCGATACGTTCCCTGGGAAGCAGATCGTTGCGCGCATGTGCAGTTGACGGATCCCAACGGTGTTCTCTCTGGTCGTTTTGCACCCACCGTGCGCAAACCGTTCTTCCGGCTACCCTCGGGGCGGACCATCTTTGGTATGGCCGATGCGGTGGTGGTCAATGACCCTATCACCGGGCAAGGCTCGAACAGCGCAGCGAAATGCAGCAAGGTGTACCTGAACGCAATCCTCGCAAGAGAAACGGCTCCCTTCTCCGAGGACTGGATGCAGCAGACGTTCGACCGTTACTGGGACTACGCGCAACACGTGGTCAGGTGGACCAATTCGATGCTGACGCCGCCGCCGCCCCACATCCTCGAACTGCTTCGCGCTGCTGGCGATTCGCAGGCGCTTGCGGCCGCGATCGTCAATGGTTTCGACGATCCGCGAACGTTTTCGCCGTGGTGGTTCGATCCGGCTGCATGCAATGCTTTCATCCGCGAAAAGACCAGGGCTGCCGCCTGAGCACGAACGTCCCGCAGGAGAACATACATGACCGCTCACCTCAATCTCGATGCGCTCGCGCCGGGCGGGCGCCGGTTCGATTCGAAGCATTTCCGCTCCGCACTCGGCCAGTTTCCGACAGGCGTCACGGTAATCACGACACGCACGACAGATGGCCGAAGAATAGGGCTGACGGCGAATTCATTTTCTTCGCTGTCGATGGACCCTCCGTTGATTTTGTGGAGCCTCGCGAAGCCGTCACCGAGCATGGCAGATTTTGTTGCGACAACGCATTTCGCCATCAACATGCTGGCCGACGATCAGCAGCATCTGTCGCGTACTTTCGCAACGGCATCTGCCGACAAGTTCGCAGGCGTGCCTTGCGTCGATGGCACCGGGGGCGTTCCGCTTATCGACGGTAGTGCTGCCCACTTCGTGTGTCGAAACGTCGGTCAATACGACGGTGGCGATCACCTCATCTTCATTGGCGGTGTGGAGGAGTACGAGTCGTTCGGCAGAGCACCTCTCGTCTTTCATGCAGGCGCTTATCGGGTTGTTTCGCCGCATCCGCATGCGCACATTTGACGCCTCACGACCGTGAAAACCTGATAGATGGTGCTGCCAATGAGAATCAACAGTGTTCGACTCTTGCCATGGCTCGTGTCAGTGGCGGTATCGTGTCTCACTTTGCCGGCATCCGCCAACGATCTGCCGGCTGTCAATCTGGGCGCGACAAGTTTTCTGGACGGCTTGCCGCCTGCGGGATCGGGTTGGTATGCGCAGCAGTACTTCGAGTACTACACAGCGGGACGGATCAACGACAACGCGGGAAACCGCGTGCCGCTGCCGAAGCAGGATATCGATATCTTTGCGGGCATCACGCAGCTCACATACCAGTCGCCCCTAACATTTGCGACAGCGCATCCGGGTCTCAATCTGATGCTGCCGTGGATCGCATCGGCGCAAGTGGATGATGGCCTGGGCAATGCGGCGCTGAGCGCACAGAACGGTATCGGTGATCTGCTGATTGGACCGTTCATCCAGTTCGATCCCGTGATGGGCGCCAACGGTCCACGTTTCGCGCAGCGCGTTGAGTTCCAGTTCATCGTGCCGACGGGGGCATACGATCCGCGCAAGGCGATCAATCCAGGCAGCCACTTCTGGTCGTTCAACCCGTATTGGGCGGCGACCGTCTGGCTGACACCGAAGTGGACCGTTTCATGGCGTCTGCATTACCTGTGGAACGCGACGAACCACGAACCAGCGACGGCGCTCGCACCCGATGTCACGTCATCTCAGGCGGGCCAGGCCGTTCATGTAGACATCGCCACCGAGTACGAAGTTCGCCCAGGTCTTCGGATTGGACTGAACGGATACTGGCTACGGCAGATCACCGACATGAAGGCGAATGGCGTGGACGTGCCGGGTACTCGCGAAGCAGTCTGGGCGATCGGTCCAGGAGCGATGTACAGCTTTTCGCAGCAGGACCATGTGTTCTTTAACAGTTACTTCGAGCGGGACGCCAGAAACCGCCCCCAGGGGACGAGGGTGGTCCTACGGTATGTGCATCATTTCAATTAGCGATGTATCACGAAGCATCCTGCATTTTCTTTGGTTACGAAAAGTACGGTGATGGTTGCTGGTTCGGATTGCATTGGCGAGCGCCTGAATTAAGAAGGAAGCCGTTACCCAGCACTATGTGAAGCGACGCAGTGTTACAAACGCCGACGCAAAGCATGCGGTGCGCGCCTTGCACCGTCAGCCGGCAGCAGACATGAGAGGACGATGATGGATACAGCAAGAAACGTGGCTGAATGGAAGGAGTTTGTGAGCGGCTGTCTGGACTTTCGTCCGGCAGAGGGCGTGTACCGGATCGCCCGCGAAATGTTCACGGAGCCTGAGCTGTTCGCGCTGGAGATGGAACTGATATTCGAAAAGGCATGGATTTACGCGTGTCACGAGAGCGAGATTCCGCAGCCGCATGATTTCGTCACGATGCAGGCGGGCCGCCAGCCGCTGATCGTGAGCCGGGACGGCAGTGGCGCGCTCCATGCGATGGTCAATGCCTGTCAGCACCGCGGCGCCACGCTCACGCGCATGAGCAAGGGCAACCAGTCGACCTTCACATGCCCATTCCATGCATGGTGCTACAAGAGTGACGGGCGGCTCGTCAAGGTGAAAGCGCCGTCGGAATATTGCGAAGATTTTGACAAAGGCGCGCGCGGCCTGAAGAAGGCACGCGTTGCAAGCTATAAGGGCTTCGTGTTCGTTAGCCTTGATGTGGCAGCCACAGATTCGCTCGAAGACTACCTTGGCGATACGCGCGTCTTTCTCGACATGATGGTGGCGCAGTCGCCCACCGGTGAACTTGAGGTGCTTCCAGGCAGGTCGACCTATACATACGACGGTAACTGGAAACTGCAAAACGAGAATGGCCTCGACGGCTATCACGTAAGTACAGTCCACTACAACTATGTGGCGACAGTCAAGCATCGACACGAATCGAATGTGCAAAAGGGTGCGGCGGCCAACGGCACGCTCGACTACAGCAAGCTCGGTGCTGGCGACGCGGATACCGATGACGGCTGGTTCTCGTTCCGCAACGGGCACTCAGTGCTATTCAGTGACATGCCGAATCCGCAAGTGCGACCCGGCTATGCGAGTGTGATGCCGCGCCTCGTTCAGGAGTACGGCCAGCAGCGCGCTGAATGGATAATGCATCGGCTTCGCAACCTGAACGTGTATCCGAGTCTTTTCTTCATGGACCAGATCAGCTCGCAGTTGCGCATCGTGCGTCCGATCGCGTGGAACAAGACCGAGGTGGTCAGCCAGTGCATCGGCGTGAAGGGCGAATCGGACAGCGACCGTGAGAGCCGCATCCGACAGTTCGAGGATTTTTTCAACGTGTCCGGCATGGGCACACCGGACGATCTCGTGGAGTTCCGTGAAGCTCAGCGGGGCTTCCAGGCGCGCCTTGAGCCCTGGAGCGACATTTCGCGGGGCCATCACAAATGGATCGAACAGGCAACATCTAACAGCACGTTGTTGGGCATCTCACCCGCATTAACAGGTTCCGAGTTCACGCATGAAGGTTTGTATGTGAACCAGCACGGCGCATGGCAGGCGCTATTGCTGAAAGGGTTGCGGCAGAAGTCATTGAGCATTAAGGAGATCTGAGATCATGAACCCGTTGCAGCATTCGATCGAACAATTCTTTTATCGCAAGTCCGAACTTTGCGATGCACGGGACTGGGATGCTTACCTCGCCCTTTTTGACGAGCAATGCGAATTCCATGTGCCGCAGTGGGACACTGAATTCGAGTACACGACAGATCCCCGGCGCGGTCTATCACTGATCTATTATTCGAACCGCTCCGGGCTGGAAGATCGTGTTTTTCGACTGCGCACCGGCAAATCTGCCGCGTCGACACCGTTACCGCGTACCCTCCATCAAATCACCAATGTACGTGTTACTGGCGGGCCGGACGGGTTGACGGAAGCAAAGGTCAACTGGGCGACGTTTTACACGCGCCATGGCGTGTCGGAGCACTTCTTCGGCCATGGGACTTACCAGCTGCGTGCCGACGGCGATAGCTGGAAGATCGTGCGCAAACACGCCCTATTGCTCAATGACCGCATCAACGCGGTCCTCGACTTTTACCATCTTTAATCGAGGGCATTGAGATGAATCACAAGGTAGCCTTCAGTTTTGCCGATGGTAAGACATTGTTCTTCGATGCCGGCGCAAACGAGATCTTGCTGGACGCGGCATTGCGCAATGGCGTGAAGATTCCATTCGACTGCCGCGAAGGCGTCTGTAGCACTTGCAAGGGGCGCTGTGAATCGGGCGAATATGAGCAGGACTACGTGGACGATGAAGCGCTCTCTGCCGAGGATCTGGCGCAACGCAAAATGCTGTCGTGCCAGACCAGAGTCAGATCGGATGCGTCGTTCTTCTTTGACTTTGACTCGACGTTATGCCGTAGCGAGGATACAGCTCGCATGACGGCGACCGTCACCCGTATGGAGAAAGTATCCGGCTCTACGGCAATTCTGCATCTCGACGCGAGTGGCGTGCGCAGACGTCTGGACTTTCTGCCCGGTCAGTATGCTCGCCTCCTCGTTCCGGAAACGGACGCATGGCGTTCCTATTCGTTCGCGAATCAGCCAGGTTATGACAATCAGTTGCAGTTTCTGATCCGACTGCTGCCTGACGGCATCATGAGCAATTACCTGCGCGAACGCTGTACGCCCGGTCAGTCAATCGACTTCGAAGCGCCATTTGGGACTTTCTACCTGCGACACGTCGAGCGGCCGCTTCTGATGGTCGCGGGCGGAACGGGCCTCTCGGCGTTCCTCGGCATGCTGGGTGAGATGGCTTCGCATGGCGGTTGCGGTCAACCCGTCACGCTGTATTACGGCGTGAACGATGTCGGCGATCTGTGCGAGTATGAACGGTTGAAAGGGTATGTTGATCGTATCGAGGGATTCTCGTGCGTGCCCGTGGTCGTGAATTCCTCGCCCGATTGGAGCGGCAAGACGGGATATATTCCGGATCATTTCGACGTGAAGGCACTAGCCGCGCGACCTTTCGACATGTACGTATGCGGTCCGCCCCCGATGGTTGAAGCGATCAGGAAGTGGTTGGCGACTTCAGGCCTTCAAGATTTTCAGCTACATTTCGAAAAGTTTGCAAGCACTGGGGGCCTTGAGTGACGTACGGAATGACCCCTCCGATCTGATACCTGCCTTTGGAGCAGCGTCGGGCCGACCGTTCAGGGTCGGTTTGCGTCGATCCCGCATCCAAGCAGTGCGTTCGGCCAACGCCTCACCGGGTTGGCTGTCGCGGACCAGCATCTTCCAGTGTGCCTTGACGAGATACTTGCCCCCCCCCCCCGCAGATCCGCCGGGACGCCAATCCCGGCAGTCTCCCTAATGCGGTTCGTCCAGCCTAAAAAATCCGCTCGAGTCCCACGAATTCCGTCCCCAAGCACCACGCGCGAGGCGCACCTTCACCTGTCATGGAAAACTGTATAAACATACAGTATAGTATCCCCCTACAGCCAGGCTTCCGGGCGCTCGTCGCGCCGTCCCGGCTGCACCGAACTTGCGCGGTCGCGAGAGCCGGCCGTGAGAGGTGAACCACTCCTTCAGACGGTCGGAAAAATTGTCCTCCAACGACGCAAACCCTGACACCCTCGCCGATACTCCCCAAGCCGGCAAGCCGAGCAGCAACAAGACCCAGGGCACGATCCGCATTCGCGGCGCCCGCCAGCACAACCTGAAAAACGTCGACCTCGACGTGCGCACCGGCGAAATGACGGTCGTCACCGGGCCGTCGGGCTCGGGCAAGTCGAGCCTCGTGTTCGACACGCTGTATGCGGAAGGCCAGCGCCGCTACGTCGAAACTTTCAGTGCGTACGCGCGCCAGTTCCTCGACCGGATGGACCGGCCGCAGGTCGACCGCGTCGACGGCGTACCGCCCGCCATCGCGATCGACCAGACCAACCCGGTGCGCAGCTCCCGCTCCACGGTCGGCACGATGACCGAGCTCAACGACCATCTGAAGCTGCTGTACGCGCGCGCGGCCGAGCTGTTCGACCGCCAGACCGCGCACCCGGTGCGGCACGACACGCCGGAGACGATCTACGCGGAACTGCTCGAGCGCACCGCGCAGGAGGAGCCGCGGCTCGTCGTCACGTTCCCGGTCGAATTGCCGGAGTCGGCGTCCGAGCAGGAGGTCGAGCAGTGGCTGTCGGCGAGCGGGTATACGCGCGTGCAGGCGCAGCGCGAAGTCGATTCACCGACCGGCAAGCGCAAGCTGCTCGACGTCGTCGCCGACCGCTTCCGGCTGCGCTCGGTCGACAAAGCACGCGCGGTCGAGGCGATCGAGGCATCGCTGAAGCGCGGCGGCGGGCGCGTCAATATCTACGTGCTGCCGGCTACCTCGGACGAACCGCATGCCGAAGCCGCCGAGCCGCGCATCTGGCGTTTCTCCACCGGACTGCACAGCCCCGAAAGCGATCTGCGCTATGCCGACCCGCAGCCCGCGCTGTTCTCGTTCAACTCGGCCTATGGCGCGTGTGATGCCTGCCGCGGCTTCGGCCGCGTGATCGGCGTCGACCTTGGTCTGGTGATTCCAGACGCGCGCAAGACGCTTCGCGAAGGTGCGGTCAAGCCGATGCAGACGCCCGCGTGGAAGGAGTGCCAGGACGATCTGATGCGCTACGCGGCGAAAGCCGACATCCGCCGCGATACGCCGTGGGGCGAGCTCAGCGAGCGAGAGCGCAACTGGGTCATCAACGGCTCGCCGGACTGGAACGGCAAGTGGCAGACGCATTGGTACGGCGTCAAACGCTTCTTCGATTATCTGGAATCGAAGGCGTACAAGATGCATATCCGGGTGCTGCTGTCGAAGTACCGCAGCTATACGCCATGCGAAACCTGCGGCGGCGCGCGTCTGAAAACCGAATCGCTGCTGTGGCGCCTCGGCAGCAAAGCGAACGCGAACGACGTGCTCGCGCCCGAGCACCGCTTCATGCCGCGCGGCGTGCAGTGGTCGCGCGCACAGCTCGAAGCGTTGCCGGGTTTGACCGTGCACGATCTGATGCTGATGCCGATCGAGCGCATCCGCCGCTTCTTCGACGACATCACGCTGCCGAGCGCGTTGCTCGACGACGCGCTGAAGCTGCTGCTCGCCGAAGTGCGCACGCGCCTCAAGTATCTCTGCGACGTCGGCCTCGGCTATCTGACGCTCGATCGGCAAAGCCGCACGCTGTCGGGCGGCGAGGTGCAGCGTATCAACCTGACCACCGCGCTCGGCACGTCGCTGACCAAGACGCTGTTCGTGCTCGACGAACCGAGCATCGGCCTGCATCCGCGCGACCTGAACCGCATCGTCGAGGCAATGCACCGGCTGCGCGACGCGGGCAATACGCTGGTCGTGGTCGAGCACGATCCGTCGGTGATGCTCGCGGCGGACCGGCTCATCGACATGGGTCCGGGGCCTGGCGAGCGCGGCGGTTCGATCATTTTCGACGGCGCGCCCGACGCGATCCGCTCGACCGGCACGCTGACCGGTGAATACCTCGGCGGCCGGCGCCATGTCGCGGATGCCGCGCACTGGTCGCGTCGCACGGTCGATTCAAGCACGCCGCGCATCGTGCTCGAAGGCGCGAACGAGCACAATCTGCGTGACGTCACGGTCGAAATTCCATTGCAGCGGCTCGTCTGCGTGACCGGCGTGTCCGGTTCCGGCAAATCGACGCTGCTGCAGGACGTGCTGTATCCGGCGATGGCGCGCCACTTCGGCCTTGCCACCGAAGCGCCGGGCGCGTTCAAGTCGCTTGAGGGCGCCGACCAGGTCACCGACGTCGTGTTCGTCGATCAGTCGCCGATCGGCAAGACCGCGCGCTCGAATCCGGCCAGCTACGTCGGCGCGTTCGACGAAATCCGCAAGCTGTTCGCGAAGGCGCCGCTCGCGCAGCAGCGCGGCTACGGCCCCGGCATGTTCAGCTTCAACTCGGGCGACGGTCGCTGTCCGACCTGCGGCGGCTCGGGCTTCGAGCACATCGAAATGCAGTTCCTGTCCGACGTGTACCTGCGCTGCCCCGATTGCGACGGGCGTCGTTATCGCGCGGAAATCCTCGAGGTGAAGATCGAGCGAGGCGAGGCCGCGCGCTCGATGAGTATTGCCGACGTGCTCGAGCTGACCGTCAGCGAGGCTGCCGCGTGCTTCGCCAAGGATGCCGAAGTATTGCGCGTGCTGCAGCCGATCGTCGACGTCGGGCTCGAATACGTAAAGCTCGGCCAGCCGGTGCCGACGCTGTCTGGCGGCGAGGCGCAGCGGCTCAAGCTCGCGGGCTTTCTCGCGGAATCGGCGCAGGCGCGCAGCACGCGTGGCGCGAAGCAGGCGGTCGCGAAGCGTCTTTTCATGTTCGACGAGCCGACCACGGGACTGCATTTCGACGACATCGCGAAGCTGATGCAGGCGTTCGGCAAGCTGCTCGCGAGCGGTCATTCGCTGATCGTGATCGAGCACAACCTCGACGTGATCCGCGCGGCCGACTGGATCATCGACCTCGGTCCCGAAGGCGGCGACGGCGGCGGCCGCGTGTTGTGCGCGGGCACACCGGACGAAGTGAAAGCGTGTGCCGAGTCGCATACCGGCGAGGCGTTGCTGCAATACGACCGCGCGATGGGCGTCGCAGCCGAAGCGGAGCCGCAAGGCATCCCGCTGCAGAAGGCACTGAGCGCGGCCCGCGCGCGTCGCGCGATCGAAGGCGAGGACGTGGTACGCATCGTCAACGCGCGCGAGCACAACCTGAAGGCGCTCGACGTCGATATTCCGCACGGCAAGTTCAACGTGATTACCGGCGTGTCGGGCTCGGGCAAATCGACGCTCGCGTTCGACATCCTGTTCCACGAAGGTCAGCGGCGCTACCTCGAATCGTTGAATGCGTACGCGCGCTCGATCGTGCAGCCGGCCGGGCGCCCCGAAGTCGACGCGGTGTACGGCATTCCGCCGACCGTCGCGATCGAGCAGCGACTGTCGCGCGGCGGCCGCAAGAGTACCGTCGCGACCACCTCGGAGGTGTGGCACTTCCTGCGTCTGTTGTACGTGAAGCTCGGCTTGCAGCACTGCATTCACGACGGCACGCCGGTCACGTCGCAAAGCGCCGAATCGATTGCCGCGCAGTTGCTGCGCGATCACAAGGGCCAGCATGTCGGCTTCCTCGCGCCGCTCGTCGTGAACCGCAAAGGCCTCTATACCGACCTCGCGAAATGGGCGAAAGCGCGCGGCAATACGCATCTGCGGGTGGACGGCGAGTTCGTGCCGGTCGATCCGTGGCCGAAGCTCGACCGGTTCCGTGAGCACACGATCGAGTTGCCGGTCGCTGATCTCGTCATCTCGGCCGATCGTGAAGCCGAGCTTCGCGAAGCGCTCGATCAGACGCTCGACATCGGCAAAGGCATCATGCATCTGCTCGCGCCGCTCGACGGCCTGCACGACGCGATCAACGGCGGCGAGTCCACCGCGAAGCTCGGCGACGTGAAGGTGTTATCGACGAAGCGCGCGTGTCCGGTGTGCGGCACGAGCTATCCTGAGCTCGACCCGCGCATGTTCTCGTACAACAGCAAGCATGGCTGGTGTACGAGCTGCGTCGGCACGGGGCTGTCGCTCACGCGCGAGCAGCGCGCCGCGTACGACGACACCATCGTCGTCGACGACAATCGCGGTCGTGAACAGAGCTTGCCGTCGGAGGAGCAGGAACCGGAAGGGCTCGTCGACGAGCCGTGTCCGGATTGCGCGGGCACCCGGCTGAATCCGGTCGCGCGCGCGGTCACGTTCGACTCGCAGGCGATCGTGGATGTCGCGCAATGGACCGTGTCCGACACCCGCGCATGGATCGATACGCTGCAGATGACGGGCCGCGATGCCGAAATCGCGCGCGACGTGGTCAGTGAAATTGGCAGCCGGCTGCAGTTCCTCGAAGAAGTCGGGCTCGGTTATCTGAGCCTCGATCGCGCGGCGCCGAGTTTGTCGGGCGGCGAAGCGCAGCGCATCCGGCTTGCCGCGCAACTCGGCAGCAATCTGCAGGGCGTGTGCTACGTGCTCGACGAGCCGACCATCGGCCTGCATCCGCGCGACAACCAGATCCTGCTGAACGCGCTGCGCAAGCTCGGTGACAAGGGCAATACGCTCGTCGTCGTCGAGCATGATGAGGACACGATCCGGCGCGCCGATCACATCATCGATATCGGGCCGGGCGCGGGCAAACGCGGCGGCACGCTGATCGCGCAGGGCAGCGTCGCGGACCTGTCCGCGCAGGCCGATTCGCTGACCGGGCGCTTTCTCGCGCAGCCGATCGTGCATCCGCTGCAGTCGCGTCGCGAGGTCGTCGCGCCGGGCAAGCGTGCAGCCGCGGTGCCGGAGAACTGGCTGACCGTGCATGGCGGCAAGTTGCACAACCTGCGTGACGTGACGGCCGGCATTCCGCTCGCGCGGCTCGTCGCGGTGACGGGCGTCAGCGGCTCGGGTAAATCGACGCTCGCGCGCGACGTGCTGATGACCAATCTGCTCGACGCGGTCGGGCGCTCGGTGCTGTCGTCGCCGGCCACCCGCCGCGCGCGTGCGGCGGCCGAACAGAAACCGGCCGCGAACCGGCGCTCGAGCGTGCTCGCGCGCTCGGCGCCGCGCGCGCCGCTGAACGTCACGCACACGTGGCAGGGCTGCGATTCGGTCACCGGCTGGGAAAGCATCGACCGCGTGCTCGAAGTCGATCAGACGCCGATCGGCAAGACACCGCGTTCGTGCCCCGCCACCTACATCGGCGTGTGGGATGCGATCCGCAAGCTGTTCGCTGGCACGCTGGAGGCGCGCGCGCGCGGCTATACCGCGTCGCGTTTCTCGTTCAATACCGGTGAGGGCCGCTGCCCCGCGTGCGAGGGCCAAGGCGTGCGCACGATCGGCATGAGCTTCCTGCCCGACGTGAAAGTGCCGTGCGATGTCTGTCACGGTCAGCGCTTCAATCCGGAGACGCTCGCGGTCACGTGGCGCGGCAAGAACATTGGCGACGTGTTGACGATGGAAATCGACGAAGCGGTCGAGTTCTTCGCGTCGATCACGAACATCGGGCATCCGCTGCAACTGATGAAGGACGTCGGGCTCGGCTATCTGACGCTCGGCCAGCCATCGCCTACGTTGTCGGGCGGCGAGGCGCAGCGCATCAAGCTCGTCACCGAGCTGAGCAAGGTGCGCGACGATCTCACCCGGCGCGGCCAGAAGCCGCCGCACACGCTATACGTGCTCGACGAGCCGACGGTCGGCCTGCATATGGCGGACGTCGCGAAGCTGATTCGCGTGCTGCATCGGCTCGTGGATGGCGGGCATAGCGTCGTCGTCATCGAGCACGATCTCGACGTGATCGCCGAGGCGGATTGGATCATCGACCTCGGTCCGGAGGGCGGCGTGGGCGGCGGTACGATCGTCGCGGCAGCCGATCCGGAAAGCCTGTCACGTGTGGCCGCGAGTCACACCGGCGCGGCTTTGCGGCCGGTGCTCGCGCGCACGGCCGCTACGGCGGCGCTGGCCGGCGAAGGGACGAATGGCTGAGGCAACCTGACGAGCAGCGGCGCGGCCGTTGCGGGCCGCGATTGCGGTCCCCAACCCACTGTTTGCTCGCATTCCACGCGCTTGTCAGATGTGCCGTTGCAACCTTGCAGGTTGCAACGGCCGGCGCTTCGTCGCGTCTGCGCCACACCTGATTGCTGCACTGCATCCAAGCGTCAGAGATTCGCCCAACGCGATGCATCCGCGGGATTAATTCATACGAAAGCGACCGACGATGTTTCAAAATAGAAACATTTTTAGAACCCCCGATAAATCAGCATTTGGATATTAATTTTCCGCCCAGAACGAATGCCGCCGATATGCCTAATGGTGCGGGGAATAACTTTACGCTTTGCGAATAAACTACCGAATTGCGCGGACATAATCGGGACGGTAAGCAGTTCACAATTGAAACATTTTTGATTTGGCAAGAAACGTACTCGGTAAGGTGGTTCCACTACGCTTCGCGTTATCGGCAACTTTGCCCGAACGGGCGAGAGTGCCGTCCACCAAGGCTTTGCGGTAAGATATCCTCATCGTCTGCGTTCAACCTTGCATAGTTGCCGGCCCTGCCGGGCGCTCATATCAATCGCTCAATAACCGCTTTTCCTCAGACATGGATATTCGTGATGAAATATTCTTTTCAAATTTACTATAGCGATCCATTCCGCTAACATCACGCTTAATCCTTTATGCGGCGTTAGTCCGTTTTCCCGCCGTAATAACGCATTCTCTCGTTCCGTCTGCTGACGGGGCAAATCGGGGTCCACAACGTATGCCCGTTTGGGGAAGATCATGCCGCACATGCACCTTGATACAACGAGAATTACGTGGCTTCACACGCCTGCATTGAACGTCCGTACTGCAGCGCGGCGAATCGGCATTCTGCTGTTCGACGGCTTCTGGCTGCTCGGCCCCGGTACCGTCGTCGAAATGTTCCAGACCGCCAATGAGTTCGCGGGCACGCGCGCGGGCGAAGATCCGCCCTACGAAGTGCAGTTCCTGTCGATGGAAGGCGGCAATGTTGCCAGCTCGTCGTCGGCGCGCATCTGGACTGATCGCATCGACACACGCTTTGGCGGCGGTTTCGACGTGCTGTTCATCGCGGGCGGCTACGGCGCCCACGTGGCCGCACGCGACGAACGCCTGCTGAACTGGCTGCGCGCCGTGCAATCGCGCACCCGCGCGATCGAAACGATCGGCGAGGGACGCCTCGTGCTCGAAGCGGCCGGCCCGACCGAGCATGATGGCCTGATGAGCCGCTATCCGGGCGCGAGCGCGAGCGAAGGCGCGTTCAGCGCGGCCAACGACCGTCACGACTGCGCGCGCAGCGCGCTGATGTTCATCAAGCGCGACCTGGGCGCGGAGCTCGCACGCAGCGTCGCCAATCGCGTGATGCCCGGCATGGCCTCCACGTGGGTGCCGCTGCCGGCCGAGGGCGGCACGCTGAGCGTCGCCGAAAAGATTCGCGCGGCCGCGCGCTGGATGGAGGCGAACTGCGACCGTCCGGTCTCGGTCGCCGATGCCGCGCAGGTCGCCGCAATGAGCGAGCGCAATTTCCTGCGCCGTTTCAAGCACGAGATGCAGGTCACGCCGTCGGACTACCTGCTGCAGGTGCGGCTGCGCATCGCGTGCAACTTCCTGACCGAGACCGAATTACCGGTCGACAAGATCGCGCGTCGCAGCGGCACCGGCAACGGGGACCGTCTCGCGAAAATCTTCCGCAAGCGCATGGCTTTGTCGCCAACCGAGTATCGCGCCCGAAGCCGGGCGGCCACTGAGGCGTAGCATGTATCAATAGCATGCGATAGCGCGCCCGCGCCGCGGGCGCGCCTCGTCTGTTGGACGCGGTCGCGAGAGCGGCCGTAGGTTCGCTGGCCAGCCTTCTTACGAGCACAGTGGCGATGGGCAACAGGGTCATGGCGACGGCATTGCCGGAGGTGAAACTCATCGAGCCGGAAGTGTTCATCGACGAATTCGGCTTCTGCTTCGAGAGTTTCAGCGCGGACGAGTTTTCGGACGACGTCGCGCAAGGTTTCAACTTCGTGCAGGACCGCCATCTGCGCGCCGTGCATGGCGTGCTGCGCGGCTTGCACTACCAGGTGCAGCGTCCGCAGGGACGGCTGCTGCGCGTCGTGCGCGGCGAAATCTTCGACGTCGCGGTCGACGTACGCCTGAACTCACCGAACTTCGGCAAATGGAGCGGCGAGTATCTGAGCGAAGGGAACCAGCGGCAAATGTGGGTGCCGCCCGGTTTCGCGCACGGCTTCGTCGTGCTGTCCGATGTCGCCGAGTGCGTGTGGAAGACCACCGAGTACTGGTTTCCCGAACTCGAACGCTGCCTGCTGTGGTCCGATCCCGACATCGGCATCGAGTGGCCGATCGACTTTCAACCCATTCTCGGCAACAAGGATGCGGCGGGTCGTCGTCTGTACGAAGCCGAAAACATGTCGTGAACGACAGGTGATAGGCCAGAGTTTTTTACGACATTTTTTCTTGAGACGCTCACGGGCCGACCCTACACTTCGGGCATCCAGTCAGTACGAGGTGCTCAACGTGAAGCGTCGCGCAAGCCGTCCGCAATCCGTTCCGGTCCACTATGCATGTCGTGCCGGCCACGTCGAACTCAGGCGCTTCGACGCGTCGCGCGATTCGTTCGTTGCGTTGACGGCGCTGCTGCATCGCGCGTTCGCGCCGCTCGGCGCGCAGGGGCTCAATTGCACGTGCGTGGATCAGACCATCGAAGCGACCCGCGAGCGCGTGCTGCGCGGCGATTGCCATGTCGCGGTGTGCGACGGACAGATCGTCGGCACGATGACGCTTTATGCTTCGGATGGCGAAGCATCATGCGAGCTATACAGGCACGACGATGTTGCGAGCTTGCGCCAGTTCGCAGTCGATCCCGCGTGGCAGGGGCGAGGCATCGGCACGTTGCTGATCGCGTTCGCCGAACATTGGGCCGCAACACGCGGCTATGCGCAACTCGCACTCGATACCCCGCAACCGGCCACGCGGCAGATCGCGTTCTATCGCAGGCAGGGGTTTCGCATCGTCGACTTCATGCGCTTCGCGCACAGGTGCTACGACAGCGCGATTCTGAGCAAGCCGCCGGTAGCGATGCGCACGCTCGCGAACTGGTCGCGGCGTCTGCATGCGACGCCGCAGATCGCGCATGCGGCCTGAAGCAATGCCGCATACGTCCGAGGCATGCGGAGAAAGCAGTGGAACAGCAGCGCAAGAGAAGCGGAAGAAAAGCGGAGTTGAAGCGCCCGATGCTTCGGCAACTATTGCAATATGCTGCGGCAAGTATTGCAACGGCGGCAACGGCGGCAACGGCGACCGCAGCGGTGCAATCCTGAACGCGGCACGAACGCAGCGTCGCCGGTTCGCATCGGGCGAGGGGTGAATTCACCGAACGCTGTGTGCAGCCGTCAGCGTCGGATCACGCCCATCAGCAGGGTGACGAGGAAGATCACCAGGAAGATGAAGAACAATACCTTGGCGATTTCGGTTGCGCCCGCGGCAATGCCTCCAAAGCCGAACACTGCGGCGATGATGGCGATGATGAAGAAAATCACAGCGTATCGAAGCATGGTGCCTCCACCGGTGGATTGTTGAAATGACGTTTGAACGGCGCCCCGTTGCGTACGTCACGCGGCTTCACGGGTGAGATGCCGGCGAGCGGAATTCAGCAATACATGTGCCATCGTTTCATTGACGCCAACGTTTGCGTGACGAATATTTCGCGCCACGTGAAATTACCGTCCTGCCGACGCTAACGTTTGCATTCCCTCTCGCCAGGCGCGCAACGTGGCAACCATGCTGCGGACTACGTAGAACCCGCCACGCGTCATCCACGCAGCCAGTGATACGCCAGCGGCCCGCACAACACGCCCCACGTCAGCACACACATCAGCAGCGCGATGGTCACGGCCGCGCTGCCGCAGTCCTTCGCGCGCTTCGACAATTCATGCCGCTCGAACGAGATCCGGTCGATGGCTGCCTCGATCGCCGAATTCAATAGCTCCACCAGCAGCACGAGCATCACCGATCCAATCAGCAGCACGCGCGCGATGGCGTCGACCGGCATCAGGAGCGCGGCTGGCACGAGGATCGCCGCGAGCGCGGCTTCCTGACGGAACGCGCTTTCCGCGCGCAATGTCGCCACGATGCCGGCGTACGAATGCCGCAACGCGAACAGCCCGCGCAGCGGACCGCTGCGCTTCGCGGGCGGCGCTATGGTCGAGTGAGCGGAGGAGTCGGCCGGATCAGGCATGTTTCGGGATGACGTTTGATGTGCAACAAATGACCGTCGATGTTACAAGATATCAATGAGGTTGCAAATTGTGATATCTTTGCGCCGCCCAACAGCGGCAGGCACGTGGCACCTTCTCGCCTGACCGACCGGCTTCGGAAAAATGAAAGGAACGCATAACCGGTTAGGGCTGCTGCCGATTGCGTTCAAATCTCAAATGTTGGTCATCCCCGTTGCTCGTTCCGCTCAAGGTTTCGCCGGATTTTCCGTATACGAGGAATGGTGCGCCACGTGTTTCTCCTGTGCGTGCCGGCAGTCCGTTTTCCCACTTCGCGCGTTCGCGCGGCAGACCGGATTCGCACCGTAAGTGGCGCACTCGCGCGCGCACGGTCCAGGTCCAACAAGCTGAGCTGTTCATGAAACCAGTTGTGTCGTTGTGCGTTTCGCTGAGCGCCGTTGTCGGCGCGTTGTATGCCGTCGCGTCGGGCGCCGCGCCATCGGTGCCTGTCGTCGCCGCCGCGGCGATTGCGCCGGCCGCCCCCACTGCCGCGAGCGCGAGTGCCGCCAAGACCAATCCCAGCGCCAGCCCCAGCGCCAACTACCTCGACAACGATGCCGGCATCCCGACGCCCGCATCCGGCTCCAGCACATCGCGCGTTTCATTCGCGACCCTGGGCGCGTATCAGCCGCTGACGCTGCGCGGTGTCGAAGACGCGCGCACCGTCAATCTCGGCGTGCGGCTCGATCGCGTGGTCACGGCCGCGCGACTGCGCTTGCGCTACACGTATTCGCCATCGCTGGTGTTCGCGATGTCGTATCTGAAGGTGTCGGTCAACAACGAAGTGATCGCGACCGTGCCGTTCGATCGCGAGCACGCCGGCAAGCTCGTCACCCAGGACATCCCGCTCGATCCGCGCTTTCTGACCGACTACAACCAGATCGGTCTGCGCCTGATTGCGCATTACACGCTCGAGCATTGCGAAGACCCCGAGAACTCGGCGCTGTGGGCCGACGTGAGTCCGTCGAGCGAGTTCATCGTCGATACCGCGCCGATCCGTTTGCCCGACGATCTCGCGCTGCTGCCCGCGCCGTTCTTCGATCACCGCGACGCGAACCGGCTGCGTCTGCCGTTCGTGCTGCCGGCCGCCGCCGACAACGCGACGCTGCGCAGCGCGGGGGTACTCGCTTCGTGGTTCGGTGCGCAGGCCGATTATCGGCAGGCGCGCTTTCCGGCGCTGTCGACGTTGCCTACCGACTCCCACGCGGTCGTCGTCGCGCGCAGCGAGCAGTTGCCGGCCGGCCTCACGCTGCCGCCGATCAACGGTCCGATGCTGATCGTCGCCGACAATCCCGTCGCGCCCAACCGCAAGCTGCTGATCGTGACCGGCCGCAGCGCCGCCGAAGTCGATGAAGCGAGCACCACGCTGGTGCTCGGCACGACTGCGCTCGCGGGTCCCGCGGTGCGCATCACGCAGCTCGCCACCGGCGCGCCGAGGAAGCCCTATGACGCGCCGCGCTGGCTGCCGGTCGACCGGCCGGTCTCGTTCAAGGAACTGATCGACGATCCGTCGCAACTGCAGGTGCGCGGCAGCACGCCCGACGCGATCCGCTTGAACCTGCGCGTGCCCGCCGATTTGTACTCGTGGAACGGCGCGGGCGTGCCGCTGAATCTGAAGTACCGCTACACGGCGCCGACCGTGCAGAACAACTCGGCGCTCGCGGTGCAGATCAACGATCAGCTGGTCAAGTCGTACCGGCTCGCGCTCGCGACCGCCGACGACGCGCAAGGCCGCCTGCAATTGCCGGTGCTGTCGAACAACGCCAACCGTGCGACGAGCGCGCTCGATATTCCGGCATTCCGCGTCGGCAGCTCGAACCAGTTGCAGCTGCGCTTCAATCTCGATTCGCAGAAGACCGGGCTCTGCCAGGGCGTCGCGACGAACCCGGTGCAGGCCGCGGTGGATCCCGACTCGACGATCGACTTCTCGGATTTCGTTCACTACGCACGGATGCCGAACCTCGCGTTCTTCGCGAACAGCGGCTTTCCGTTCACGCGTTACGCGGACCTGTCGCAAACGGCCGTCGTGATTCCCGAGCATCCAGCGCCGCAAGAGCTCGAAAGCCTGCTGACGATGCTCGGCCACATGGGGCAATGGACCGGCTATCCGGCGCTGCGCGTGCAGGTCGCGCGGCCGCGCGAGCTCGCGCAGCTGAGCGGCAAGGATCTGCTCGTGATGGGCGGCAACGGCTCGGCGCCGTGGCTCGCGCGCTGGCCGCATGCGTTGCCGCTGACGATCGGCGCCCAGGCGGACGACGCCGCCGCGTCGGGCGCCGCTGCGTCGGGCGCCGCCGCGTCGAGCCCGCTCGCGCGCGCCTCGTTCGCGGTCGACGAGCAGTGGCACAGCGCCGCCCGGCGCGACGGCGCCCCGCACAGCGACACGCGTCGGCCGGACGGCGGCGCGCGGATCGAACGCGACGGACCGCTGGCCGCGCTGATGGGCTTCGAATTGCCGGACAGCCACGGACGCAGCGTCGTCGCGCTGAGCGCCACCGATCAGCAACAGTTGTCGCTACTGCTCGACATGCTCGAAAAGCCGGACCGCGTCGCGCAATTGCAGGGTGACGTCGCTTTGCTGCGCGATGGCAAGGTGGACAGCATGCGCGTCGGCGACACCTATCTGGTCGGCTACGTCCCCTGGTATGCGCGGCTGTGGAGCAAAGCGATCCAGCATCCGGTGCTGCTCGGCGTGCTCGGCGCGCTCGCCGGCTTGCTGCTCGCGATCGGCGCGTTCACCGCGTTGCAGGAACTGGCCGCGCGCCGCCGGGGAGTCTGATCGATGAGTCAGTCGAAGGGCGGGGCGCTGTGGCGGGCAGCGCGCGACGGGGTGGGCGTTGAAAGTGGCGCGGACCTGCACGCGAGGTTCGCGAGCAGGCTCGTGCGAACAACGGCGAGCGTTTCAGCAGCGGTGCTGGCCACGATGCTGACGCTCGCGGGCAGCCACAACGCGTTCGCCACGCAAGCGCCGCAGCCCAGCGGCACTGACATCACTGCATGCACCGCAGCGCCCTGGCCGCGCTGGCAGCAATTCAAGCGCGACTTCCTTTCCGCCGATGGCCGCGTGATCGACGTCGGTTCGTCCGACGAGCGCACGGTGTCGGAGGGCCAATCGTACGCACTGTTTTTTGCGCTGGTCGCGAACGACCGCGCGGCCTTCGACACGATCCTGCGCTGGACCGAGCAGCATCTCGCGCAAGGCGATCTGACCGCGCGTCTGCCAGCATGGCTGTGGGGCCGCTCGTCCGACGGCAACTGGGCCGTGCTCGACGCGAATGCATCGTCGGATGCCGACCTGTGGATCGCCTATGCGCTGCTCGAAGCGGGCGACGCTTGGCGCGAGCGCAGCTACACGGCGCGCGGCGCGGTGCTCGCCCGCCGTGTGCTCGACGAGGAGACGGCCAACGCGCCGGGGCTCGGCTTGACCTTGCTGCCGGGCCCGGTCGGCTTTCATCCGGACCCGGACGTGTGGCGCGTCAATCCGAGCTACATGCCGCCGCAGGTGCTGCGCGGCCTCGCCACTCGACTGCCCGACGATCCGCGCTGGCCGCGTTTGCTCGCGAGCACGAGCCGCATCCTGATCGATACCGCGCCGCAAGGCTTCTCGCCGGATTGGGCGCTGTACCGCGCGAACCGCGGCTTCGCACCCGACGCCGAGACCCACGCCGAGAGCGCCTATAACGCGATTCGCGTGTACCTGTGGGCGGGCATGCTCGACCGGAGCGATCCGCTCGCGCCGACGCTGCTCGCGCGCTTCGGGCCGTTCGCGGACTTCATCGCCGCGCACGGCGCGCCGCCCGAGAAAGTCGACGCGAGCGATGGCCGTGCCGGCATCAACATGGGCAACGCCGGTTTTTCGGCGGCGGCCGTGCCGTTTCTCGATGCGCGCGGCCAGCGCGCGCTCGCCGATGCGCAGATCGCACGCGTCGCCGCGCTCGATCGCGAGACGGCCGCCGGTTACTACACGAGCGTGCTGAGCCTGTTCGCGCTCGGCTGGCGCGAAGGCCGCTATCGTTTCGCCGCCGACGGCACCCTCGATCCACACTGGAGCACGTCGTGCCGCGCCGCGCCGCAGTAACGCGCGCGGCGCGCTTCGGCGTGCTCGCGTGCGCGTGCGCCGCGGCGATCACGGGTCACGCATATGGCAACACCAGGCAAGCCGAAGCGATGCGCACGACGGCCGCGCGCACGGCTTCAATCGGTGCGCTGGCGGCAGCCGCTGCTCAGCCGACCATAGCGCCGCCGCAAAACCCCGCCGCGCAACGTCTGCTCGCGACCGCGCGCATGTGGTCGACCAAACATCGCGACGACCTTGCGTTGCAGGCGATCGACAAGGCACTGCTAGCCGCGCCGGGCGATCCGGTGTTGCTTGCCGAACAGGTGCGCATCGAATTGCGTCTCGGGAAAGCCCAAGCCGCGCAGGCGACGCTCGCACGCTTGCGCGCCAAAGCGCCAGACAGCGCGCCGATCCAGCAGCTCGACGACGAATTCCGCGTCGCCACCAACGGCCGCGAGGAATTCGCGACCGTGCGTCTGCTCGCGCGTAGCGGCCAGTCCGCTGAAGCGGCGCGGCGCTTGCAACTGCTGTTTCCGCACGGCGCGCCGTCGGGCTCGCTCGGCGCCGAGTACTACCAGATTCTCGCGGGTACGCCCGAGGGCCGCGAGCAGGCGCTGGTCGCACTGCATCGGCGGATCGCCGCCGATCCGTCCGACGTCGATGCCGCGCTGGTGCTCGCGAATCTGCTGAACACGCGCGGCGATACGCGCGCGGAGGCCAACCGCATCGCGTGGAATCTGGCGACGCGGCCCGATTCCGATCGCACGGCCTCGCTCGACACGTGGCGTCACGTGCTGCAATCGGCGGGGGTGGACCTCGCGTATCTGCCGGCGTTGCGCGCCTATCTGCAACTCGTGCCGGACGACACCGAATTCCGCGAGCGGGTCGCGACGCTCGAAGCGCGCCTCGACGCGCAACGGCAACTCGAACACAACCCTGACTTCATCGCCCAGCAGCGCGGTCTGCGGGCGCTCGAGCGCAACGATGTCGCGGCCGCCGAGCCGCTGCTCGCGCGCGCGGCGAGCGCGCGTCCCGAGGATGCCGACGCAGTCGGCGGTCTCGGCATCGCGCGCATGCGGGCCGGGCGGCACGACGAAGCGCGCACGCTGTTTCTGCGCGCGGCCGCGCTCGCGCCCGACAATCGCGCGAAATGGCAAAGCCTCGCGCGCACCGCGCAATTCTGGGGCACGCTCGCGCAAGGCCGCGCGGCTGCCGCGGCGGGCCACGCGCAGGAGGCGGAGCGGGCGGCGCGCGCGGCGCTCGCGATGGAGCCGGACAACGCGGACGCGAAGCTGATGCTCGCCGACGCGCTGCTCGCGCAGCACGACTGGCGCGCGGCCGAGCCGCTGCTGCGCGACATGCTGAGCGGGCATGCGCCGAGCGTGGCAGCGCTGCGCAGCACCCAGACGCTGTTCGAAAACACCGGCCGCGCGGCGCAGGTCGAGCCGTTGATCGACGCGTTGCAAAGCCGCTTCACCGCTGCCGACGATCGCCAGAGCCTCGCTCGTCTGCGCGCCGATCTGCTTGCCAAACAGGCGGACCGGTTGCTCGCCGACGGCGAGCGCGGTCCCGCCGCGCAACGCTATGAAGCCGCCTTGCGCAGCGAGCCCGACGCAGCGTGGACCCGTTTCGCGCTCGCGCGTCTGTACCGCGATCTCGGCCTGCCGCAACTCGGCCGCAATGTGATGGACGAGGGGCTCGCGCTCGCGCCATCGGCCGAGATGCGCTATGCGAGCGCGCTTTACCGCGATTCGCTCGATGACCTGATCGGCGCGCAAGAAGCGCTCGCGCTGATCCCGGAGCAGGAGCGCACCGAGGGTATGCGGGCGCTCGATCGCAATCTGCAAACGCAACGAAAGCTTGCCGACGCGCGCGCCGCATTCGCCCGCGACGATCGCGCGAGCGCGCTCCGCCTGCTCGACGACGCACGCGCTTTGGCCGGCGACGATCCGAATCTGCTCGCGTCGGTCGGCGCGCAGTGGATCGACGTGGGCGACGCCGGGCGCGGCCTCGCATTGCTGCGCGACTGGATCGGCGCGCATCCGGGCGAGGCCGACGCGGACGTGCGGCTGCGTTACGGCGATCTGCTCGGCAGCGCGCGACGCGACGCGGAGCTGTCCGCATGGCTTCAGCAGTTGCGTGACGATCCGCGGCTGAAGCTGGGCGCTGCGCAACACGCGCGCCTCGAGGATCAGGCGCTGCGTGCGGCCTTACGGCAAACCGACGAAGCGATCGATCATGGGGATTACGAAGCGGCCGAGCAGCGACTGGCGGCGGTGAGCGCCGCCAGTCGGCGCGACAAACGCTACACGCTCGAACTCGCCGATCTGCAGCGCGTGCAGGGCCACTATGCGGCCGCGCGGGCGACCTTGGCGCCACTGCTCGCCGCACAGCCCAACGATGCGGAAGTGCAGCTCGCGCTGGCCCGTGTGCTGGAGCAAAGCGGTCAGCGCGGCGCCGCGCTGCGCGTCGTGCACGAGGTGCTCGACGGCGCCGCGCCCGACGACGTCGACACCCGGCTCTCGGCCGCGCGCCGGCTCGCCGCGTTGAACCAGGCGCGCGACGCGCAGCAGATCACGACGGCACTGCGCGTCGCATATCCGACGCGGCCCGACGTGACGGTGCAAAGCGGCCGCATCGCCGAAGACCTCGGACAGTACGAGGATGCCGCTTCGCTGTACCGTTTGTCGCTCGCGCAGGAACGCTTGGCGGGTGTGCGCGCGGGACCCGATGGCACGCCCGCGCGAGCCGCGCTCGACGATCTCGAACAGCGCCGCAATCCGTCGATCGAGACCGGCTGGCTGCCCGCGTATAAGTCCGGCGACGCGGGCATCTCGCAGCTGCGCGCGTGGCAGGTGCCGGTGTACGTGCAGATCCCGTATCGCTATGACGGCCATTTCTTCGCGCACATCGATACCGTGCATCTCGATGCGGGCACGCTGGATGTCAGCGACGCCAACGCGTTCACGCGCGATACGTTCGGCAGCTTCGGCGCGGCCGACAAGCTCGGCACGTCGCTCGGCCTGTCGCCGCAGCAACTCGCCACGCTGGCCGCGGGCTTGCCGTATCTGCATCAGTCGGCCACCGGGGTCGCGCTCGGCGCGGGCTACACGTCCGACGCGTGGCGCTTCGACTTCGGCACGACGCCGCTCGGATTCCCCGTGTCTTACCTCGTCGGCGGGGTGCGCTACCGCTTCGACGCGGGACCGGCGAGCTTTTCGGTCAGCGGCTCGCGCCGTCCGGAAACCGGTAGCCAACTGTCGTATGCCGGCATGCACGATCCGGTGACCGGCACGGTGTGGGGCGGTGTGCGCCGCGATGGCATCGACCTGCATTCGTCGATCGATCTCGGTGCGGCGAACCTGTTCGCCGATCTCGGCGCGGGTGAGCTGACCGGGCGCAACGTCGCGAGCAATCAGGAATTCACGCTGCGCACCGGCTTCACGATGCCGGTCTACCGGCGCGCGAATTCTCTGGTGAGCACCGGCCTCGTCGGCAACGCATGGCACTACACGAACAACCTGCGCTTCTATTCGTTCGGGCAGGGCGGCTACTACAGTCCGCAGCGCTATCTGTCGCTCGGCTTGCCGCTCGAATGGCTGGGGCGGCATGGCGCGCTGAAGTGGGATCTGAGCGCGACCGTCGGCGTGTCGAATTCGTACGAGCGGGATTCGCCGTACTACCCGAACGGTCTGCCAGCCGGCCTCGGCGCGGCGCCGGGGCTCGACAGTCTCGTCAATGCGGGCAGCTCGACACGCGGTGTCGCGTTTTCGTATGGGCTCGCGGGCGTCGTCGAGTATCGCGCCGATCCGCATCTGGTGTTGGGCGCGCAGTTGAGCATCGATCGCTCGCACGACTACGCACCGAGCGCCGCGCTCGTCTATCTGCGCTACACGTTCGATGCGCGCAGGCAGGACAACCGTCTGTCGCCGCAGCCGGTACGGCTTTATTCGAGCTATTGAACGGCGATGCAACGAGACCTGGAACAGCAGACGTGAACACCGTTTCGAATCCAACCCAAACTCCTGGGCGCACTTTCATGCGACGCTGGCTGCGCATGTTCGGCGGCACCGGTGCGCAGCGTCGCGCACGGCAGGTCGGCCGTCTCGCGATCGAGGCCTTGCCGGGCGAATGGGCCGCGCTCGAAGCGGGCAAGCTGTATGCGATCTATGCGGCGCCGCGCACGCCGGGGGGCGACACGCCGGGCGTCGATACGCCGGGCGTCGACACGCTGATCTGGGAAAGCGCGCGCACCGCGCTCACCCGCGACGTGACGGTGGTGCTCGCGCGTGAACGCGCGGCCGTTGCCCAGCGTTTGCGCGAGCTGGGCTTTAGCGCCAACGCGCCGGCCGCGGGCTGGCCGCGCAATCTGAACGTGCTGGCGATGCCGGCCGTCGATGGTGCGCAAGAGTCGGAGCAGCAAGCCGACAGCGCCGCGACGCACGGCAAACTGTTCGGCGGTCTGCGCGCGCTGAAGCGCTTCGGTTTTCGTGCAGGCTCGCTGTATTTCATCGAAGGCGCCGAACGCTGGTTCAACTGGCACGACGCCGCCGCGCTCGCGCACGAAGGCCGCATGCTCGCGAACTGGTGCGCGGCACGGCGTATCACGCTGGTGCTGTTGCTCGGCGTCGATGGAAATGGCGAAGACGATTCACTCGATACACGCGGCGCGCCGGACCGCGTCATCGATGCATCACGCCGCAACGCGTTCCATGCGGCATGCGCGGGCGTCGCACGGATGGAGCGCACGCACGGCGAGCTGCTGTGGCATGCCGACTTCTGGCGCGCGGATCGCACGCTGGTGACGGGCGAAGTCCGCTCCCTGCGCTTTACCGACAGCGGCCACCTCAGCGTCGCGCCCGATGCTCTGGCCAGCAGCGTCGCGCGCGGCGAACGCCTGCTCGCGCGCGACGAGCAGCGGGTCGTCGTGAGCCGCGCGGTGGTGCGAGGTCACGAGGCGTGGCTGCCGCCGCATTGGGAAGTGTGCGCCGATCAGGCCGCGGTGCTGAGCGCGTGCGCCCATGCTCAGGCCGCGACCGTGGTGCTCGATTACGCGGGCGGCGCGCAGCTCGACGCGTTGTGCGCGACGGTTCATGCGCTGCGCCGCCAGGCCGGGCGCGCGCTGAAGATCGTCGTCGTCGAGCGGGGCGAAGTGCTGCGCCATCAATACGAGCTGCTCGTGCTGACGCTCGGCGCGAACCTCGTGCTCGGCCGCGACCTGCCGTTCTCGCGCATGCAGTCGCTGCTGCAGTCGCTGCAGGGGCAGCTCCATACGCGGCCGGTCGCCGCCGACTACCGCAGCGCATTGAGCGCCGCGTTGAGCGACGACGTGCGCGGCTATCTGCCGGCCGGCGCGTTCTGCGAGCGCGTGCGCCTCGTGCTCGCACGCAGCGGCGTGCTGCAACTGCCGCATGTGCTCGTGAAGCTGACGCTGCTGCCGCAATGCGCGCACGTCGATGCGCTGAAGCACTGTGTGCCGCGCCGCGCGGGCGACGTGCTGACCGTCGACGCGTCGCATCTGTATGTGTTTCTGTTCGCCTGCCGGCTCGCCGATGCGGACGCCGCGCTGGCGCGGATCATCGATGTGCCGGTCGAACAGCTCGCCGATTCGCTCGTGCACCTGGCGGAGCAGAGCATCGGCGCCGAACTCGACGCGCTGGACGCGGCCAACCGGCGCAACCGGATCGCCGATTACAGCGATATGTTCGCGGCGTCGATACGTGATCGCGCGCCTTTGAGCTCACCGCTCGCCGCAGCGCCGCACGAAGCCGCGCACGTGGCCGCCGTGCAACTCGCGCAAGTGGAAGTGGCGTTGGTTCATGCGCGTGCCGAGCTCGAAGTCGATGCCGCGCCAACGTCTGCGCCAACCCGGCCTGCCGGATCAGCCGAAGCGAAACCGCTCGCTACTGAGCGCCGCCGACCCCACCCCATGCCACCGCGTCGTCGCGCCGAACCCAGCGCAATGCCGGTGCGCGCGAGGAGCATCGAATGATCGAAGTGGTTCTGATGTGTTTCGTGGCCGGCATGGTCGTCGCGCTGCCGGTGTGGATCGTCTGGCAGCGCGTCGGCGCGCGGCGCGCTCTTGCGGCCATGCGCGGCTTCGATCCGCGCGACGCGGTGCCGTGCGAGATCGAGCCGGTCGCGCTGCGCGCGCGTCTGCTGCCCGCGCTCGACACGACCCAAGACGAGGTGGCGCGATGAAAACGATCGCCGTCGTCTCGACCGCGGGCGGCACCGGCCGCACCACCTTGACCGCCGTGCTCGCGGTATTACTCGCGCGCCGCGGCCGCCAGGTCGTCGCGCTCGACTTCGATCCGCAGAACATGCTCGGCGCGCAGCTAGGCATCGACGGTCTCGCGGCGGCCGGTCTGTCGCAGGCGCTGCTCGATGCGCACACCGCATGGCATGCCCACACGTGGCGCAACGCGGACGGCGTGCTGTTCGTGCCGTACGGCGCGGTGTCCACCGCGCAAAGCACGCAGTGCGACGCACGCCTCGCCGCCGAGCCGCGCTGGCTCGCCGACGCGCTCGCCGAGCTCGATCTGCCGCGCGATGGCGTCGTGCTGATCGACACCACGCGCTATCCGTCGCAGCAGGCCGAGCACGCGCTGCGTTGCGCCGACCTCGCGCTGTGCGTGACCCCGCCCGAACCGGCCGCCTGCGCGACGCTGGTCGCGCGGCTCGCGGCGCTGCGCGATGCGTGCGCGCAACTGCGCATCATCGTGAACCGGCTGAACCCCGCGCGCGACATGCAGCGCGACGTGCTGGCGATGCTCGGCGCGGCGCTCGGCGACAAGCTGCCGCTCGCGCAGCGCGTGCATCTCGATGTCGCGTTGCCCGAGTCGTTCGCGCGCGGCACGTGGCTGTTCGACGCCGCCCCGCATTCGCAGGCGTCGCACGATCTGCAGGGGCTCGCGAATTGGCTCGACGCGTGGCTTACCGAGGCCACGGCGCCGCTCGATTGGCGGGACGGCGGGTCATGAGCGAACGGGAAACGCGTTCGGTGCGTACGCGAGCGCTCGACTGGGTCGCGCGCGGCCTTGGCGTGCCCGCCACGCGCACGCCGCTCGACTGGTTCGTGCGGCTGTTCTTCCAGCCGCCCGCGCCGGGCAAGCCCGATTACGCGCGCCGCTGGATGCGCGCGGCCGTGCTGCATTTCGCGCTGCAATGGGGCGTGCTCGAACCGCATCGACTGCGCGCATGGCTGTGGCGCGCGTTCGTGCGCGCGCCGCGTTCGTCGTCACGAAGCGCGGCGGCGACAATGCGGGCGCTGGCCGCCTGGATCGACCGTTGGCTGGTGCCGCTCTGGCTGCTCGGGCGGCGCGGGCGCGAGCGCGTCGACGCGCTGCTGGCGAGCTTGCCGTGGCAGCGCTGGGGCACGCGGCTCGAAGACGCGACGCAGCGCGTCGGCCATGTTCGCTGGCTGCTGCCGTTGATGGTTGTCGCGGGTATCGGTTTGTGGGCGGTGATCGGCACGTCGCCGCTGCAGTCCGACGGTCAGTTCGAGTTCTTCGCCGTGCTCGTATTCATCGCGCTGATCGTGCGACGCTTTCCGGGGCGCATGCCGGTGCTGATCCTGACGACGCTCGCGATGCTCGCGATGGTGCGCTACGTGTGGTGGCGCGTCACCCAGACGCTGTCGTTCCAGACGCCAGGGGAGGCGATTCTCGGTTATCTGCTGTTCGGCGCGGAAGCGTATACATGGGTGATTCTGCTGCTCGGTTTCGTGCAGACCGCGTGGCCGCTGAAGCGCGCGGTCGCGACGCTGCCCACCGACACATCGAGCTGGCCGAGCGTCGACATCTACATCCCGACTTATAACGAGCCCCTGGCCGTCGTGCGGCCCACCGTGTTCGCCGCGCAAGGCATCGACTGGCCCGCCGACAAGCTGCGCGTCTATCTGCTCGACGATGGCCGCCGCGAGGAATTCAGAGCCTTCGCGCAGGCCTGCGGCATCGACTATCTGACGCGCGACGACAACCGTCATGCGAAAGCCGGCAACATCAATAGCGCGCTCGCCCGCACGCAGGGCGAGTACGTCGCGATCTTCGATTGCGATCACGTGCCGACGCGCTCGTTCCTGCAAACGACGATGGGCACGTTCCTGCGCGACGCGCGCTGCGCGATGGTGCAGACGCCGCATCACTTCTTTTCGCCGGACCCGTTCGAGCGCAACCTCGGCACGTTCCGCCGCGTGCCGAACGAGGGCAATCTGTTCTACGGGCTCGTGCAGTCGGGCAACGATCTGTGGAACGCATCGTTCTTTTGCGGCTCGTGCGCGATCCTCAAACGCGATGCGCTCGAAGAAGTGGGCGGCATCGCGGTGGAGACCGTCACCGAAGACGCGCACACCGCGCTGAAGCTGCATCGGCGCGGCTACACGACCGCCTATCTGCCGACCGTGCAGGCCGCAGGTCTCGCGACCGAGAGCCTCGCGAGCCATATCCAGCAGCGCACCCGCTGGGCGCGCGGCATGGCGCAGATCTTTCGCATCGACAATCCGTTCATCGGCCGCGGGCTGGGCTTTTTCCAGCGGCTATGCTATGGCAACGCGATGCTGCATTTCTTCTACGGCGTGCCGCGGCTCGTGTTCCTGACGATGCCGATGGCGTACCTGTTCTTCCAGATGTACTTCATCAACGCATCGGCGACGACGATCGCCGGATTCGTGCTGCCGTACATCGTGCTCGCGAACCTCGCGAACTCGCGCATGCAGGGCAAGTACCGTCACTCGTTCTGGGCCGACGTCTACGAGTCGGTGCTCGCGTGGTACATCGTGCTGCCGACCACGATCGCGTTCTTCAGCCCGAAGCACGGCAAGTTCAACGTGACCGACAAGGGCGGGCGCATCGGCGAGGGCTACTTCGACTGGTCGACGTCGAAGCCGTATCTGGTGCTGCTCGCACTGAACAGCGGCGCGCTCGCGGCCGGCGTGTACCGGCTGATGTTCGGGCAGAGCGGCGAAACGGCGACGATCCTGATGAACGTGTTCTGGACCCTCTACAACCTCGTGATGCTCGGCGCGGCCTCGAGCGTTGCGCGTGAGGCGAAGCAGGTGCGCGTCACGCATCGCATCGCGATGCGCGCGGCGGCGACGCTACTGCTCGCGGACGGCTCGACGCTCGCCTGCACGACCAGCGACTATTCGACCGGCGGCCTCGGTCTCGATGTCGAGCCGGGTTTGAATCTGGCGCCGGGCGACAGTCTCGGCGTGTGCCTGAGCCGCGGCGATCGCCAGTTCCATTTTCCGGTGTACGTGAGCCGCTGCGTCGGCCGGCACCTCGGCGTGCGCTTCGACGGCCTCACGCTCGAACAGCAACGGCAGCTCGTGCAATGCACGTTCGGCCGCGCCGACGCGTGGCTCGACTGGCATGAGCAAACGAGCGAGGACGCGCCGCTGCTTGGTTTGAAGGAAGTGCTCGCGATGGGCGTCGAAGGCTATTCGCGACTGTGGGGCGGGCTCGCGCGTGCCTGCGAGACACTGCTCGCGCTCGACCGCACCCGCTATTGATGCAGCCTGCGCGCATCGTGTCGCGCGCAGGCCAAAGAGAGAACCTGTCGATGACTTTGTGGAACCTGTACTTCATCCTCAAGCTGTACCTGTTCGCGGGCGGCCATCTGCAGCCGCTGTGGCTCGCGAATCTCGGCTTCGCGCTCGCGCTCGTCGTGACTTCGACGCTGCGCCGGCGCGCGCTGCGCACCGTGCGCAACCTGGTCGGTCTCGCGCTCGGCGTGCCGCTGATGTACCACGAGGCGAACGTGCCGCCGTTCTCGCGTCTGACCGAGGAGTTCGGCAATCTGACCACGTTCAGCTACGGCTACTGGCTCGAACTGGCGCAGCGCTTCCTGCCGCCGATGCTGCTGCTCGGCGCGCTCGGCGCGCTCGTCGGCTATCTGATCGTGAATCGCTGGGTGCGCGTCGCGACCTTCGTGCTGATCGCGCTGGTCGCGATTCCGCTGTGGCACGAGGGCGGGGCGGTGCTCGCGCAACTGCGTGGAGCGTCGGCGAACGCAGCGGCGAATGCCGGCCCGAATGGAGCGAACAACCCGCTCGCCGCGCAGCCGCTCGACCATAACGCTGCGCTCGCCGCGTTCCGCACGCAGGAGTCGCAACGGCAGGTCAGCTTCGGGCATCTGGCCGCCGATCCGAACGCGCAGTTCGACGTGATCGTGCTGCACATCTGCTCGCTGTCGTGGGACGACCTCGATGTCGCGAAGGCGCGCAATCATCCGCTGCTGTCCCGCTTCGACTATCTGTTCACGAACTTCAGCACCGCGGCGAGCTATAGCGGGCCGGCCGCGATTCGCGTGCTGCGCGCAAGCTGCGGCCAGCAGGCGCACGCGGACCTGTACAAGAACGCGCCGCAGCAGTGCTATCTGCTCGCCGATCTCGCGCAGGCCGGCTACACGCCGCAGACGATGCTGAATCACGACGGCCACTTCGACAACTTCCTGGAACTGATCCACGACAACGCCGGCGTGCCGAACGTGCCGCTGATTCCGAACACGAGCGTGCCGGTCGCGATGCATGCGTTCGACGGCTCGCCGATCCGCGATGACTACGAGACGTTCGCCGCGTGGTACGCACAGCGCGCGAGCATCGCGGGGCCGGTCGCGCTGTACTACAACACGATCAGCCTGCACGACGGCAACCGGCTGCCGAATAGCAGCCTGACGAGTATCGATTCGTATCCGCTGCGCGTGAACAAGCTGATGAGCGACTTCGACCGCTTTGCCGATCTGATCGCATCGTCCGGGCGGCGCGCGGTGATCGTGTTCGTGCCCGAGCACGGCGCAGCGCTACGCGGCGACACGAACCAGGTCGCGGGCCTGCGAGAGATTCCGACGCCGCGCATCGTGCACGGGCCGGTCGGCGTGCGCGTGGTCGGCTTCCAGGGCAATCATGGGCCGACCACGGTGATCGACGATCCGTCGAGCTTCCTCGCGCTCGCGCAGCTGCTGTCGAATCTCGTGTCGAACAGCCCGTTCAAGCCGGGTGTGAGCCTGTCGCAGTACGCGACGAATCTGCCGCAAACGCAGATGGTCGGCGAAAACGAGGGGACGGTGACGATGAAGACCGCGTCCGGCTATGTGGTGAAGACGCCGGACGGCGTGTGGGTAGACGGCAAATGACGAACGCGCGCAATACGTCGAAAAACGCCGCGGGCGGCGGCTGGCCCGTCGACGATATCAGCGGCCTCGCACTGCGTCTGCCCGAGGTCGAGGCGGGCCGCTATTTCGATGCTCAGGCGAAGGAGGCTTACGAGCAGTCGCTGCTGAAGTGGCCGGTGCTCGCGCGGCTGATGAACCTCGTGCCGCGCGACGAAGCCGAAGTGCGGGCCGCGCAAGATGCGCGGCAAGAATCGGGCGTGGAATAAGGCCCGCGTCGAACGCTCAACGCAACTGCGTAACCGCCAGCAGCAACACCATGCTGCCGATCGCGCCATCCAGCACACGCCACGCAGTCGCGCGGCGAAACAGCGGCGCCAGCATGCGCGCGCCATAGCCGAGCGCGACGAACCACACCGCGCTGACCGTCATCGCGCCGAGCGCGAAGGCGACCCGCGCGCCTTGCGGTTCGCGCGCGCCGGCCGTGCCGATCAACAGGAACGTGTCCAGATAGACGTGCGGATTGAGCCACGTGAACGCGAGCGTCATCAGGATGATCGGCAGCGCGCGTTGCGTGCGCGGGACTTGATCGGCGGATGCGCCGCTCGAACCGTCGAGCACCGCGTGTCCCGGCCGTACCGCGCGGCGCAGCGCGCTGATGCCGAACCAGGCCAGATACGCGAGCCCGACGTAGAGCATCGCGTGCACGAAGCGCGGGTAGCGCTCCATCAGCACCGCGGCGCCGCCGACGCCTGCGCCGATCAGAATGAAATCCGACAACGTGCACAACAGCACGATCTTGCCGACGTGCGAGCGCATGATGCCCTGCCGCAGGACGAACGCATTCTGCGCGCCGATCGTCACGATCAGTGATGCGCACAGCGCCGCGCCGTGGGAGAAAGACAGCCAGTTCATAAATGGTCCGAAAAATGGAAGCGGTAGGGATAGACGGGATATTCCAGCCGCGCTAGTCTGCGTGATTGCGTCACATAAGAGAACCTAATTTACTTAATGCCGATTAAGGAACGCTAATGCTCGACTACGCCTTGCTCAATGCGCTGGCCGCCGTGGTCCGCCACGGCTCGTTCGACCGTGCTGCAAGCGAGCTGAATATCACTGCGTCCGCGGTGTCGCAGCGAGTCAAGCTGCTCGAAGAGCGCGTCGGCAGCGTGCTGGTGAAGCGCGGTCAGCCGTGCGTCGCCACCACCTCGGGCGCGCTGCTGTGCCGCCACACCGAGCGCGTGCAATTGCTCGAAGCGGAGCTGAACGGCCGCCTGCCGACACTGCCCGGCGCGCTCGTCGAGCAGTGGCCGGCGCTGCGCGTCGCCGTCAATGACGACAGCGTCGGCACCTGGTTCATCGACGCGGTCGCGCCGTTCTGCGTCGAACGCGAGATGCTGCTCGACCTCGTGATCGACGACCAGGACTACACCGCGCAGCGCATCCGCGACGGCAGCGTGCAGGGCGCGATCACGACGCAGGCCGAACCGGTGCAGGGCTGCCGCTCGACGCGCCTCGGCCGCATGCGATACCTCGCGGTGTGCTCACCGGCGTTTTTCGCGCGCTATTTCGCCGACGGCGTCACGCGCGACAGCCTGCGGCGCGCGCCGTGCGTCGACTTCAACCCCAAGGATCAGCTGCAAAAGCGCTTCATGCGGCGCATCACACGCGCGGAGATCGATCCGCCGCTGCACTGGATTCCGCACGTCGCCGGCTTTATGCGCGCGTGCGTGATGAGCCTCGGCTGGGGCATGTGCCCGGAGCGGATGGTCGCCGGGCATCTGCAGCGCGGCGAACTTGTCGAGGTCGCGCCGGGCAAGCATATCGACGTCGATCTGTACTGGCAGAGCTGGCGGCTGTCGATCGGCTGGCTCGACGATTTCAGCGCGATGCTCAGGAAGCGGGCCGGCGAGTTTCTCGATTGACGACACAGCGAAGACGCATGCAGGAACGCTCCGAGCGCTACAGCATCAGTTCGATCGAATGAAACAGCCGGCGCTGTTCGGGGTTCCGCGAGCGCGCGCCTTCGTCGATCGTCTCGCGCAGGCAGTCGAGAAAGCAGGCGGCCGCCGGGCTCGTCGGCGCACCGCGCCGCGACGTGATGCTGATGATGGTTTCGTCGAGCGTTTCGCGCAGCGGCAGCGCCCACAGGTTTTCCTTCGCGCGTATCGCCTCGACGAGCGGCCACGGAAAGATGCTGACCATGTCCGTGTGCGCGAGCAGTCCCAGCACGATCGCGAGCGAATGCGCTAGCACGATCGTTTGTGGCACCCGCATGCCGCGCTTGACGAACAGATTGTTCGACATCGACTCGCGGCTCGCCGGGTCCCAGTTGAGGATCCATTCCTCGTTTTGAAGGTCGAGCAGCGTGCGGCATCCGGCCTTCGGATGGTCGCGCCGCGCGACCACCGCCGCGTGCGTCGAAAAGAGCGGCGCGTTCTGAAACTCCGACTGCGGCGACGCAGGCGGCGGCCGACCGATCGAAAAATCGAGGCTGCCGTCGCGCAGACGCGGCTGCACGACCGCGAGCAGGCCTTCGAAAAATTCCAGCTGCACGTCCGGCATCCGTTCGCGAAAACGCCGCACGGCGGGCGGCAGCAAGGTCAGCGCGACCCACGGCGTGACGCCGATCGACAGCTTGCCGGCCGCGGCTCCGCGCAATGCGTCGATCTCGGCTTGCGCGCGCTGCAACTGGCCGAGCACGAGCCGCGCATGCACGACGAGCGCGCGGCCGAACTCGGTGAACGCGACGCCGCTCGCGCTGCGCACGATCAGCGGCGCGTGCAGATCGGCTTCGAGCTCGCGCATCGCCTTGGTCACGGCGGCTGGCGACAGCCCCAGCGAGCGGGCGGCAGCCCGGATACTTCCGGTATCCGCGATCGCGGCCAAGGTATTGAGCTGATGCAGTTTCATGCGAATCGGGAGTATGAAAGGGGGCAACCAGTGGTTGGCACCCGCAACGATTCTACGCCTGCCTCTCGAAATTCGGCGCGGCTATGCTCGGTTCACGCTGACATGGAGACAGACGGCATGAACACGATGGTCATTCCGGCGGGCATCGCCGAAATCGAACAGGAAATGGTCGCGCTGCGACACAGCATCCACGCGCATCCGGAGCTCGCCTACGAGGAGTTCGCGACCGGTGATCTGGTCGCCGAACGCCTGCGGGAGTGGGGCTATACCGTGCATCGCGGCTTGGGGCAAACGGGCGTGGTCGGTCAACTGAAGCTCGGCAACGGCACGCGCCGGCTCGGCCTGCGCGCCGACATGGACGCGCTGCCAATCCACGAAACCACCGGCCTGCCATACGCGAGCAAGCGGCCCGGCAAGATGCACGCATGCGGTCACGACGGCCACACGGCGATGCTGCTCGCCGCCGCCAGGTATCTGGCGCATGAAAAGAGTTTCGACGGCACGCTCAATCTGATCTTCCAGCCGGCCGAGGAAGGGCTCGCCGGCGCGAAGAAAATGCTCGACGACGGCCTGTTCGAGCGGTTTCCCTGCGACGCCGTGTTCGCGATGCACAACATGCCGGGCTTTCCCACTGGCAAGCTGGGCTTCATGCCGGGATCGTTCATGGCGTCATCGGATACGGTGATCATCAAGGTGATCGGCCGCGGCGGTCATGGCGCGGTGCCGCACAAGGCGGTCGATCCGGTCGTCGTGTGCGCGCAGATCGTGCTTGCGCTGCAGTCCATCGTGTCGCGCAACATCGCGCCGCTCGATATGTCGATCATCACGGTCGGCGCGATTCACGCCGGCGAAGCGCCGAACGTGATTCCCGAAACCGCCGAGATGCGCCTGTCGGTGCGCGCGCTGCGGCCCGAGGTCCGCGACCATCTGCAACAGCGCATCACCGAGGTCGCGACCGGCCAGGCGGCCGTATTCGGCGCGCGCGCCGAGGTCGACTATCAGCGCCGCTACCCGGTGCTCGTCAACGATGCGGCCATGACCGCGCTCGCGCGCCAGGTTGCGCTCGATTGGCTCGGCGAAGACGGGCTGATTCGCGACATGCAGCCGCTGACCGGCAGCGAGGACTTCGCGTTCCTGCTCGAACGCTGCGCGGGCAGCTATCTGATCATCGGCAACGGTGACGGCGAGGGCGGCTGCATGGTCCACAACCCCGGCTACGACTTCAACGACGCATGCCTCGCGACCGGCGCGGCCTACTGGGTCAAGCTCGCGCAGACGTTCCTCGTTTGACGCGGCGGCGCGCGAGCGCGTTGCCCTGGCAGCACAAGGATAACGATGGAGACACAAATGGACTATTCCGCCACACCGCGGCCCGCGAGCGCCAACGGACTCAATGCGCTCGATGCGTCGCGCCTCGCCGATCAACCTCAAAAGCGCGTCGGCCACGCAAAGGCGATCGCCGCGATCACGCTCGGCAACGGCCTCGAGTTTTTCGATTTCACGATCTACAGCTTCTTCGCGACGATCATCGGCAAGCTGTATTTCCCGGTCGAGGGACAACTCGTGCAACTGATGCTCGCGGTCGGCACGTTCGGCGTCGGCTTCATCATGCGGCCGGTGGGCGGCATCGTGCTGGGCGGCTACGCGGACCGCGCCGGACGCAAGGCCGCAATGAGCCTGACGCTGTGGCTGATGACGCTCGGTTCGGCGCTCATCGCGTTCGCGCCGACCTATGCGGCGATCGGCGTCGCGGCGCCGCTGCTCGTGATTCTCGCGCGGCTGATTCAGGGCTTTGCGCTGGGCGGCGAGGTGGGCGCATCGACGGCGCTGCTGCTCGAATACGGCAGCGATCGCACGCGCGGTTTTTACGGCAGCTGGCAGTTCGTGAGCCAGGGGATGAACACGGTGGTGGGGTCGCTGCTCGGCGTCGCGCTGGCCGCGACGCTGTCGCCGGCCGCGCTCGAAAGCTGGGGCTGGCGCGTGCCGTTCGTGATCGGCATGGCGATGGGGCCGATCGGCATCTACATCCGGCGGCATCTCGACGAGACGCTGCCGGGTGTCGAAGATGGCGCGGCAGCGGCTGGTGAAATGGGTGCGCAGCCCGTGGCGCAAACTCCGTCGCTGCCGGTCCGCGAGCTGTTCCGCGACCACGCACGCTCGATCACGACCGGCGTGCTGACGACGATCGGCGGCACCGCGGCGAACTACATCGTGCTGTTCTATCTGTCGACCTACGCGATCCGCATCCTGCATCTGCCGATGGCGACCGCGCTATGGGCCGCATGGACCGGCGCGGTGGTCACGGTGATCTGCTCGCCGTTCGCGGGCGCGCTGTCCGATCGGGTCGGCCGCAAGCGCGTGCTGTGGGTATCGCGTGTGTTGCTGATTTTCGCCGTCTATCCGGCGTTCATGACGATCAATGCTTCGCCGACGGTGCCGGTGCTGCTCGCGGTGGTCGCGGGCCTTGCGCTGCTCGTCACGTTCACCGCGGTGCCGAACATCGTGATGCTGCCCGAGCTGTTTCCGCGCGCGATTCGCGCGACCGGCATGTCGATCGTGTACTGCCTCGGCGTGTCGATTTTCGGCGGCTTCGCGCAGTTCTTCGCGACCTGGCTGATCCAGATTTCGGGCAGCAATCTCGCGCCGGCGTGGTACCTGATCGGCTGCGGCGTCGTGTCGTTGCTGCCGCTGCCGTTCATGCGCGAGACCGCGGGCAGGGCGATCGATTGACGTGACGGGGACTGCGGTCGGCTGTAAAAGAGAGGCGTGATTATTTCGATCGCGCCTCTTTTGTCATTTGCACCGCGGTGTCAATACGAACGCCGCGCATCACCGGTGAATTCGTGACCTGCCCGTTTGATGACGACCGGACTACGACGGGCCGGCCGCGTCCGCCCGGACCCTGTTGCGCTCCAGTCTCATGTACAGGTTCGCGACGCAGATACCGAAGACGATGTGAACGAACAGGCTGGCGCCGTTGCGCGCTTCTGCAAACCACGGAAAAAACTGTGTCATGCCGTAGAAATTGATCAGGTAAACCACTACAGCGAAAGCGCCACCCGCCAGTGAAGCCATTCCCATGCTCGAGTCAAGCTTGAATGACGTCATGATGAAACCGAGGATAAGCGCCAATACGATGGCAAGGCCAAAATGCACCACAAAGGCCGCGAGCACGATGCCAATCGAGAATGATTGCGGCGATTGCAATGCGCCTCGTCCCAGCATGATCGCGGCGACCATGCGTGGGGGCTCCAGCAGACTTCCGCCCGTCATCACTGCCATCAGGACAACTCCTAACGCCAGGAACACAGCCCCCGCGATGACGCCTGCCAGCACGGCTGCCCGCCAGTCGGGCTGGCCGTGTGTGAATTGATGGGAACCCATGTGAAGTTGCACGATTTTTCTCCCGATTGATTCGGATAATTCATTCTAGTTCTCTGTGTCGCGAGATTGATAGCGCCGCGTGACTATCGTCAGCCCGAGGAATGATCTTCGTTCTGGCGACTACGTGGCGTGCAGTCGTTTCAGCGGATCGATAATTAATCTTTTAACTCGCAGTGGAGGATCCAATGCCTTGATGTCTGCTTTCGGCAACGGCCGCAAGCGTATCCGTTCGGTGTGCGCGAAAGTGATCAACCAGAACGGCGGCAAAGGCGTAATGTTACATAGCGGACTGTTCAGAGTGGACGGAATGGAACCCGATCGCGGCACCATGGCGTAGTCCCGGTGCGTGCCACCGCGTGCACCTTTGCCTCGGCGCGGGTGAGGTGGGGCGGCATAGTCTGCTACCGCTAGTCAATGATGGAAGGAGGCCACATGTCACTCATCGTCGCAGCACGCTTTACGACATTCCCCGCCGCTGAAGACGCGGTGCAACGGCTCTTCAATGCCGGTTTCGTCGAGGAGGACGTCACCCTGTTTTTCGTCAATCCGCCCGGCCAGCACGCACGTTTTCAGCCCGGCGGTGGTACCAGCACCGACGCAAACGCGAGAGAGGCGCCGAAGGGTGCCGAGATAGGCGTCACGATTGGCGCAGCGGTTGGCGCTGTGCTAGGCGTCGGGATCTTCGCGGTGTTTTCGGCGCCGCTCATCGTGTCGCTGATCGCAGCCGGGGTGAGTGCGTATGTCGGTGCATTGGTCGGCGCGATGATGCGCACGCAGGAAGCCAGCGACGAAGAAATCCGTGGTTCCGGCGTGCTGGTGGCCGTACACGTGTCGCCGGACAACCAGTTGGACGCCGCACGGGTGCTGCGCGATGCGGGAGGCGCGGCGATCGAACGCGCGACCGGCAACTGGCAACAAGGGCGGTGGGCCGACTTCGATCCGCTCAAGCAGCCTGTGCCGCTCAGCGAATTCAGTGAGAAGCACGCCTGATTCGAAGGTGTTTTTCGCCGAAATTTTCAGCGAGCGAGGAAACATGAACGGCCCGGCATTCGTCGGGCCGTTTTGTATTTGGAGCGGTGCGTTCCAGGCACGCCCCGTGCTGAATGAACCCCGCTGATGCGTGCAAGTATCCGGCGGCGGATTCCATGCTTGACGAAACCGATGGAAGTATTGAATGGTTTCGAACATTGTTTCCGTGCTGAACGACTAGATCGAAACATCTAATGTCGGACTGACTCAGCAGAGATCAATGGAAGAAGAGTTCGCGCATGCCGAAGGTGTGATGCGCTTCGGCAGCCATCAGCACCAGCAGCACCAGCAGGCACAGGGGCGGTATCAGGATCGCGTACACCAGCGCCAGCCGTTCCCACATCATGTGCATGAAAATCGACACGATCAGCCCAGCCTTGGCGATCATCAGCACGATGATCAGCGTCCAGCGCAGCAGGCCCTGCACGTGGAAGTAATCCACCATGTACGACAACGTGCTCAGTACGAACAGCAGGCCCCAGATCTTCAGGTAAATGCCGATCGGATGCTGCTGGCCGTGCGCGGCGTCGGGTCGATGGGCGAGATCGGTGTGGTCCATGGTCTGCCTCACCACAAATAGAACAGCGCAAAGATGAACACCCACACCAGGTCGACGAAGTGCCAGTACAAGCCGGCAATCTCCACGATCTGGAAGTTGCCGTGCTCGGTGAACCCCGGCTGCAGGATCTTGCGTCTTATCAGCAGCAGGTAGATCACACCGCAACTCACGTGAAAGCCGTGGAACCCGGTGATCATGAAAAAGCACGCGCCAAACTGCGCCGCGCCCAGCGGGTTACCCCAGGGGCGGATACCTTCATGGACGATCAGCTTGGTCCATTCGAAGGCCTGCATCGACACGAAGGTCGCGCCCAGCAGCGCGGTCGCCAGCAACAGTTGGGCGGCGCGCCTGGCGTTGCGCCGGTAGCCAAAGTTGACAGCCATCGCCATGGTGCCGCTGCTGCTGATCAGGACGAACGTCATGATGGCGATCAGCAGCAAGGGCACATCCACGCCGAAGATAGTGAGCCCGAACACCTTGGAAGGGTCGGGCCACGGCACGGTGGTCGACATGCGCACCGTCATGTAGCCGATCAGGAAACTGCTGAAGATGAAGGTGTCCGAGAGCAGGAAGATCCACATCATCGCCTTGCCCCACGGCACCTTGAAGGCCTGGCGGTCGGCCGACCAGTCGGTGACGATGCCGCGCCAGCCGTCAGGCCCGGCGTCGGTGGGCGGGGTGACAGCGGATTCGGTCGGGAGCGTGGGCGTGGTCATGGCGCAGCTCCATACAGCGGCCGGCAGATGGCGGCGACGAACCCAGGGGTGATCCACCACATCGCCGCCAGCAGCACGAGCCAGACAGCCAGCAGGAAATGCCAGTAGATGGCGCACAGCGCGATGGCACGCTGGGTCCGGAACGGGTTCCCACGCTGGAGACGCGCGATCGTCACGGCCCAGGCCCCCAGCCCGCCCAGCACATGCAACCCGTGCAGGCCGGTGAGCAGGTAGAGGAAGCTATTGGAAGGATTGACGGTGACAGTCTGCCCCGCCGCCGACAGCATGCGCCACGCGCTCAGTTGTCCGATCACGAACACGGCCGCGAGCACACCGCCGGACAGCAGCCACGCCGCGCGGTGCATGGTAATTCGCCGGGCGCGCTGCATGGCGATGCTTGCCAGCACCAGCGCGCCGGTGTTCCACCACAGCAGAGCCGGATGCGGGATCGGCTGCCAGTCGGGCTCGCGCATGCGCATCGCATAGGCGAGCAGGAGCAGTGAAAACAATGTCGTTGCCACCGCCATGAAGATGATCAGGCCGATGCGGCTCGCATTCGGCAAGACAGGTGGCGCGTCAGGAACGAAGGAGCGGCGCAGTGTAGTCATTCGCTTGCCTCGCCGGGTTGCAGCGTCGGGTGGGCCGGTGCCGGTTCAGGCGCCGTCTCAGGCGGCTGGTTTTGCGGGACGAAGTCTTCCTCGTGCCCCGCCGGGCTGTATTCGTACGCCCAGCGGTAGACGACGGGCAGCGCGGGGCCCCAGTTGCCGTGCACGGGCGGCGTTTGCGGCGTCTGCCATTCCAGCGTGGTGGCTCGCCACGGGTTGCCATCGGCACGCTTGCCGCGCGCGAGGCTCCACGCCAGGTTGTACAGGAACAGCAACTGCGCCGCCGCAACGATCAGCGCAACGACGGTGATGAACGTGTTGAGCGTCTGCGCCGAATGTGGAATGAAGCTGTAGCCCTCATACTGGTAATACCGCCGCGGCATGCCGAGGATGCCGAGATAGTGCATCGGGAAGTAGATCGCATAGGTGCCGACGAAGGTAACCCAGAAGTGCACGCGCCCGATCGTGTCGTTGAGCATGCGGCCCGTCACCTTCGGATACCAATGGTAGATGCCGCCAAACACCACCAGGATCGGCGACACGGCCATCACCATATGGAAGTGCGCCACCACGAAGTACGTGTTCGACAGCGGAATGTCCACGCTCACGTTGCCGAGATAGAGCCCGGTCAGCCCACCCAGCACGAAGGTGCTGATGAAGCCGATGGCAAACAGCATCGGCACAGTCAGGTGGATATCGCCGCGCCACAGCGTCAGCACCCAGTTGTAGACTTTGAGAGCGGTCGGAACGGCGATGATGAGCGTGGTCGTGGCAAAGAAGAAGCCGAAGTACGGATTCATGCCGGCGATGAACATGTGGTGCGCCCAGACCACGAAGCTCAGCGCACCGATGGCGACGATCGCCCACACCATCATCTTGTAGCCGAAGATGCTCTTGCGCGCGTGCGTGCTGATCAGGTCCGATGCGATGCCAAAGGCTGGCAGCGCGACGATGTAGACCTCCGGATGCCCGAAGAACCAGAACAGGTGCTGGAACAGCAGCGGGCTGCCGCCGGCATGCTTGAGCGTCTGCCCCATCGATACCACGGCCGGCACAAAGAAGCTGGTGCCGAGTGTCCTGTCGAGCAGCATCATCACCGCCGACACGAACAGCGCCGGAAACGCCAGCAGCGCCAGGATGGTCGCGGTGAAGATGCCCCACACCGTGAGCGGCATGCGCATGAGCGTCATGCCACGCGTGCGCGCCTGCAGCGTGGTGGTGACGTAATTCAAGCCGCCCATCGTTGCCGCGACGATGAAGATCGCCAGCGACACCAGCATCAACACGATGCCCCATTCCACGCCCGGCGTGCCCGGCAGGATCGCCTGGGGTGGATACAGCGTCCAGCCCGCGCCGGTCGGCCCGCCTGGCACGAAGAAGCTCGACACCAGCACCAGCACGGCCAGCAGGTAGACCCAATAGCTCAGCATGTTGAGAAACGGGAACACCATGTCGCGCGCGCCCAGCATCAGCGGGATCAGGTAGTTGCCGAAGCCGCCCAGAAACAGCGCCGTCAGCAGGTAGATCACCATGATCATCCCGTGCATGGTGACGAACTGATAGTAGTGGTTGGCGTCGATGAAGCTGAACTTGCCCGGAAAGCCGAGCTGCAAGCGCATCAAGTTGGACAGGACAAGGCCGACGAGGCCGATGGCGATGGCCGTCAGCGAGTACTGCACGGCGATGACCTTGTGGTCCTGGCTCCAGACATAGCGGGTCCAGAAGCTTTGCGGGCCGTGTTCGGGGTGCGCGTAGGTCATTGCGTCTGCTCCGCTAGGGTTGGGCTGCGCTGGTGGCGGCCGAGCCGCCCAGCGATTGGATGTAGGTCACCAGCGTGGTCAGCTCCTGCTCGCTCAGGTCGAACTTCGGCATGATGGGTGCGAAGCCCTTCACGACGCGGGCCGTCGGGTTGCGGATGAAGGCGCGCAGATAGGCTTCGTCCACCTTCGCGGTGCTGCCGTCGGCCATCGTTTCGGTCTTGCCGTACAGGCCCTTCCAGGTGGGGCCCACGCGCGGACTGCCGTCCACGGTATGGCAGGCGAAGCATCCCTTGGCCTCTGCGAGCGTCTTGCCCTGGTTAGCGAGCGCCTGGGCGCCGCCGCCTGCAGCGGCGGCTGCGGCCTGAACCCTGGCCTGCTGCTGCGCGAACGTGCTCTGCTGCGCCAGCCAGCGTGAGAACGATGCTTCGTCTTCTACCACCACCACGCCGCGCATGTTGGCGTGCCCGAGACCGCAAAGCTGCGCGCACAGAATGTCGTAACGCCCGGCCTTGGTCGGCGTGAACCAGAAGGTGGTCACCATGCCGGGCACTATGTTCATGCGCGCGCGGAACGGCGGTACGTAGAAGTCATGCAGCACGTCGCGCGACCGTGTCAGGACCTGGATCGGCCGGTTCAACGGCAGGTGCACCTCGGGTGTCTCGATCAGGTAGTTGTCACGGCCGTTGGGGTCGCCGGGGTTCATGCCGAAGGGGTTGTCGTTGCTGATGTAGCGCACGTCCGTCGTGCCCAGCTTGCCACCGGGGCCGGCAAAGCGGAAGCGCCATTGCCATTGCTGGGCGAACACTTCCATCTGCAGCACGTTGGACGGCGGCCGTATGTAGTCCGCGTAGACGAAGAGTCCCGGTGCCAGCAACGCTGCCACGCCTACCGAGGTCAGGCCGATCAGCCACCATTCCAGGCGCCTGTTGTGCGGCTCGTAAACAGCGCGATGACCCCTGCGGTGGCGGTAGCGCAGCAATGCGATCACGATGAACAGGTTGATCGCGATGAAGAACACGCCGGTAATGACGAGCGTGATCGTCAGCATGTCGTCCATGCGCACCCAGTTCGAGGCGATCGGTGTGGTCCACCACGGGCTGGCAAAGTGAAACCCCACCGCCAATACGATGATCAGGAACAGGGCAATCGCAAGCGACATAGGTCACCTCGCTGCGCGTCACTCGCTGGCAGCCGCCAACAAAAGGCTCCAGGCGTCGGCGCCGCCTTGCCGTACTTCGGTACTGTCCGCGCCGGCACGTCTTTAGACCAAAGGTAGTCCTCTCGTCTGCATCGTGCAAGGCTGCGCAAGGGGGAAGTGCGCCCCATGTATAGGCGGATGAATGGAGGAGCCGCTTGCTGCGATGCAATGCAAAACGGCCGCCTCCTGCATCGATTTCCCACGCCACCTACGCCTCCTGATGGCACGCGGCAGGGGTACGATAAACAGCATCGACCCGTTGGGGGACTCCTTGATTGATGGAGAGCCGACATGAGACGTCTTTATTTCCTCGTACCTGACACGACGACGGCGAAGGCGATCGTAGACGACTTGCTGCGGGCGCGGATCACATGGCGACATATCCATGTCCTCGCGAATCACAGTGTCGTACTCGAACAGTTACCCGAGGCATCCTTACTGCAAAGCAGCGACGTCGTGCACTCGCTCGAACGCGGCGTGGCGCTCGGCGGTGCGACCGGCGCGCTTCTCGGCCTCGTGGCACTGGTGTTTCCTCCCGCGGGGCTCACGATTGCGGGCGGAGCCGTCGTCGCATTGACGTTGACAGGTGCCGGCTTCGGGGCCTGGACGGCCACGATGATCGGCGTCGACGAACCGAACGCACGACTCGAGCGCTTTCGCGGCGCCATAAGTGACGGCCAGATCCTGATCATGGCCGACGTGCCTGGATCGCGCGAACAGGAGATCGAGCAGATGGTCGCGCATCATTTTCCGAAGGCCGATCTCGAGGGTGCGGAGCCGACGACCCCGATCTTCCCCTGAGAAGCAGTCGAGACGAGGCCATCGGTGCCCCTTGCAGCCGACACAAAAAAATCTACAAACCGCAGACCGAATCGTTCCAGCTCACGAACACGGCGACGCTGACCCCCAGTGTGACGGCACGACGCCTTCGGAATGGTTCAGCCGCTTGCGGCGCGAACTGACTGTGACAGTCAGCTCACGCCCCGACTGATACACCTGACGCGCCTCACCGCGCCGCCGACTTCCCACGCCCGGGCACCGCCGCGCCATTGCCATCGCCGTTGCTAGCCGCCGCCACGCGCGTCTCGGGCATCGCCGCCCACACCAGCAGCACCGCGAGGGCACCGGCCGCCGCGAGGCAGAAGAAGCTCACCATGTTGCCGAAACGATCGGCGACGAAGCCCGCCGCCGTCGTGCTCAGCGTCGCGCCGATGCCGGCCGCGAGTCCGAACAGGCCGATACACAGGTTGTAGCGGCCCTTGTCGCCGGCGACGTCGGCGGCGATCAGCGGCAGCATCACGCCGAATACCGCGGCGCTCAAGCCGTCGAGCATTTGGACCGGTACCAGCAGATAAGGGCTGCTGATGCCCGCGAACAGCAGCGCGCGGATCGGCAGTGCGGAGAAGCCGAGCAGCAGGATCGGCCGGCGGCCCCAGCGTTCGGCCGAGCGTCCGACCCACGGCGACAAAATCGCGACGATCGCCTGCGGCACGATGATGCACGCCGCGATCACGAGCTGCACGTTGTCGCCCATGCCGGCCGTCACTTCGCCGGCTGCGAGGTTCAGCATCGCCGCGTTCGACAGATGAAACAGCACGATGCACGCGGCGAACAGCAGCATGCGCCGGTCGCGCAGCAGCTCGCGTAGGCTTTCGCGCCGCTCGAGCTGCTCAGGGGTGGGCAGCGTTTGCGGCAGCTCGATGGTGTCGGTGCGCTGGATCATAGAGAGCGCGATCAGCGCGGGAACCGCGAGACCGGCGGTCAGAAAGAACACCGCGCGCGGCGAGTAGTACTCGCCGAACAGACCCATCAGACCGGCCGCGACCGCGCTGCCGATCGACGCCCAGCGCGCATTGCGGCCGAGCCGGTCGCCGAGATTCGCGCGACCCACCAGCGCGAACGAGATCGCCGCGAGCGCCGGCGTCAGCATGCAGCTCGCGAAGCCGTGGAACACCTCGGCGGCGATCACCGGCAGCAGGGTCGGGCTCATTGCGAGCAGCATCGCGCTCAGGATGATCGCGGTGATCGCCCATGCGGCCGCCGCTTTCTTGTTGCGCAGGGCGTCGACCGCGGCGCCGCCGGGCACCTGGCTGACCATCGCGCTGATCGTGCCGACCGACAGCACCATGCCGATCTCGCCCTGGGTCCACTTGTGCGACGCGAGGTACGACGCGATGAACGGCCCGAAGCCCGTCTGCACGTTGGCGACGAAGAAGTTGAGCCAATCGAGCGCGCGCAGACTTCGCGCCGTGACCTGAGTGCGGACCGTCATCGGACCGCCCGTGCGTTGGAAACCGCGACGGCCGAAGCGGCCGGCGGCGCCGAGGCCGCCGGCGCGGCGCTCGCGGCAGGCTGCGCAGGCGGGGCGGGTGGCGGCGCGGGCGACACCGCGCGGATCGGCTTGTCGGCCACATAGGGCGGCGTCGCGTTGATCTGCGCATCGCTCAGCTCGATCTGCGGATGCAGCTCCTTGTCGCGCGTGACGAAGCGCAGCGCCGACCAGTTCGCGGCGATCGTGCGCCGGTCGGTGCTGACGATGCCGCTGACGTCGAGCACGACCGCCTGCGGCTGCGCGTTGCCGTCGATCAGCACGTCGACCACGCGGCCCACCTTGGCGCCGTTCGCGCGCTCGACGGTCGCATCGAGCAGCGCCAGCTCCAGTGCGTTCGTTTTGTTCGCGGCGGCCGGCACCGCCGTCGCGGTCAGCGTGATCGGCGCGCCCTTCGCGGTCGGCGTGAAGTGGAACGCGCCCCACGGGAAGTTCACCTTGCGATCGCCCACGCCGAGGAAGCCCTGCAGATTGACGACCATCTCGCGCGGCTTGCCGGCCGCGTCGGCGGTCATGTCGATCGCGCGGCCGACCACCTTGCCGTCGGGCTTCTGCACCGGGCTGTCGAGCAGCGCGCGCGCGTCGCTGCGCTCGATCGTGCGCAGCACGATCAGCGGCGGCGGTGGCGGGGGCGGCGGCGGAGGAGCCGGCACGACGACGGGCGGCGGCGGTTCGACCTTGTGTGGCTTGACGACCGGCTTCTTCGGCTTCTTCGGCTCCTCCGGCCCCTCGTTCGCCTCGGTCTCGACCGGCTCGGGCGCGGATGCGGCGACCGGCGGGCTCGCCGGCTCGACCGGCATCACCCGCGCGTCGACGATCGGCGCCTGCTGCGTACCCCACAGCAGGCTGCTGCAACCGGACAGCGCGGCGAGCGCGAACAGCGCGGCCACGGTGCATAGCCAGCGAAACAGTCGAAGCATCTCCAGCGAATCAGGCGAATCGAGCGGGCGAAGCGATCCAGGCGATCCAAGCGGTCCGAACGGGACAATCGGCAGGCGCCCGGCGGGGCGCGGAAAACCGCCAGTCATCAGGAAAAACTCCACGGGCAGGTGCGGACGGGCGCGATGAGCCGCCGCGGTTGGAATGGGGTACGGCCCAGAGTTTAACCTGCGCTGCCGCGCGGGCAGGCTTTCACGGACTGGCTTGCAGGCGTTTCGCCGATGCTCTGGCGAAATTGCGCTGCACGCCGCGTGCCTGCAACGCGATCGCCGAAGTGGGTTCGGCGCGGTTCGCGGCCGCTCGAATGCCCTAGGTGTAAACGCGCGCAGTGCTGGCGCGAGCGACCGTCGCGCAAAAGTTATAAGTCGCGCGACATGTCCGGCATGCCATACATGCGATTGGACGCATAGTTCTCTTCACCTACATTTCGACTCAGAAAAGCATTACCCACACCAACAAATCCACGAGACGAACCTGACGACGGCCGCGCTGGCGGCCGTTTCAGCGCGCTGATAAAGGAGGCACTCATCATGATGGAACCCCAGGCCCTCGCGAATTCCGACGTCGCGAGCGAATCCTTCGACATCGAATCATTCCGCGGTAAGGGCTTTATCGACCGCTACTTCGACATTTCCACGCGCGGCAGCACGCAGCGCCAGGAGATCGTCGCGGGCATCACGACCTTCCTCGCGATGGTTTATTCGGTATTCGTCGTGCCGGGCATGTTCGGCAAGGCGGGCTTCGATACCAGCGCGGTGTTCGTCGCCGTGTGTCTGACCACGGCGTTCGGCTCGCTGCTGATGGGCGTGTGGGCGCGTCTGCCGATCGCGATCGGCTGCGCGATCTCGCTGACCGCGTTCACCGCGTTCGGCCTCGTGCTCGGCAAGGGCCTGCATCCGAACGTCGCGCTCGGCGCGGTGTTCCTGATGGGCGTCGTGTTCACGACGATTTCGGTGACCGGCGTACGCTCGTGGATCCTGCGCAATCTGCCGACCGGCATCGCGCACGGCACCGGCATCGGCATCGGCCTGTTCCTGCTGCTGATCGCCGCGAACGACGTCGGCCTCGTCGTCAAGAATCCGGGCGCGGGGCTGCCGGTGTCGCTCGGCAATATCACGGCGTTGCCGGCGCTGATGTCGGTGGCCGGACTCGCCGCGATCTTCGGGCTGGTGCGGCGGCGCGTGCCGGGCTCGATCCTGATCGTGATCGTCGCGATCTCGGCGATCGGGCTCGCGATCGATCCGGCCGTGGCGTTTCACGGCGTGTTCGCGGTGCCGTCGTTGAGCGCGCCGGGGCATGCGTCGCTGATCGGCGCGATGGACGTGAAGGGCGCGCTGTCGATGGCGGTGCTGCCGAGCGTGCTCGCGCTCGTGATGACCGCGGTGTTCGACGCGACCGGCACGATCCGCGCGGTCGCCGGCCAGGCGGGGCAACTCGACGAGAACGGCCGCATCATCAACGGCGGCCGCGCGCTGACCGCCGATTCGCTGAGTTCGATCTTCTCGGGCCTGCTCGGCGGCGCGCCGGCGGCCGCGTATATCGAATCGACGGTCGGGGTCGCGGCGGGCGCGAAGACCGGGATGGCGGCGGCGGTCGTCGGTCTGCTGTTTCTGGTCGTGATGTTCTTCTCGCCGCTCGCCGCGCTGGTGCCTTCGTACGCGACCGCGCCCGCGCTGATGTACGTGGGGCTGCTGATGCTGTCGAACGTCGGCAAGCTGCATATGGACGACATGGTCGACGCGATGGCGGGGCTCGTGTGCGCGGTGTTCATCGTGCTGACCGCGAACATCGTGACCGGCATCATGCTCGGCTTCGCGACGCTCGTGATCGGACGCGTGGTCAGTGGCGAGTATCGCAAGCTCAACGTCGGCACCGTGGCGATCGCGGTGGTGCTGGTCGGGTTTTATCTCGGCGGCTGGGCGATCTGAGTGTTTGTCCTTGACTTTCCCCACCGCGTTTCTAAACCGTAGCTGTATGGTCAAGCCCTGCATCCGCAGGAAAGGAGACGCAGATGGAACCGCAACATCGTATCGCCAGCGAGCAGGAGTGGCTCGCCGCGAGCCGCGCGCTGCTCGCCGACGAAAAAGCGCATATGCGCGCTGGCGACGAACTCGCGCGCAGGCGTCGCGAATTGCCGTGGGTCAAGGTCGAGAAGCTTTATACGTTCGACACGCCGGACGGCCGCAAAACGCTCGCGGAGCTGTTCGACGGCCGCAGCCAGCTGATCGTTTATCACTTCATGCTGGGGCCGGACTGGCAGGAGGGCTGCGTCGGCTGCTCGTTCCTGTCGGACCATATGAGCGGGATTCTCACGCATCTCGTCCATCACGACGTCAGCTATGTGACCGTATCGCACGCGCCGCTCGAGAAAATCGACGCGTTCAAGCGGCGCATGGGATGGACCTTTCCGTGGGTGTCGTCGAGCGGCAGCGATTTCAATTTCGACTACCACGTGTCGTTCACGCCCGAGCAGCTGGCGAGCAAAAAGGCGTTCTACAACTTCACCGAACAGGACGTCGGCATCGACGAACAGCATGGTCACAGCGTGTTCTACAAGGACGAAAACGGCGACGTGTACCACACGTACTCATGCTACGCGCGCGGCGACGAGCGCTTCGTGAACACCTACGCGCTCTTGGACATCACGCCGAAAGGCCGCAACGAGAAGAGCAATCTGACCGACTGGGTCAGGCTTCACGACCGCTATGGCGACGAGGCGCACGGCGGCTGCGCGGAGTCCGGCTCGTTTACGGTGTGAAGTGGCGAAGGTGACGCAGAGAGAACGGCGGGGGCGCGCTACAGCGCCATCTCGAAGGCGGGTTTGAGAAACACCTCGATCGCCATCACGATGAGACTCATCGCCGCGGCGGAGAGCGTCAATACGCCGTATTCGTCGTAGCGCGTGTCGTACAGGCACGCGACGACGAACAGAATCGCCAGGAAATTCGTCAGCCAGTAGAAGTTCAGCGCGAGCGTCATCGGTCGAATCCAGGCTCATGGGCGACGGTACGAATCGCGCCGTCGGGTCGACGCGATTCTATCGAAACGAGCTTACGGATTCGCAACGGCCGCGCTTACACAGCTTGCGGCACCATCATGTCGCGTTCGATCCATTCGATCACCGACGTGCGCCGCGGCTGCCAGCCAAGCAGCCTGCGCGCGCGCTCGCCGCGCACGCGGCTATTCGAGCCGAGACCGTACGAGGCCATTTCGTAGCCCCATTCCTGTTTCGCGTCTTCGAGCGGCCAGTTTTGCGGCGCGCCGAGCTTCATCGCGCGCGCGATCGCGGTGCTCATGTCGCTAAACGACGCTTCGCCGCTTTCGACGAAATAGAACGTGCCGGCAGGGGTTTTATCGAGCGCGAGACGATACAGCTCGGCGACGTCGTCGATATGCACGTTCGACCAGATGTTGCCGCCGCTGCCCACATGACGCACGACGCCGCTCTTTTGCGCCTGGCGCACGAGCCGCGGCAACTGCACGCTCGCGCTGCCGGCCACCGCGCCGTGACCGTAGATCAGCGTGTTGCACAGCACGGCCGAGCGCACGTTGCGTTGCGCGGCGTCGAGTACCAGCTGATCGATCGCGACGCGCGCGGCCTTGTCGGCGCTCGGGGTGGGCAGCGCGTCTTCGTGATAGATGCGTGCTTCACCGGCTTCGCCGCCCGACGCATCGCCGACGATGCTCGACCCGCTCGTGTGCAGGAACACCTTGCCCGAACCCGCGAGTCCGTCGATCAGCGCGCGCACCGCGCCTTCGTGATCGCTGCTCGCGGCGTTGATTACCGCGTCGGCCGCTTGCGCTTCGGCGATCAGCAACGCGCGGTCGTCGAGCGTGCCGATGACCGGCTCGACACCGAGCCGTTGCAGCTCGGCGCTGTGTTCGGGCTTGCGGATCAGCCCGCGCACCTGATGGCCGACGCGCGCCAGATGCGCCGCGATCGAGCCGCCGATAAAACCGCTTGCGCCAGTAACGAAAATCTTCAAGACGTTCTCCTGAGGGAAATGCTGGGACAGGTGCGCAGTATCGCTCGCGCGGATTCTCGCAAAAAGCGTGTTAGTCTCAAATCAATCTTGATTTGAAATCAACAATGAAAACCTCCACCGACGAATTGCTGGTGTTCGTCACCGTGATCGACAGCGGTTCGATCACGGCGGCGGCCGAGAAGCTGGGGCAGACCGTCTCCGGCGTGAGCCGCGCGCTCACGCGCCTCGAACAGAAGCTCGACACCGCGCTGGTGCGGCGTACGACGCGGCGTCTGCATCTGACCGAAGAGGGCGACGCGTTCCTGCGGCGCGCCCGCGCGATTCTCGACGCGCTCGAAGAGGCCGAGGAGTCGGTCGCGCGCGGCCGCCAACGGCCGTCGGGGCGCTTGCGCGTCGATGCGGCGTCGCCGTTCATGCTGCATTGCGTGGCGCCGCATATGACCGCGTTTTCGGCGCTGTATCCGGAGATCCGGCTCGAACTGACCAGCAACGAGCGGATCGTCGATCTGCTCGAACAGAAGGTCGACATCGCGATTCGGATCGGCGCGCTGCAGGATTCGACGCTGCATGCGCGCGCGCTCGGCGAGAGCAGGCTGCGCGTGCTTGCGAGCCCCGCGTATCTGGCCGAGCACGGCGAGCCGGCCACGCTCGATGCGTTGCGCACGCATCGGCTGATCGGCTTTACGGCGCCTGAGCATCTGAATCGCTGGCCGTTGAGGGAAAGGGGCCGGGGAACGAAGCGCGTCAAGGGGCAACGGAACGAAGCCGCGCTGCTGAAGATCGAACCGTCGCTCACCGCATCGAGCGGCGAAACCTTGCGGCAACTGGCGCTGTCCGGCTGGGGCATCGCCTGTCTGGCCGACTTCATGACCGCCTCCGACGTGCGTGACAACCGCCTCGTGCCGATTCTCGGCAACCTGCTCGTCGACGAACGGCAACCCGTGCATGCGGTGTACTACCAGAGCGCATCGCTCGCGGGGCGCGTGCAGTGCTTCCTCGATTTCATCGCGGCGCGGGTCAAGCTCTGATCCGCGTCGCGGCGCCTTCTCTCCTATAACTCAGATATCGGCTGAGCCGCGCCGCAAAGGTGTATATACAACTGTAGGTTAAGCCACAGGGCCCACGCCGGCCCACGCGTCCTGCATCCGCCGCATGCCGACGCGCGGCCAAACCTGCTGACCTTACGCGGAATCCTGCGGCAAATAATGGAAATCCCCAGGCACGGAATCTCGAAAAATAAGTTGTATATACAAGACCCGCCGGCTAGACTTATTTGAACTTGTATAGACAGGACGACAACCATGATTCTGAAGCCCGGCCACCTGACCCTCCCGCAACTGCGCCAGATCGCACGCGAGCAGGTCACCCTGCAACTCGATCCCGCGAGCCACGCCGCCATCGACGCGTGTGCGCAGGCCGTCGCCGACATCACCGCCAAGGGCGAGCCGGCTTATGGCATCAACACGGGCTTTGGCCGCCTGGCCAGCACCCACATCCCGCGCGATCAGCTCGAATTGCTGCAACGCAATCTGGTGCTGTCGCACGCCGTCGGCGTCGGCGAGCCGATGTCGCGCCCGGTCGTGCGTCTGCTGATGGCGCTTAAGCTCTCGAGCCTCGGCCGCGGCCACTCGGGCATCCGCCGTGAAGTGATGGAAGCGCTGATCGCGCTGTTCAACGCCGACGTGCTGCCGGTGATCCCGGTCAAGGGTTCGGTCGGCGCATCGGGCGACCTCGCGCCGCTCGCGCATATGTCGGCGATCCTGCTCGGCGTCGGCGAAGTGTTCGCGAAGGGCGAGCGCATGCCGGCCACCGAAGGCCTCGCGCTCGTCGGCCTGAAGCCGCTCACGCTGCAGGCGAAGGAAGGTCTCGCGCTGCTGAACGGCACCCAGGCGTCGGCCGCGCTCGCGCTCTACAACATGTTCGCGATCGAAGACCTGTTCCGCACGGCGCTCGTCGCCGGCGCGCTGTCGGTCGATGCCGCGATGGGCTCGGTCAAGCCGTTCGATGCGCGCATCCACGAACTGCGCGGCCATCAAGGCCAGATCGACGCGGCGGCCGCATATCGCTCGCTGCTGCAAGGCTCGGCGATCAACGTGTCGCACGCCGATTGCGACAAGGTGCAGGACCCGTACAGCCTGCGCTGCCAGCCGCAGGTGATGGGCGCGTGTCTCGACCAGATGCGTCAGGCCGCCGAAACGCTGCTGAGGGAAGCGAACGCGGTTTCCGACAATCCGCTGATTTTCCCGGACACCGGCGAAGTGCTGTCGGGCGGCAACTTCCACGCCGAGCCGGTCGCGTTCGCGGCGGACAACCTCGCGCTCGCCGCGGCGGAAATCGGCGCGCTCGCCGAGCGCCGCATCGCGCTCCTCATCGACGCGACGCTGTCGGGCCTGCCGCCGTTCCTCGTCAAGGATGGCGGCGTGAACTCCGGCTTCATGATCGCGCACGTGACGGCTGCCGCGCTCGCGTCGGAGAACAAGACGCTCGCGCATCCGGCCTCCGTCGATTCGCTGCCGACATCGGCGAACCAGGAAGACCATGTGTCGATGGCGACGTTCGCCGCACGCAAGCTCGGCGATATCGCCGAGAACACCGCGAACATCCTGTCGATCGAATTGCTCGCCGCCGCCCAGGGCGTCGATCTGCGCGCGCCGCACAAGACCAGCCCGAGCTTGCAGAAGGTGATGGACCTCGTGCGCAAGGACGTCGCGCACTACGAGCTCGATCACTACTTCGCACCGGATATCGCGGCGGTCACGAAGCTCGTGCAGGCCGGCGCGGTCGCGAAGCTGAGCCCGTTCTCGTTCGTGTCGGAACAATGAGTCGTCGAGAGCGCGGATCACGACAATGAACGCACCCGCTTATCAGGGCATCAAGGACTTCATCCTCGCGCGCATTCATGCGGGCGAGTGGGCCGAAGGCGACCAGGTGCCCTCCGAAAACGAGCTTGCGCGCGAGTTCAGCGTCGCGCGCATGACGGTCAACCGCGCGTTGCGCGAGCTGACCTCGGAGCAGGTGCTCACACGCGTACAAGGCTCGGGCACGTTCGTCGCCCGGCCCAAGTACGAGTCGACCCTGGTGGCGATCCGCAGCATCTCCGATGAAATCGTCGCGCGCGGTCACCGCTATCAGGCGAAGGTGCTGAACATCGGCGCCAGCATCGCCGATGCGGCGCTCGCCGAAGAGATGCAGGTGAGCGCGGGTAGCCCCGTGTTTCATTCGCGTCTGCTGCATTTCGAAAACGACGAGCCAGTGCAGTTGGAGCAACGCTGGGTCAATCCGGCCGTCGCGCCCGAATACGGGCTGCAGGACTTCACGAACACCACGCCGAACCAGTACCTCGTGCGCGTCGCGCCGCTGCAGCGCGTCGAGTACCGCATCGAGGCGCTCGCCGCCGACGACATCACGCGCGAGCTGTTGAACATGAGTGAACGCGAGCCGTGTCTGGTGCTGCACCGGCGTACGTGGTCGCAAGGCGAGGTCGCCTCGATCGCGAATCTGTGGCATCCGGGCACCCGTTACCGCTTCACTGGGCATTTCTGAATTCGCTTTTTCGCGCCTTTCTCGCGCCTTTTCGTTTCCGCCGAATCTTTATCGAACATCGTCACGCATTCCGAGGCACACCATGAACAATCCGAAACACATCGATCCGCGTCTTGATCCGACTCGCACGATCCGCGCACCGCGCGGCGCGGAAAAGACCTGCAAGACCTGGATCGCGGAAGCCGCGTACCGGATGATCCAGAACAATCTGGACCCCGAGGTCGCCGAGCACCCGCACGCGCTCGTCGTGTACGGCGGCATCGGCCGCGCCGCGCGCAACTGGGATTGCTTCGACCAGATCCTCGCGTCGCTGAAGGACCTGAACGAAGACGAAACGCTGCTGATTCAATCGGGCAAGCCGGTCGGCGTGTTTCGCACGCATGCGGACGCGCCGCGCGTGCTGCTCGCGAATTCGAATCTGGTGCCGCATTGGGCGACCTGGGAACACTTCCACGAACTCGACCGCAAGGGCCTGATGATGTACGGCCAGATGACGGCGGGCAGCTGGATCTATATCGGCAGCCAGGGCATCGTGCAGGGCACCTACGAGACCTTCTTCGCGGTCGCGAACCAGCACTTCGACGGGGAGCCTGCGGGCCGCTGGATTCTGACCGGCGGTCTCGGCGGCATGGGCGGCGCGCAGCCGCTCGCGGCGACGATGGCGGGCTTCTCGATGATCGCGGTCGAATGCGACGAGACGCGCATCGACTTCCGTCTGAAGACGCGCTACGTCGACAGGAAAGCGAAGACGCTCGATGAAGCGCTCGCGATGCTCGACGAAGCGAAAAAGGCCGGCAAGCCGATCTCGGTCGGCCTGCTCGGCAACGCGGCCGACGTGTTCGCCGAGTGCGTCGCGCGCGGCATCACGCCGGATTGCGTGACCGACCAGACCAGCGCGCACGATCCGATCCACGGCTACCTGCCGCAGGGCTGGACGGTGGAAGACTGGCGCGAGCGTCAGAAGACCGCGCCGGACAGCATCGTCACGCCGGCCAAGCAGTCGATGGCGAGGCAGGTGCAGGCGATGCTGACGCTGCAGGAACGCGGCGCGGCCACGCTCGACTACGGCAACAACATCCGTCAGATGGCGCTCGAAATGGGCGTGGAAAACGCGTTCGATTTCCCCGGTTTCGTGCCGGCGTATATCCGCCCGCTGTTCTGCGAAGGCAAGGGCCCGTTCCGCTGGGTCGCGCTGTCGGGAGACCCCGAGGACATCTACAAGACCGATGCGAAGGTCAAGGAGCTGATCTCCGACGATCCGCATCTGCACAACTGGCTCGACATGGCGCGCGAACGCATCGCGTTCCAGGGCCTGCCGGCGCGCATCTGCTGGGTCGGCGTGAAGGATCGTTATCGTCTCGGCCAGGCGTTCAACGAAATGGTCAAGAACGGCGAGCTGAAGGCGCCGATCGTGATCGGCCGCGATCATCTCGACACGGGCTCGGTCGCGAGCCCGAACCGCGAAACCGAATCGATGAAGGACGGCTCGGATGCGGTCAGCGACTGGCCGTTGCTGAACGCGCTGCTCAATACCGCGGGCGGTGCGTCGTGGGTGTCGCTGCATCACGGCGGCGGCGTCGGCATGGGCTTCTCGCAGCACTCGGGCGTCGTGATCGTCGCGGACGGCACCGAAGCCGCGCACCAGCGCCTCGGCCGTGTGCTGCTGAACGATCCGGCCACCGGCGTGATGCGTCACGCGGATGCCGGCTATGAACTCGCGCAGCAGACCGCACGCGAGGCGGGTCTCAATCTGCCGATGCTGGGACGCTGATCGTGACCCAGGCCCACCACGCGGGCGATATGGCAAGCGTCACGCTGATTCGCGGCGCCGAGCTCGTGGCGGCGCCGTGGAAAAACGGCGGCGGCGTTACGCGCGAAGTCGCGGCGTTTCCGTCGCCGGTCGGCGGGCAGGGTGCGGGCGCCGACTTCGTGTGGCGTGTGAGCGTCGCCGATGTCGCGCAGGCCGGGCCGTTCTCGCGCTTCGACGGCGTCGACCGGACGCTCGTGCTGCTGTCTGGCGCGGGCATGCTGCTCGATGAGCTGGGCGACGCGGGCGTCATGTCGACGCATGTGCTGCGGCAGCCGCTCGACGTCGCGCGCTTTAACGGCGAGACGCGCATCGACGCGCGTCTCGTCGCTGGCGCGACGCGCGACTTCAACCTGATGGTGCGGCGCGACGTGGCGCAGGGCGAGCTGGACGTGTGGCGTGTCGGCGCGAAGCAGGACGCGCCGCGCGTGCTCGACGGCGACGCGGCGCTGCTGTTTTGCGCGGGCGGCGCGGTCACGGTCGCGCTGGCGGCGGACCACGCGCAAGCCGTGCGTCTCGACACCGGCGACACGCTGCGCGTCGACGGGCCGAACGCGCTCGCATGCACGCTAACGGGCGACGGCGCGGTGCTCGCCATTACGATCCGCTATACGCGATGACGATTCATGCGTGATGAGGCATTGCATGCGCTCCATCACGGCCAACCCATCCACAGACACGCAACGAGCGGCAAAGAGCACGCGATGAAGCAAACCGTCTGGCATCACCTTAATTTGTGCCCGCAGGGCGATCCTCGCCACACGCTCGCCGATGCCGCGATCGCCGTAGAAGACGGCCGCATCGCGTGGCTCGGCGGGTTCGCAGAGTTACCCGCGCAATATGCCGGATGGCCGCGCGAAGACCTGCGCGGCGCGTGGGTGACGCCGGGCCTGATCGATTGTCATACGCACCTCGTGTATGGCGGCCAGCGTGCCGACGAATTCGCGCAACGGCTCGCGGGCGTCAGCTACGAAGAAATCGCGCGACAGGGCGGCGGCATCGTATCGACGGTGCGGGCCACGCGCGCGGCGGACGAAGCGTCGCTGTTCACGCAGGCGGCGGCGCGGCTCGAACCGCTGCTCGCCGAAGGCGTGACGGCGATCGAAATCAAATCGGGCTACGGTCTCGATCTCGCGAGCGAGCGCAAGATGCTGCGCGTCGCGCGACAACTCGGCGAGCGCTATCCGGTCACGGTCTATACGACGTTTCTCGGCGCGCACGCGCTGCCGCCCGAATTCGCGGGCCGCGCCGACGCGTATATCGACGAAGTCTGCAACACGATGCTGCCCGCGCTAGCGGACGAAGGCCTCGTCGATGCGGTCGACGTGTTCTGCGAGCGCATCGGTTTTTCGCTGGAGCAAAGCGAGCGAGTGTTCAACGCGGCCGCGCACTACGCGCTGCCGGTCAAGATGCACGCCGAGCAGTTGTCGAACGGCGGCGGCACCGCGCTCGCGGCGCGGCATCGCGCGCTGTCGGCGGATCACCTGGAGTTTCTCGACGAAGCCGGCGTCGCCGCGATGAAGGAAGCGGGCACCGTCGCGGTGCTGCTGCCGGGCGCGTACTACTTCATCCGCGAGACGCAGTTGCCGCCGCTCGAACTGCTGCGGCGCTACGAGGTGCCGATTGCGATTTCGACCGACAGCAACCCGGGCACGTCGCCGGCAACTTCGTTGCTGCTGATGATGAACATGGCGAGCACGCTGTTTCGCATGACCGTGCCCGAGGTGCTGCAGGGCGTCACCACGCATGCGGCGCGCGCGCTCGGCAGCAGCGATCGGCACGGCGCGCTGAAGGTGGGTCGCGCGGCCGACTTCGCGGTGTGGTCGGTCGATTCGCTGGCCGAGCTCGCTTACTGGATTGGCCGGCCGTTGTGCGCGCGCGTCGTGCGCGCGGGTGAAACCGTTTATACGCGGCGCGGGTCGAGTGTGACCTGAACCGAACCGGAACCTGACAGATGACGCAATCCAATCAATCGCTGTTCGCCGCCGACGCGTATCTGCCCGAGGGCTGGCGCCGCAACGTGCTGCTCGAATGGGACGCGCGCGGCACGCTGAGCGCCGTCACGCCGGATCGACCCGAAGGGCCGGCCGGTGTGCCGAAAGCGGCTGGCCCGCTGATGCCTGGCATGCCCAACCTTCACTCGCACGCGTTTCAGCGCGCGATGGCGGGGCTCACCGAATATCGCGCCAACGCGACCGATAACTTCTGGTCGTGGCGCGACCTGATGTATCGCTTCGCCGCGCGCATCACGCCGGAGGGCCTCGCGAGCGTCGCGCAGTGGCTCTACATCGAAATGCTGAAGGCGGGCTACACGTCGGTGTGCGAGTTCCACTACGTGCATCACGCGCAGGACGGCCAGCGCTACGCGAATCGGGCCGAGCTTGCTCAGTGCGTGGTCGATGCGGCGGCGGCGAGCGGCATCGGCATCACGATGCTGCCGGTGCTGTATCAGTACAGCGGCTTCGGCGCGCGCGCGCCGCGCGAGGATCAACGGCGCTTCATCAATACGCCGGAGAGCCTGCTCGATCTGCTCGGCACGCTGCGCGCCGCGCGCCCCGAACATGCGGCACTGCGTTACGGTGTGGCGCCGCATTCGCTGCGCGCGGTATCGGAAGCATCGTTGCGCGCGCTGCTTGGCGGCATCGATGCGAGCGCGCCCGTGCATATCCATATCGCCGAGCAAACCGCCGAGGTGGACGCGTGCATCGAAACCGAAGGCGCGCGGCCGGTGCAATGGCTGCTCGATCGTTTCGAGGTGGATAGCCGCTGGTGTCTCGTGCACGCGACCCATGTCGATCCGCATGAAACGCTAGCGCTCGCGAAAAGCGGCGCGGTCGCGGGCTTGTGTCTGACCACCGAGGCCAATCTCGGCGACGGCATTTTCCCCGCGCACGACTATCTGGACGCGCACGGCCGCATCGGCGTCGGCTCGGATAGCCATATCGGCGTCGACTGGCGCGCCGAATTGCGTCTGCTCGAATACGGCCAGCGTCTGACGCGCCGGCAGCGCAACGTGCTGGCGTCGGCGCAGGCTCCGCATGTCGCGGACCGCCTGTATGCGGCCGCGCTCGACGGCGGCGCGCGCGCGACCGGCCGCGCGGTCGGCGCGTTGCAGCCCGGCCATCGCGCGGACTGGCTCGTGCTCGACGCCGCTCATTCGAGCATCGCCGAGCACGAGCGAGAAGCGTGGCTGTCGGGCGTCGTATTCTGCGAGCACGGCGATACGCCGATCCGCGACGTCTATGCGGGCGGCATCAAGGTCGTCGACGATCGCCGGCATCGCGACGAAGAGCGCGCATATGCGCGCTATCGCGCGGCGCTCGCGGAACTGCTCAAATAACGGCGATGAGCGCCGAACCGATTCTCCGATCCCACTGATTCCGGACTGACATGACTGCTTCGAACCTCACGCCGGTTTTCTCGCTGCATCAGGGAAGCCTGCCGCTGCTGATCTCGATCCCGCATCTGGGCACGCAAATCCCCGGGGACATCGCCGCGACGATGACGCCGGTCGCGCAACGCACCGACGATTGCGACTGGCATCTCGATCGCCTGTACGCATTCGCGAAGGTTCTCGGCGCGTCGTTCCTGACGCCGACCTACGCGCGCTACGTGATCGACCTGAACCGTCCGCCCGACGGCGCGAACCTGTACCCGGGGCAGGACACCACGGGTCTCTTGCCGGTCGATACGTTCGACAAGGAGCCGCTCTATCGCGACGGCCATCTGCCCGACGACGCCGAAGTCGCGCGCCGGCGCGATGCGTACTGGAAGCCGTATCACGGCGCGCTCACCGGCGAGATCGCGGCGCTGAAGGCGAAGCACGGCAAGGTGCTGCTGTGGGAAGCGCATTCGATCCGCTCGCGCGTGCCGCGATTTTTCGACGGACGTCTGCCGGACTTCAACTTCGGCACGTCGAACGGTGCGAGCGCGGCGCCGGGACTAGGCGACGAACTGGCCGCGCTGGTCGAGCGCCACGGTGGCTATACGGCGGTCGCGAATGGCCGCTTCAAGGGCGGCTATATCACGCGCCAATATGGTCAGCCCGAGCAGGGCGTGCATGCGGTGCAACTCGAACTGTCGCAAATCACGTACATGGAAGAGCGCTTGCCTTATGCATACGATGAAGACCTCGCCACGAAGGTCGCGCCGTTGCTCGAAGCGCTGCTGACGACGGCTCTCGCTCGCGTGAAAGCAGCCTGACGCCGAGGTGACCTGACGGGTGCCGTGAGGACGGCGTCGGCGTGCATCGCGAAGGTGTAACAGCATGTGTCCGTGATTGCATATCGGCGCGATCATATGGAATGGTTTGGGCGTCGAGCGCGCACAGCGTATCGTGCGCCGGCTGTTTCACGACGCGGCGCGCCATGAAAAAAAGCCCCGCGAAAGCGGGGCTTTTTATGTGCACCGCGTCCGTTGGACACGGTCTCACCGCCATTAGTGGCAGCGCTTTTCCCAATGATGATGAACCTTCACCTTATGGCACTCGTGGTGATGTTCATAAGCTTGAGCGGGAGCGATCGCGCTCAGGGTGGCGACGGCTGCGGCGATGGCGAGAATGATTTTCTTCATTACAAAACCCTTAAGTCAATGTTGTGGAGCGACCCATGCAGCACGACCCGTGCCGCATCGGCGTGTAAGCATGCCACATCGAGCGCCCGCGAATAGGAACGGTGCGCAAATACGTGTGTCAATGCACATGCGATGTGTTGTAAGCCCTGTTTTAGCGCGCTTTGCGCTGAATTGGCCGGTGCGTACCATGTCGTGCGTGTACCTTCGGCATATGGGCCCCACCGCACGCAGTGCGGCATAGCTGCATTGCACGCGACACCGCGAGACGACTACCCTTTCAAAACGATGACATGCGCGACGCGGTCATCGACTCATCAGGCAAAAAGATGGAAGACCCAGCGATGGAAGATTCCGACGAATTGCTGCTGCCAGTCTGGCGCGCGAACCTGGTGTTGCTGACCAGCGAGGTTGGCGCCGCGACCCGGCTCGCGCGCATGATGACGTTTTCCGCGAGCTATCTGAAGCTGATGCTGTCCGGCCAACGCGAATTCAGCGAGGAATTCGTGCGCGGCGTCGAGGCGGTCACTGGTTTGCCGGGCGGCTGGATGAACGTGCCGCACAGCGGTCACGAGATTCCGCCGAATGCGCGCGAGGCGATCGACAACGAGCAGCCGCTCGCGCGCTTTCGCGGCACCGCGCATCCGGTGCGCAAGAAGACGGTGCTGCGGCCCGAGCCGATTTTTGGGCAACCGGGGCCCGCGCGTCGCGTCGAGGAAGAAACGCTCGATGTCGAAGCGCACCGCCGGCATGTGCATTTTCGCAAGGTACGCGATGTCGCGACGCAGGAAGTGCGGCGCTTCGAGCGGCATCTGTTGCATGCGCCGGTCGAACTCGCGTCGATGCGTGCGAAGGTCGAGGACGTGATGGCCGCGGCCGAGCTCGATGACCGCATTCAGGCCGATCTCGAGGGGCGGCTCGAACAGATCGACAAGCACCGGCACATGCTGCTGCGGCACGTGGAAAAACTGCAGGCGCTGCTGAGCCAGCTCGACGACGGCGAGTGATCGGGACTGACGGCGGCCCCGGTCGGAAACGCGCGGGCCGGCGATGTGCTACAACGACGACACGAATCTTGCCGAGGTGGATCTTGGGGAACATCGTCGTCAGGTTGGCGCACGCGTCGCTCGCGCGAAGCGTGCGCGCCGCGGCGCTGCTTGCGGCGCTAACTGCCGCGAGCGGCATCGCCTTCCCCCTTCGCGCGAGCGCCGCCGAAATCGCCACCTCCCCCAACGAACGCGCCCCTGCGACGATCGAGCGCGACGTCCATTTGTTCGTGATCCAGAAAGACGGCTCCATCGAGGAACACGACGACACGGTGATGCGCGCGGACACGGCCAGCGGTGTCGACGCAATCGCGCAACGCTACGTGTGGTTCAACAAGGATATCGAGCAGGTGCAACTGCTGGCCGCCGAAACGATCGATCCCGACGGCACCGCGCATGCCGTCGGTCCCGAGGCGATCCGCGACGTGCAGGAGCCGCGTTCGTCCGGTGCGCCGAGCTTCGAGGACGGAGTGTTGCGCACCGTGATCTTCCCCGGCGTCACGAGCGGCTCGCGCGTGCATCTGGCGTTTCGCAAGACCCGCGCGAAGCCGCTGCAGGCGGGCACTTTCGGTTATCTGGTCGAGCCGTCGCTCGAACCCGTCGACGACCAGCGTCTGATCTTCGATCTGCCCGCAGACGTGCCGCTCTACGCGGACGCGCGCGGCTACGTCGCGGTGCCGCCCGTCACCGCGAACGGCCGCACCCGCTACGAGTTCGACTATCGGCACGGCCCCTATCCGCGCGTGGAAGCGGGCGCGGTCGGCTATGCGAACTGGGGCGACCGGCTGATGGTGTCGACGGTAGCGGACTTCGCGAGCTTCGCCGAGCGCTATCGCGGTCCCGCCGATAACGACGCGACCCGCGACGATCCCGCGATCGTCAGTCTTGCTCAGCAACTGACGGCCAGCCTCAGCGATCCGCACGACAAAGCCCGCGCTTTATACGACTGGATGCGTCTGAACATCCGCTACGTCGCGCTTTTCCTCGGCGAGACGGCGGCGATTCCGCACAAGGCGGCCGATATCCTGCGCAACCGCTATGGCGACTGCAAGGACCACGTCGCGCTATACGGTGCGTTGCTCGCGGCGGTCGGCATTCGCAGCGAGCCGGTGCTGCTGAATCTTGGCCCGTACTACACGTTGCCCGAGGTGCCGGGCTACGGCGCGAGCGCGATCAATCACGCGATCATCTGGATTCCCGAGTTGGCGCAATTCGCGGACACGACGGCGGGCGGCACCGCGTTCGGCTATCTGCCTGGCGGCGTGATGGACCGGCCGGTGCTGCTCGTCGACGCCGGCGTGCTCGCGCGCACGCCCGCCACTCAACGGCACGAACGCAACGCGCGCGTGCAGATCGACATCGATGAAAACGGCACCGCGCATTACGCGTACCGCGTCGAAGACCGGGGCTATCCCGCGGAGATCGAACGCAACACGTTCCGACGCGCGACGCGCGAGGGCGCGCAGCAGATTGCCGCGAGCCGTCTGCTGAAAACGGGCTTGCATGGCACCGCGCAGTTGCAGACCGACGACGTCGCCGTGACCGGCGGACCGTTCGCGACGTCGATGCAGGGCAGCGTGCCGCATCTGATCTGGCCAGACGGCACGACCGCCGTGCCGGCGCTGACGAGTCTCGCCGGCGGCATGAACTCACAGGTCGAGGCGTGGCTCGCGGAACCCGTCAGAACGCAGCCGTGGGCATGCATCGGCGGGGAGTTCGATGAAACGCTGGAAATGAGTTTGCCGCGCTTCGTGCACGTGACGGACCTGCCGACCGACAGCACGGTCGAGGACCCGTTGCTCTTATTTGCGTCGCGCTACGTGTTCGATCCGGCGACGCGCACGTTGCAGGTCAACCGGCATCTGCGCGCCGCGTTTGGCCACCAGATGTGTACGGCTAACGAGTTCGCGGCGATTCGCGACGACCTCGTGCGCATCGAGCGCGATCTGGATGCCGAGGTGGTCGTCAGGGCGGCGGCCGCGAGGCAGTAGCGCGCCCCGCGCCGGCCGTTAGCCGGGCAGGGCCGCTACGATTCACTGGACGGCGAACTCAGGTGCCGCTCTTCGTGACGACCGGCACCCATGCGCCGTTCTTCACCTGATACAGCGTCGAGGCGCCGCTCTTCAACGCGCCGGTGTTGTCGAACGAGATCTTGCCGGTCACGCCGTCGTAGTCGATCGACTTGAGCACCGGGCGGTACACGTTCGGCGAGTCGGATTTGGCCTGCTGCATCGCCTTGATCGCGACCCATGCGCCGTCATAGCCGAACGGCGCATACGACAGCACATCCGCGCCGAAGCGCTTCTTGAACTTCGCGTTGAAGTCCTTGCCACCCGGCAGTTGCGCGAGCGGGCGGCCGTATTCCCAGGCCATCGCGCCGTCGGACGCATCGCCGGCGAGCTTGATGAAGTCTTCGTCCATCACTCCGCCGCCGCCGACCAGTTGCGCGTTCAGGCCGAGCTGCTTCATGCGCCGCGCGAAGCCCGCCGCCTGGCTGTCGAGGCCGGCGAAGAACACGAGGTCCGCATTGGCGCCCTTGAACTTGGTGATCTGCGTGCTGAAGTCGACCGCGTGGTTGTCGGTGTAGTCGCGCGCGACGATCGTGCCGCCGTGCGCCTTCACGGCCTTCTCGAACTCGTCGGCTTCGCCCTGGCCGAACGCGGTGCGATCGTCGATGATCGCGATGCGCTTGGCCTTCGTTACCTCGACCGCATAAATGCCTGCGTTGCCGGCGTTCTGCGCATCGGTCGAAATCACCATGAAGGTGTTCGCGAAGCCGCGGCCCGTGATGATCGGATTCGTCGCGGCGGGATCGAGCACCGGAATGCCGGCCTGCTCGTAGACCTGCGAGGCCGGGATCGTCGTGCCCGAGTTGAAGTGGCCGACCACCACCGCGACGCCGGAGTCGACCAGCTTCTGCGCGGCCTGCACGCCGACGCGCGGGTCGGCCTGGTCGTCCTGCGAGACGATCTCGAAGTGTGCGACCTTGTCGCCGATCTTGATCTTCTGTGCGTTGGCCTCGTCGATCGCGAGCCGCACACCGTTTTCCAGATCCTTGCCGTAGCCGGCATTGGCGCCCGTCAGCGGCGCGGCAAAACCGATCTTGACCGGCAGGTCGTCGGCGAAACTGGCAACAGGCGCGACGGCAAACATCGCACCCACGAGCATGGCCAGCGGTTTCAGCGTGTTGCGAAGACTCATGGTCTCTCCTTGCATCGACGGTTGTTATGAAAGCGGTGCGACAAAAGCGATACGACACGTGAGGCCGAGGGAAGCCCTCGCGCATCGCAAGGCTACGAAGGATCGGTCGCCGCTCACAATGCTGGAATACACGCAGTGGCGTTGCGCTTCGCAGCGTGTTCGCGGGTCAATCTGGGGCGAATATAGAAAGCCAAATTGCCGTCGTCTTGGCAATTCGTGGCGTTTTGGATGAGCATTTCGGCATAGCGGGCCGTGTGCGCATCACGTCCACAAGGAGCGTGCGTGAGGCATCCAGGCTGGCTTGCCGCGAGAAGTTCCGCTGCGGCTGCGGATTACGGCATATGCTTAAGAAACCGGCGGAAGCGCGCCGGCCGGTGTTGCGGAGTTAGCGTTGGGGCGGAGAGATTCGAGCCTTTCGCCTAGCGCTCGCCTTGCTGACGCAGCAATTCCTCACGCAGACGCAGGAGCGGCGCCTTCGTGTCTTCGTCGGCCCACGTGTCGAGATCGTCGATGGCGCGCTGGCAGCCGTCGAGCACCACGTCCAGATCGACCGGCACGCCGTTGTTCAGTGCGAATTCGATCGTCTCGGCGAATTGCTGGCACTCGTCCTCGCCGTACGAGATGTCGAGATTGTCGGCGATGATTTCGGCGATGTTGCTGCGTGCCTTGTCGTCGGCCGTCACCATCTCGACGATGCCGCGCGCGACGGCAGGCGAGTAGTAGAGCGCGATATCGAGCCATTGCGCGGGATCGAAGTCGGGCTGGTCGAACTGGTTCTCGAAGTACTCGATCGCTTCCTGTTCGTGCGCTTCGTCAGCGTCGACGCTGATGCACAACTGCTCAAAAAATTCTTCCCGCTCGCTGCGGATATGACCGTCCATCGAATGCCTCGTCTGCTGAATGCCGAATGCTGAAAAATCCCGTGGAATGCGGGCGCAAGCCCCGTTCCACGCGGCACGCATTATAGGACGGCTGCTGGCGCGACGCTGGTGGCGGCGCCCAGCAACGGGTGACTCGCGTCAGTGACCTGAGCTCGACCTAAGCCGTCTCCGCAACCCATGCATCGAACCACTCGCGCGGCTGGGCGATTTCATTTTGCATCGCCACGAGTTCGAGTTCATAGCGCCCGGCCTGCCAGGTCGCCTTGACCACCGCGTTGACCGCGGCGAGCGTGTGCTCGAAGGCCGAGCGGATCGAATCGCCGAGCAGCGTGCGCGCGACGAAGACCGCGCTCGTCAGATCGCCGACGCCGACCGGCTGGCGCGCGAACGGATAGAGCGGGCGCTGTCCCATCCACGCTTCGCGTTCGGTGACGACGAGCATGTTGAAGCGGTCGGCGGGACTGTTGCGATCGAGCAGATGCTTGACGAGCACGAGCTTCGGCCCGCGCGCGAGCACCTCGCGGCACGCGGTGACGGCTTCCTCGAGCGTCTCGATCTCGCGGCCGACGAGGCGCTGCAATTCGATGTGGTTCGGCGCGATCCCGTCGGCGACCTGCGGCATTTCGTTGACGAGGAATTCCTGGATGCCGGGATCGACCTTGTAGCCGCCCATGGCGCCCATCACCGGATCGCAAAAGTACCAGGCGCGGGGATTGGCCGCCTTCACGGCCTTGACGATGTCGATCACCGCCTGCGCCTGTTCCGTCGTGCCGAGATAGCCGGAGAGCACCGCGTCGCAGCGCGGCAGCATGCCGATCGCGCCGATGCTGTCGACGAGATCTTCCATCTTCGATGCGTCGATCGCGCTGCCGCTCCAGTGCCCGTATTGCGTGTGATTCGATAGCTGCACCGTATTGAGCGGCCACACGTTGACGCCGAGCCGGCACATCGGAAACACGGCCGCGCTGTTGCCGGCGTGACCGAACACGACATGGGACTGGATGCTCAGAACGTTTTTCGTCATGGTCAGGCTCGCGCAACCGGTCATGCGCGATCAACAAAGCGGGAAGGGAGTCTCGCGCGGGTGGGCCGATGGCCCCGGCGCCGCGCGGCAGACATGCTTGATACAGATGGTGCAGGAAAAACGCACAAACTGCATAGCCGGCAAGTCAGCAAACGATACAGGAGTTTGACAGCCGCGAGTTGATCCGTCCCCGTGCTGTTGCGCCGAACCATCAAACGCGCCTGAACATTAACGAAATCTGACAGTTTCCCGCGTGGCCGATGCTTCAGACGAGTTCGCGATACAAAGCCAGATAGCGGTCTGCCGAGGCGCCCCAGCCGAAGTCCTGGCGCATTGCGCGCCGCTGCGCGGCTTTCCATTCCGTGCGGCGTCCGTACAGCGCAAATGCGCGGCGGATCGCTGCGGCGAGTCCGGCCGGATCGAAGCGGTCGAATACGAAGCCGGTGGCGAGATCGTCGGCGAGGTTTTCGAGCGATGCGTCGGCGACCGTATCGGCGAGACCGCCGACGCTATGCACGAGCGGCAGCGACCCGTAGGCGAGCGCATAGAGTTGCGTGAGCCCGCACGGCTCGAAGCGTGACGGCACCGCGACCACGTCGCTGCCGGCGATGATCGTATGCGCGAGCGCTTCGTCGAAACCGAGTTCGACCGCGACCGATTCCGGATGCGCCTGCGCGACCATCCTCAGGCCATTCTCGAGCGCCGGATCGCCGGTGCCGAATACGACCAGTTGGCCTCCGCGCTTGACGATCTCGGGCACCGCGCCGAGCAGCAGATCGAGGCCTTTCTGTTCGGTCAGCCGGCTCACCACGCCGAACAGCAGCGCGTCGCTTCGATGCGCGAGGCCGAAGCGCTTTTGCAGCGCTTCCTTGCAGGCGAGCTTGCCGGCCAGCCGCGACGAGCTGAAGCGCGTCGCGAGCAGCGTATCGCTGGCGGGATTCCACACCGTGTAGTCGACGCCGTTCAGAATCCCGCTCAGATCGTGCGCGCGATGGCGCAGCAGCGCATCGAGCCCGCCGCCGTGCGCGAGCGTCTGGATTTCGCGCGCATAGTTCGGGCTGACGGTCGTGATGCGGTCGGCGTAATAGAGCCCCGCCTTCAGGAACGACAGCTGTCCGTAGAATTCGACGCCGTGCATGTTGAAGAAATCGTGCGGCAGGCCGAGCAGGCCGAACTGATGCGCGGGAAAGATCCCCTGGTACGCGAGGTTATGGATCGTGAACACGCTGTGCGCCGGCGCGCGGCCGTGCTCGCGTTCGGCGGCTTTCAGGTAGGCAGGCGCGAGCCCAGCGTGCCAATCGTGCGCGTGGACGATCTGCGGCGACCACGTCGGGTCCATCTGCTGCGCGAGTTGCGCGGCGACCCAGCCGAGCAGCGCGAAACGCTGCGCGTTGTCGCCGTACGGCACGTGTTCGTCGTTCAGATACGGGTTGCCGGGGCGGTCGTACAGCGACGCGGCCCGGATCACGTAGACCGCGAGCCCGTTGGTGGGCAGCGTGCCGCGTTCGAGCGTCACGTTCGGCGCGCCGAAGCGGTTGCCCAGTTGCGCGACCGGTTGAAGATCGTGCAAGCCGGCGAGTACCGCCGGAAAGCCGGGCAGCAGCACGCGCACGTCGGCGCCGCGCTCGATCAGCGCGGACGGCAGCGCACCCGCGACGTCGGCGAGACCGCCCGTTTTGAGAAGGGGATACAGCTCGCTTGCGACGTGCAGGGCGCGAATCGTCATAGACCGGGTCTCTGTCGGGTTGGCAGGGTTGCTCGGGTTGGTCAAAGGTCAGCGGTGTTTGCGGGTGAAGCCGGATGAAGCGAGGAAAGGCATGGCCGGCGGCGCCGTGGCCGCCGGTGCATGCATGCCGCGGGCGCGCTACTTCGGATGCTTGCGCAGCGCTTCCTGCGTGACCAGCACGACGCCATCGTCCGTGCGATAGAAGCGCTCGGCGTCGCGCGCCGGGTCTTCGCCGATCACGGTGCCTTCCGGAATCGTGCAGCCGCGGTCGATCACCACCTTTTGCAGGCGGCAACTCGCGCCGACTGTGACCTGCGGCAGCAAGACTGCCTCATTGATATTACAGAACGAACTCACTTTCACGTTCGACGACAGCACCGAGCGCGAAATCTGCGAGCCCGAGATCACGCAGCCGCCGCAGACGAGCAGGTTGTTGCCCGAACCCTGCAGCCCCTTCATGTCGCGTACGAACTTCGCAGGCGGCAACTGCTCCTGGTAGGTCCAGATCGGCCACGACTCGTCGTACAGGTCGAGGGTCGGGATCGTCGAGGCGAGGTCGAGGTTCGCGGCCCAGTACGCGTCGATCGTGCCGACGTCGCGCCAGTACGGCTCGACGCTCGGGTCCGACGACACGCACGACATGCTGAATGGATGCGCGATCGCCACGCCCTGGGTGACCACGCGCGGCAGGATGTCCTTGCCGAAGTCGTGGTCGGTATCGATCGCGGCGATGTTCTCCTCGAGCTGCTTGTAGAGGTAGTCGGCGTTGAACACGTAGATGCCCATGCTCGCGAGCGCCGTGTCGGGACGGCCGGGTATCGCGGGCGGGTCGGCCGGTTTTTCGACGAAGCCGGTCACGCGGCGGTTTTCGTCGACCGCCATCACGCCGAACGCGACCGCGTCCATGCGCGGCACCTCGATGCAGCCGACCGTGCAGTCGGCGCCGCTGTCCGCGTGATCGGCGATCATGCGCGTGTAGTCCATCTTGTAGATGTGGTCGCCCGCGAGCACGACCACATACTTCGGACGGATCGAGCGGATGATGTCGAGGTTCTGGAACACCGCGTCGGCGGTGCCGCGATACCAGTGCGCGCCTTCGACGCGCTGCTGCGCGGGCCACAGATCGATGAACTCGCCCATCTCGCCGCGCAGGAAGCTCCAGCCGCGCTGCAGATGCCGCAGCAGCGAATGCGCCTTGTACTGCGTGACCACCGCGATGCGGCGGATGCCGGAATTCAGGCAATTGGAAAGCGCAAAGTCGATGATCCGGTATTTGCCGCCGAAGTGCACCGCCGGCTTCACACGCTTGTTCGTCAGCGGCCCGAGCCGGGTGCCGCGTCCGCCGGCGAGGACGATCGCCAGGGTAGTGCGCTGTAAGTCGTTCAGCCGTGCCGGAGTATTCATATTTGTCTCCTGTCGATCGGCGCGAGCCCTTCAGCACTCACGCCGACCTCATGCAAGATGGTTGCCTGATTGGTATACCCCCGGGAATGATCTGGCCGCGTCCTCTCCGCTGATGATTTGGGCTGCCTGGCAGTCGTACCGCATTGCCGTTCTTTGCTGCCTGTTTTTCGCGAGTCGGTTTGTCAGTTCTAGCACCGATTGGACTCGAGTGAATAAATGTTTATTGCGGGGGCCGCGTGGCCGACCATCCTGTAACGATCGCCTGTTATGGCGCATTTTTCGGTGCGGCGCAGCACATTGGCCACGAGGTCGTGTCCGGACGAGGCTCGAGCACGGCGGCGCAATATGCATGCCACAGCGGTGCTGCTGCGTGCCGTGTCCGCGCTGCGCGACTGGCGCCAGAGTTCGGCGGTGCATCGTAGAATCGTGCGCTCCACGCCTCGTGCATCCCTGTTGCGTTTTTTCCAGACCATGCCGATGAATCTTCGCCACCCATTCCTGCTTGCCCTGTCGAGTGTCTGCGCCTGTGCCGTGCTGGGCGCCGCGTCTGTTGCCGTGGCCGCCACGCCGGCGAGCGAGGCGAGCCCGGGCGCCGCGAGCGCCGCGGCCGCGTCTTCACTGGACGATTCCGGCCCGGCCTACGGTCCGGAACTGCAGGGCTTCAGCTATCCAGCGCCGGTCGAGCGCTTCGAATTCACGTCGCAGGGGGTGCCTTTGCAGATGGCCTACCTGGACGTGAAGCCCGCGCATGCGAACGGCCGCACCGTGGTGTTGCTGCACGGCAAGAATTTTTGTTCTGCGACATGGGATACGACGATTCGCCGGCTAAGTGACGCCGGCTATCGCGTGATCGCACCGGATCAGATCGGTTTTTGCAAATCGAGCAAGCCCGAGCATTACCAGTACAGCTTCCAGCAGCTCGCGCGCAATACGCATGCGCTGCTCGAGTCGCTCGGCATCAGCGACGTGACGGTGGTCGGCCATTCGACGGGCGGCATGCTCGCGGTTCGCTATGGGCTGATGTATCCGCGTGAAACGCAGCAGCTGGTGCTGGTGAACCCGATTGGACTCGAGGACTGGAAGGCGAAGGGCGTGCCGTCGCTATCGGTCGACCAATGGTATCAGCGTGAGCTGAAGTCCAGCGCCGACGGTATTCGCCGCTACGAACAGGCGACCTACTACGCGGGGCAATGGCGCGCGGACTATGAACCGTGGGTGCAGATGCTCGCGGGCATGTATCGCGGGCCGGGCAAGCAGATCGTTGCGTGGAATTCCGCGCTGCTGGATGACATGATTTACACGCAGCCGGTTTTCTATGAACTGGGGCAACTCAGCATGCCGACGCTGCTGCTGATCGGTCAGAAGGACACGACCGCGATCGGCAAGGATGCCGCGCCGCCCGAAGTGCGCGCGAAGCTCGGCCATTATCCGGAACTGGGCCGCGCGGCCGCGAAGGCAATTCCGCACGCGACGCTCGTGGAGTTTGCAGAGCTTGGGCACGCGCCGCAGATGCAAGATCCGGACGCGTTTCATAAGGCGCTGCTCGATGGACTCGCGGCGGTACAGACCGATCGTTGAGCGTCAAACCGGCTTGCTGTCCCGCTACCGTACTCCTGCGTCCTACATCGCCAGGCGAAACTTCCTGGCAGCTACTTTATAGTTTTTCGCGGATTTCCAGGGAGGACGCTGGCGGACAGGCTGTAGTCGGACATGAAGCGTCACTCGCCTCCTCCGTCGGGCGGACATCCAGACGTCGCATCCGCACTGCGAACGGTCATCGACCGCCGCCGAGAACACACTGCCCGTCGAGCAGTTTCGCGTCGATTTCAGGCGCGTCAGGGGACCCCATAAGAGAAGCGGCCACTAACGCCGAGTCAAGTAGGCGCAAAAAGCAGAGGTATCGGCATGCGCCCGCAAGTCCAGCAGCTATTCTTCAGACGCTACGACTAACGCAGTTAAGGTCGGCTCTGCAGATCGTCGTCGGCCATCCCGCGCCCCACGCGGAAAGGGGGCTGTATGTCGCGTCCAAAGCTAACTCGGAGCGCGCGACGCGCACTTCATCGTGGGCAGTCAGACGGGCGCTTGTGGCTCGCCATCGGTATTTCTGTCACCGGGCTGTTCTTTGTCCATGCGACGCTCGCAGGGGGCGTCCTTCCACAAGGCGGCACTTACGTGGCCGGCGCGGGCACCATAGCCAGCCAGGGGAATGGTCTCTTGATCACGCAACCGGGTTCGACGCGCGGCGTGATCGACTGGAACAGTTTCTCGATCGGCAGGCACAACAGCGTGACGTTCGAGAACGGCGCCGGCGCGACGCTGAACCGGGTGACGGGTGGCTCGCCCTCGGCCATTCTCGGCAGGCTCAGTGCAACGGGGAGCCTCTATGTGATCAATCCGCAGGGCATCGTCGTGGGGTCTTCGGGCGTAATCACAACGGGCGGACGTTTCGTCGCGTCGACGCTGGACATCTGCAACGACGCGTTTATGCGGGACAGCGGCTCGCTCACGCTGTCGGGCAACTCGAACGCAGCCGTGATCAATCTCGGCAGGATCAGTTCGAGCGGCGGCGATGTGTTGCTGATTGCGCGAGACGCAGTCATCAACGCCGGCACCGTGGCGGCGCCCAACGGCACGGCGGAACTGGCCGCAGGCGGGCAGGTGCTGCTGCACGACTCGGCGAGCAGCCGGCAGGTGTTCGTGCAGACGGGCAGTCAGGGCACGGTCGTCAACAAGGGGAGGATAACGGCCGCACAGGTCAGCCTGCAGGCCGCCGATGGGAACGTGTATGCGCTCGCAGGCGGCGGCACGCGCATCCGCGCGACGGGCACGGCGAATCGTGACGGCCACGTGTGGCTCGTCGCCGACAGAGGTCGGGTCGAGCAGTCGGGCCTGATCTCGGCCACCAACGCGGACGGCAGCGGCGGCACGGTCGACACTGACGCGGCGCAACTGGCGTTCGGCGCCAAGGCCGCCGTCCACGCCGGCGAATGGAATCTGTCGACCCCCGCGTTCACGATCGATCAATCCGCTGCTCGCGCACTGCGCCGCAGCCTGAATGCGGACACATCTGTAGATGTCACCACGACAGGCGCGATGGGCGCAACGGGCGACCTCGGCGTCGCGTCGAGCCTGCGCTGGCAGGGTCCCGCTTCGCTGACGCTTGGCGCATACCGCGATGTCTCGGTCGCGAACGGCACGACGATGGGAAACAACGGTACGGGTAATCTGACCTTGCGCGCCGACGCATCAGGCATCGACAACGGCGGCAGCGTGACCAACGCTGGGACCATCGACTGGTCGAAGAGTACGGGCATCGTCAGCACGCTCTACGACATGAACGGTAGCTACAGCCCCGGCACGCTCATCGCCAATGCGGCCTGGAGCGCGCCGCTCTACAGCGGGCTCGTGACGCAGATAACCGGCTACCAGCTCGTCAATTCGGTCGCAGACCTGCAGAACATCGTTAACAATCTCGCAGGCAGCTACGCGCTTGGCAAAAACATCGACGCGAGCAACGCAGCTTTCACCACGCTTGGCTTCTATCCCCATTTCGGCTCCGATCCGGGGACGCCGTTCACCGGCCAGTTCGACGGTAGATTCAATATGATCTCGCATCTGTCCCCGAGTGAGGACGCGGTATTTGCAGATATCGGCTCAACGGGTGTCGTCCGCAATCTGAAACTGGAAGAGAATGTTACGGCGGACGAGCCCTTCACCACCGGCGCCGGGATGTTGGCGGCCGCCAGTCACGGCACGATTGCGAATGTCTTCACGTCCGGGTCAATAGTCGCGACCTCCAGTGATTCCGGAGACGCGTTCGCGGGCCTCGTCGGCACTAACTACGGTCTGGTCGCCCGCTCGGGAAGTAATGCCACGGTCACCGCCGACGGTACTGCCGCCGGACTCGTCCTCACGAATCCGGGTGCCATCGCCGAGTCGTACTCGACAGGGCCGGTCACCAGTTTCGCGACGCACGGCGGCGCGGGAGGACTGATCGCAGCGGGCAACGGCACGATCACGCAGTCGTACGCGTCCGGCCCCGTGCATTCGTTGGCCGGCTTCATCGGCGGCATTTGCATAGGCTGCGCGCCTGATAACGATGTCTATTGGAACGTGGAGACAACCGGGCAAAATTCGAGCGGCGGCAATTTGCCCCCGGCAAACGGGCTCACGTCCGCGCAGATGAGCAATCCAGCCAGCTTTGTGGGCTGGGACTTCAGCCCGAACGGCCCGTGGGTGATGCCGAGCGGGGCCACGCAACCGGTTCTGCGCTGGCAGGTCACCGCGCAGTGAATGTTGCTGCCCCGGCGCGCGCCGGGGCACCTTAGGCTCTCTTTCGATAAGTTTGAAGAGCCTCGCAAGCGCAGACGGTCGCCTACCATCGACCGGATGATTACCGCGCTCAGCGTGGACTGGTGGGAGACCACGCGAGGACTATTCTTCAGACACGGCGACTCACGCGTCTCCGGTCGGCTCTGCGGGTCGCTGGCGGCCATTCCGCATGCATGCGGAAAGGAGGCTGTATGTCACGTCCGGAACTGCCTCGGCCCCCGCGACGCGCACTGCGTCGACAGCAGTCGCGCAGACACATCTGGCTCGCCATCGGCGTTTCGCTGACTGGACTGTCCCTGACACCCGTGGCGCTCGCGGCGGGTGTCCTTCCGCACGGCGGCACATACGTCGCCGGCGCGGGCACGATAGCCAGTCAGGGGAATGGTCTCGTGATCACGCAACCAGGTTCGACGCGCGGCGTGATCGACTGGAACAGTTTCTCGATCGGCAGGCACAACAGCGTGACGTTCGACAACGGTTCGGGCGCGACGCTGAACCGGGTGACGGGTGGCTCGCCCTCGGCCATTCTCGGCAGGCTCAGTGCAACGGGGAGCCTCTATGTGATCAATCCGCAGGGCATCGTCGTGGGGTCTTCGGGCGTAATCGCAACGGGCGGACGTTTCGTCGCGTCGACGCTGGACATCTGCAACGACGCGTTTATGCGGGACAGCGGCTCGCTCACGCTGTCGGGCAACTCGAACGCAGCCGTGATCAATCTCGGCAGGATCAGTTCGAGCGGCGGCGATGTGTTGCTGATTGCGCGAGACGCAGTCATCAACGCCGGCACCGTGGCGGCGCCCAACGGCACGGCGGAACTGGCCGCCGGTGGCGACGTGCTGTTGCACGACTCGGCGAGCAGCCGGCAGGTGTTCGTGCAGACGGGCAGTCAGGGCACGGTCGTCAACAAGGGGCAAATAACGGCCGCACAGGTCAGCCTGCAGGCCGCCGATGGGAACGTGTATGCGCTCGCAGGCGGCGGCACGCGCATCCGCGCGACGGGCACGGCGAATCGTGAAGGCCACGTGTGGCTCGTCGCCGACAGAGGTCGGGTCGAGCAGTCGGGCCTGATCACGGCCACCAACGCGGACGGCAGCGGCGGCACGGTCGACACTGACGCGGCGCAACTGGCGTTCGGCGCCAAGGCCGCCGTCCACGCCGGCGAATGGAATCTGTCGACCCCCGCGTTCACGATCGATCAATCCGCTGCTCGCGCACTGCGCCGCAGCCTGAATGCGGACACATCTGTAGATGTCACCACGACAGGCGCGATGGGCGCGACGGGCGACATCGACATCGCATCGAACCTGAGCTGGCGCGGCCCCGCTTCGCTGACGCTCGACGCGTACCGCAACGTGTCGGTCGCGAGCGGCGCGACGGTTGCGAACAACGGCGCGGGCAATCTGACCTTGCGCGCCGACGCAACCGGCATCAATAACGGCGGCAGCGTCGCGAACAATGGCACGCTCGACTGGTCGAAAAGCACCGGTGCGCTGAGCGCTTTCTACGACATGAACGGCACCTACGTTGCCGGTAACCAGTTGAACAACCCGGCGTGGACAGCCCCCGCATTCACTGGCCTCGTTACGCAGATCACCCCGTACAGGCTGGTCAACTCCCTGACCGACCTGACGAACGTCGCCAACGATCCCACCGGCAATTACGCGCTCGGCAGGAACATCGATGCGAGCGCGACGAGCAACAGCCCCTTCGTTCCAATCGGCAACATCAGCACACCGTTCACGGGGCAATTCGACGGACAAGACAATACGATCAGCTCGCTAACGCTCGGGCCGTTGGTGGTTTATCCGTTCTTCCAGGTGATGGGCCTGTTCGGCGTGATCGGCACCGAGGGCGTCGTACGCAACCTCAACATTGCGGGTACGGCGATCAAGGCTCCCAACCCGGCGGCGACTGTCGATATGGGCTTGCTGGCCGGCATGAACAACGGCACGGTCTTGCGGGTGAACACGTCCGGCACGGTTCTTGACGGCGGATCTGGCTCAAGCTCTGTACCCGACACCTCGGGAGCCGGTGGGCTGGTGGGCTTCAACGCCGACGCCGGCTCGATCCTGCGTTCTTCGAGCAGCGCCGCCGTGACCGGCGGGTATGTGCTCGGTGGTCTGGTGGGCACGAATAGCGGCCTGATCAGCCAGTCGTTCGCCACGGGTCCTGTCATATCGTCGGGTTATTTCGCTTACGGTGGTGGCGGCCTCGTCAGCACTAACAGTGGCACGATCAGCCAGTCTTATGCTACCGGCTCTACGATGTTTGCGGGCTTGTGCGCAGGGGCTCCCGGTGCGCCATGCGGCGGGGCCGCTCTCGTCGTTTTTAACTTACGAACGATCACCCAGTCATTCGCGACCGGTCCGGTGAGCCAGCCGGAGTATGGACCGACCGGCATCGCGCGGACCAATGGAGGCGCGATTACGAACGATGTGTATTGGAACAGCGACACCACGGGCGCCACAATCGGCGTCGTATACGGTACGCCGATTCCCGCGGCGAACGGGCTGACCATCACTCAGATGAGCACGCCGACATCGTTCGTGGGGTACGACTTCAGCCCGACGGGGGTGTGGGCGATGCCTGCTGGCGCGACGCATCCGGTGCTCCGCTGGCAACTGGCGCAATGAGACACGCGGAGTTCCCTAGAAGTCCGCGAACAACCATTTTGCTGCCTCCGGCACAACTGAATTGCGCTCAACCCTTTATCGGATAAGGATTTGGACGGCGTCGGCGAAAAGTTTATGGCGCCATCAGTTGCACGCAGCCGGTTTTCTATGAACTGGGGCAACTCAGCATGCCGACGCTGCTGCTGATCGGTCAGAAGGACACGACCGCGATCGGCAAGGATGACGCGCCGCCCGAAGTGCGCGAAGCTCGGCCATTATCCTGAACTGGGCCGCGCGGCCGCGAAGGCGATTCCGCACGCGACGCTCGTGGAGTTTGCGGCGCTCGGTCACGCACCGCAGATGCAGGACCCGGATACGTTTGACAAGGCGCTGTTGGACGGGTTGGCCGCGGTGCCGACGAACCGCTGAGGGTTCGAGCGGATTTTTGTCCCGTGTCCATGACGATCTCCCAAAAAGGAAGCAGCCCGATCAGCGTAAGCCAATCGGGCTATTCCGGTCAGGCTGACCGCCCTGACCGAGGGCACGTCAGCGCACGCGCATAGCGCCGCGGCCACGGGAGCCGCGATATCACTTCCGTATCGAAGTTCACGCGACGCTGACGGCCGCGCGAGCGCGCATCAATAGCCGCCGCTGCTGGTGGCGCCGCTGCTGCTCCCCGACGAGCCCATGTCGCCGCCCGTGGACTGGCACGCGGCCAACGGTAACGATGCGACTCCTAGCGCGATGATCACGGATACGGCCGATAACAGTCTTGATACTTTCATGTAGAACTCTCCTGCACGGCCAACGCGACTGACTTGCCGCGCGGCCACGCGTTGAGCCGGGGAGTCGCGGATCGCTAGCGGCAAGTCCCGCGACGCCGGCGGCGGTTACAAAAAAGGACAGGCAAACCTTCTGCAAAACGGGCAAGCAACCGCTGTGCGCGGCCGACGATTCCGTTTCGCGGTTCCACGGCTACGCGCTCGTTCACGCGACGCCTAATCTACGAACGCCAACGGCTCGCCTTTATTCCACCGCAATGGGTTATTTGTGACACGTATCGCGTCGGGATACTTGCCTTCAATGCGGCACGGACCTTGCGCAAGCCCCCCCGCGACCGTTTGCCGGCCCTAACATTGACAGGTGCAAGGAATATGGATGTAGACGCGATCAATGCAAACCTCACCGATCCTGGAGTCCGCGTTGACCTGTCCGCACTGCGGGTGCCTGCGTCTACTTCTATGAATGCCCGCGGTGCAAAGCCTTGCTTGCTCCGAAGTCCGGCGACTGCTGCGTCTTCTGTTCGTATGGCTCGGTCAAGTGCCCGTCCGTGCAAGAGGCCGGTGCGTGCTGTGCGAAATCTGTCACTCGAGCCGGGCCATGAGCCGAGGCGAGCGCAGGCATCGAAACAAGGCTTGGCCTGAATAATCGGCTAACTCTCGACCGAAGTGGCGGGATGCATGTCGAGCCTCGCGTTGGCGTCCCTTTTGAGTGGCACCGCCGCCAGCACCGATGCAAGTACCATCAGACCTCCGCCAAACCATGCCGAGGTCGAAACGTGCTCCCCGAGCCATACGTAGGCGAATAGCGCACCGAACGCGGGCTCGCTGCCCATCAGCAAAGCGACTCGCGTCGGGTTACTGCGCTTGACGGCAAAATTCTGTGCGAAAAATGCGAACAACGTACAGGCGAGCACGAGGTAAGCAATGCTCGCCCAGAAGTCACTGTGCCCATTGAGCGACGGCAGCGCCTGCCAATGCTGTGACGGCAACACGAACGCCACCAGCACACTGCCCAGTGCAACGACGCCTGCCTGGACCGCCGTTACCGACAGCGGGGCAAGATTCGATTCGCGCATCACGCGCTTGGTCACGCACACCATCAGCGCGCGCAGCAATGCCGCAAGAAGAATCAGCGCATCGCCTGCGGTCGGAATGATCGCGCCTCCGCTGACGAACGCGGCGCCCGTCAGCGACAAAGCCACGGCAATCCATTCGCCACTCGACGGCTTTCGTCGCAGCAACACCCATTCGACCAGCGGCGTCAGCGCGACACACAGACTGATAAGGAACGCCGCATTCGACGCGCGTGTGTGCGCGATCCCGAACGTCTCGGCCAGGAAGATGCTGAGCAGGATTGCGCTGGAACCGAGCGCGCCCAGCAAGGCGGACGCTTTAACGTGTCGAAGCGGGCGCAACGCAGGCGACAACACGACGAACGTTAGTCCGAAGCGCAACGCCAGCAGACCGAGCACCGGATAGATCGCGAGCGCGCCTTTAACGACCCCATAACTCGTGCCCCACACCATCGCGACCGCAAGCAGCATCAGGTCGGATATCCATAACGCGCTCTTTTGCTTCGACATGACGGACCTTGTGTTTTCACTCGCACGGTCCGAATTGTCCGGTATTGCGCCCAAAACTATAATCCATGGCGGCGGAACATCTTTTATGTTTGAAATGCACGAATGTCCAAGGCAGTCCGAGGATCGCGATGAATCCGAATGAGCTTTTTGCGTTGCTACCCGACATGGCGATGTTTGCGAGGGTCGTCGACGCCGGCAACTTCTCCATCGCCGCGCGGCAACTGGGCAGTACACCGTCGACAGTCAGTCGGCAGATCAAACGCCTCGAGGATGCGTTGGGCACACGCCTGCTCGAGCGCTCGACCCGTAGCATCCGGTTGACGGATTCGGGCGCGCAGATTTACCGGTACTGCCGGGATATGGTCGGCGCGGCCTCGGGCGCCGTCGACGTCGCTGGACAAGGGGCGGGTGATCCGCGAGGCAAGGTCAGCATCAGTGCGCCGATTTCATATGCGAGATCTGTCATCCATCCGCTTGTTCCGGAGTTTCTGCGCATGTGGCCCGACGTGGATGTCCATCTGGTCTTCGCCGACCACGACGTCGATCCGCTGCGTGACGATGTCGATCTGGTGATCCGGCTCACGCGTTCGCCTCCGCCGGGTCTTGCTGCCCGGCGACTCGGCGCGGTCAAATGGGTTCTGTGCGCGTCGCCTGCTTATCTGGCGGAGCGGGGGACGCCGGCCGAGCCGCGCGACCTTGCGCGGCATTTATGCATTTATCTGGGAGAGACGGTCGACGACAATCGATGGCATTTCCGCCGCGACTCCGAAACACGGATGGTCGAAGTGAAGGGGCGCTACGTTGCCAATGATACGAGTGCGCGATTGGATGCCGCGCTGCATGGCCTGGGCATTGCGAGCTTGCCCGATTTTGTCGCTGCGCAGGCGATTTCCGCGGGCGACATCGTCCAGGTGCTGAGCGACTGGGAGTTCGAGGCACGTCCCTATATGGGCCCGGTTTGGCTGCTTTATCCGCCGAATCGATTTTTGCCGTCTCGAGCACGTGCGTTGATCGATTACCTGGTGAGTCATCTGCACGACAGGTGACGAGCGCTTGGGCGCGACCATCACTTGGCCAAACGAAGTCGGAAAATCGCTGACATGGCCTCGTTTTCCTGCTCGTACACGGTACTTCGGGCCTGCCTGCGTCACTGTCCGCCTGTCACTCATGTGCGTTGCCATTTCCGTCAGATCATCTAGTCTTTTTGCTGTTCGAAAGCGAGGTGGTACCCGACGTCGCGATTTTGAATTCATCCATTGAAAGGAAATCACCCATGGACTTGAACCTGACAGGCAAACTCGCACTGGTGAGCGGCAGCACAGCCGGCATCGGTCTCGCTATCGCCAGCACGTTGGCGCAGGAGGGCGCTCGTGTAATCGTGAACGGCCGCTTGCAGTCATCCGTGGATGAGGTAGTCGCGCAGCTCAAAGCGCAGACGGGCGGCGACGTGCAGGGATTTGCCGGCGATCTCAGTACCGCCGCTTCAGCAGAAGAACTCGCGCGACGCTACCCCGGCGTGGAAATTCTGGTCAACAACCTCGGCATCTTCGAGCCCAAGCCGTTTGAAGAGATACCCGACGCGGACTGGCAGCGGTTCTTCGATGTCAACGTGTTGAGCGGGGTACGCCTCGCTCGCCTGTATCTGCCTGCGATGAGGCAGGCCAACTGGGGGCGCATCATTTTCATTTCGAGCGAAAGCGCGGTGCAGATCCCAGCTGAAATGATCCACTACGGGATGACGAAAACCGCGCAGCTGGCGGTCGCGCGCGGACTCGCCGAAGCCGTTGCCGGCACCGGCATTACGGTCAATAGCGTGCTGCCGGGGCCAACGAAATCGCGGGGAGTGGGAGAATTCGTGGAGACCCTTGCCAAGGCCGACGGCAAAACGTTCGAAGCGTTCGAAAAAGAGTTCTTCGAGAAGGTCCGTCCCACTTCGCTGATCAAGCGATTTGGTTCGCCGCAGGAAGTCGCGTCGCTGGTGGCCTATATCGCGAGTCCGCTTTCGTCGGCCACCACGGGAGCTGCGTTGCGGGCCGACGGGGGCGTTGTGAAGAGCGCCTTCTAGAGCCACGCCGGCGCCGGGGCCGGCTTCTCCTGGGACTGGTCCAACTCAGTGCAAAAGACAAGGGCGGCTCGCCATGAGCCGCCCTTTTTTCGTGCGTGGCCGTGTCGGCCGATCGGTTCGCGAAGCGTTTATTCGACCGCCATCAATTCATCGCGCACCTCGGCGCCGATCTCGAACGAGCGCAGCCGCGCTTCGTGATCGTAAATCTGCGCGGTCAGCATCAACTCGTTCGCGCCGGTCTGCTCGATGATCGATTGCAGACCTTCGCGGATCGCGTCGCGATCGCCGAGCACCGTGCACGCGAGCGCTCGCGCGACGTTGTTCAGCTCCATCTCCGATGCGTCGAGCCGCTCGACCGGCGGCTGCAATTGCCCCGGCGTGCCGCGCCGCAGATTGATGAACTGCTGCTGCAGCGACGTAAAGAGGCGCGCGGCTTCGTCGTTCGTGTCGGCGGCGAACAGATTGACGCCGACCATCGCATACGGTTTCGCCAGCGTCGCGGACGGCCGGAACTGCGAGCGATACACCTGTAGCGCGCTCATCATGTAATCGGGCGCGAAGTGCGACGCGAACGCGAACGGCAGCCCGAGCGCCGCGGCCAGTTGCGCGCTGTACAGCGACGAGCCGAGCAGCCACAGCGGCACATTCAGGCCCGCGCCCGGCACCGCGCGAATGCGCTGGCCCGCGACCGGTTCGGCAAAGTAGCGTTGCAATTCGACGACATCGTCGGGGAAGGTTTCGGCGCTCGCCTGCAGGTCGCGGCGCAGCGCGCGGGCGGTGGTCTGATCGGTGCCGGGCGCGCGGCCAAGGCCGAGATCGATCCGGCCCGGATACAGCGACGCGAGCGTGCCGAACTGTTCGGCGATCACGAGCGGCGCATGGTTCGGCAGCATGATGCCGCCGGAGCCGACACGAATCGTCTTCGTGCCGCCGGCCACGTAGCCGATCACGACCGAGGTCGCCGCGCTCGCGATGCCGGTCATGTTGTGATGCTCGGCGAGCCAGTAACGCTTGTAATTCAGTTTTTCCGCGTGCTGCGCGAGTGACAGTGTGTTCCTGAACGCATCAGCGGGCGTGGCACCCGCGGTGACCGGCGAAAGATCGAGAACCGAGAAGGGGATCATTGTCTATTCATAGCGATGGGCGGCGCTTTCGCGCGATGGGGCATTGTGGCAAAGCGGCGGCTTTTCTGCTGGCGGCGCGGCGATGTCCCTGACGGCCGAAGGGTCGCCAGCGCTGGTGAGGCGCGACGAGCCGCGACGAGAGGCGATGCGTGGCGCGGAAATTGCGCTTGCGTAGCGTGTTCGCGCGGCGGTGCTTCGCATTCGCAGTGCGGTCGAATAAGCAATCCCACGAGTGACCGTGCGCCGATCGGAATTCGAGTGTACGGTTTAAGTATTCGGTACGGTGACGCGACGCGTCGCCCGAAATCTGGAATGTAGCGAAGGAGTTCCCGATCCCATGAATGTCGTCAAAGAGTTTCGTACCCGGTCGTTCCAGGACGTGTGCCACGCATTGCTCGACCGCGAGGAGATCGCGCTCGTCGACGTGCGTGAGGAAGATCCGCACGCGCGCAGTCATCCGTTGTTCGCCGCCAATCTGCCACTGTCGCGGCTCGAACTCGATGCGCCGCTGCGGCTGCCGCGCCTCGCCGTGCCGATCGTCGTGTTCGATGCCGGCGAAGGGCTCGCGAGGCGCGCGGCCGAGCGCCTCGACGAGCTCGGCTATAGCAACGTCGCATTGCTCGAGGGCGGTCTGCAGGGCTGGCGCGAAGCGGGCGGCGAGTTGTTCAAGGATGTCAACGTGCCGAGCAAGGCGTTCGGCGAACTGGTCGAAAGCGTGCGTCATACGCCGTCGCTGTCCGCGCAGCAGGTGCAGGCGCTGCTCGATCGCGAGGCCGATGTCGTGGTGCTCGACGCGCGTCGCTTCGACGAGTTTCAGACCATGAACATCCCCGGCAGCATCAGCGTGCCGGGCGCGGAGCTGGTGTTGCGCGCGCGGCAGCTCGCGCCGGATCCGGCCACGCGCATCATCGTCAATTGCGCGGGACGCACGCGAAGCATCATCGGCGCGCAGTCGCTGATCAACGCGGGCGTACCCAATCCGGTGGCCGCGCTGCGCAACGGCACGATGGGCTGGACGCTCGCCGGCCAGCCGCTCGCGCATGGCAGCACGCGGCGCGTCGAAGGCGCGGTCGACGACGTATCCCGTCTCGCGGCGGCCGACGGCGCGCGCGCGCTTGCCGACCGGGCGCGCGTGCGTCGCACCTCGCGCGACGAAGCGCGCCGCTGGGCCGACGAGGCGGTGCGCACCGTGTATCGCTTCGATGTGCGCACGCCCGAGGAATACGAGGCGGGCCACGTGCCCGGCTTTCGCAGCGCGCCTGGCGGCCAGCTCGTGCAGGAAACCGACCTGTTCGTGACGGTGCGCGGCGCGCGTGTGATCCTCGCGGACAGCGACGGCGTGCGCGCGAACATGACCGCATCGTGGCTCGCCCAGATGAACATCGAGGTGTTCGTGGTCGACGGCCTGACGGCGGGCGATTTCGCCGAGAAGGGCGTGGCGCCGCTTGCGCGCAACGCGGTCACACCACCCGACGTCGACGACATCGAGCCGGCCGAGCTTGCGGCGCTGCTGCAGTCGCCGGGAACCGTCGTGCTCGACTTCACGAGCAGCACGAATTATCTGAAGCGGCACATTCCGGGCGCATGGTTCGTGATCCGCAGCCAGCTCGCCGACGCGCTGCGCACGCTGCCCGATGCGAAGCGCTATGTGGTGACGTGCGGCAGCGACGTGCTCGCGCGCTTCGTCGCACCGGAACTCGCCGCGGCGACCGAGCGGCCGGTGCAGGTGCTGCGCGGCGGCACGCGCGCGTGGATCGACGCGGGCTTGCCGGTAGAGTCGGGCGGCACGCGGATGGCGTCGCCGCGGATCGATCGTTATCAGCGGCCATATGAGGGCACGGAGAACGCGCGCGAAGCGATGAGCGCGTATCTGGAGTGGGAGCATGGGCTCGTCGTGCAACTGGCGCGCGACGGCACGCACGGCTTCCGGGTGATTTGAAGGGGCCGGCCTGCCGGAGGCCGGCTATCCAGGGGCCGGCCAGCCTGCGCCCCTTTCGCACCGCGCGAATCTTCTGCCAATTCGGTGTAAACGCGCTCTCGTCGAAAGCCTCCGATGCGTTTAGATTATCGGCATCTGGAAGGCTTATCGAGGGACCAGGGCGGCCGTAAAAGGCAGCGGTTTGTCATTCGGCGATGGCGCAAGGTGAGTAGCCAAGGTTGCTCATCGCTTCGTCTGGATCAGGCCGCTGCGCGTCGTCCGCGGTGCTTCGCGCAAGGCGGCTGATGAGCCGCCGTCACTTCCGGTTGATCGTATCGACCGACATGGCGACGCTGCACTCAGCGTCGCCTTTTTGCTTCTGGCTTGCCCATTTCGAACGATCCCAGCCGATCTTTTAGCGCTGCGCGCAACACGTTGCGTGCGTAGCCGCACTCGTCGCGCCTGCGTTGCTCGCGGTTTTCTCCGCGCGCGGTTATCCTTGTAGTACACACTACAGACCGGCCATGCGCAGCAACTTTAGATGCCGCGCATCCGGACAGGAATCGAAGTGAGCCTCAAACCGCTGGGCGTCACGCTGCTAATAGCGTGCGTTGCGCTGACCGGCTGCGACCAACAGCAGAGCGATCAAGCCGTGCAAAAACTCAAGGACTTCTTCAACGCGGTCAAACCGGACGCGTTGTTGCTCAAGAACATGACGCCGGGTGTCACGACCGAAGCGCAAGTTCTCGCGCAGATGGGCAAGCCCGAAACCACCCGCACCTTCACCGACGGCTCGAAGCGCTTCGAGTATCCGCGCGGCCCGCAAGGCCTCACCACCTACATGGTCGACATCGATCGCGACGGCAAGCTGCAGGCGATTACGCAGGTGCTCACCGCGGACAACTTCGCGAAAATCCGCTCCGGCATGACCGAGGACGAGGTGCGTCGATTGCTTGGTAAGCCGGGAGAGGTCGCGGTGTTTCCGCTGAAGCCGGAAACCGTGTGGAGCTGGAAATGGCGCGAGCGCGGCGTGACCGAGGAAGGCATCTTCAACGTTCACTTCGACCGGAACGAGAGGGTGTACACCACGTCACGCTCGGACGTGATCCGTGGGCGATAGGTGGGAAGAATGTCGAATAGAAGACGGCCGGACAAGCGGGCCGAAAGAGCGGGGTAGGCATGATACGTCGACGTCGATACAGCCGGATCGGGCTGGTGTTGGGGGGCGGCGCCGCGCGCGGCTGGGCGCATATCGGCGCGATTCGCGCGCTGCAAGACGCGGGAATCAAGCCCGACGTCGTTTGCGGCACGTCGATCGGCGCGCTGGTCGGCGCGGTCTATGCGAACGGCGATCTCGACTGGCTCGAGGAGTGGGTGTCGCGTCTCACGTGGCAGACCGTGGTGCGGCTGCTCGATCTGCGCATCTCGGGCGGCCTGCTCGGCGGGCGCAAGGTGATCCAGCTATTCGCCGACAAATTCGCCGGCCGCTCGATCGCGCAACTGAACATGCCGTTCGCGGCAGTCGCGACCGAGCTCGACACGGGCCGCGAAATCTGGCTGCAGGACGGCAGCACGGTCGACTCGGTGCGCGCGTCGATTGCGATTCCGGGCATCTTCACGCCGGTGTGGCACAACGGCGTGTGGCTCGTCGACGGTGGGCTGTGCAACCCGGTGCCGGTGTCGGTCGCGCGCGGCATGCGCGCGGACTGCGTGATCGCGATCGATCTGAACAACGACATCCTGAACGGCCGCGACTTCGGCGGCCCGGTCATCGAAACGCCCGCGCTCGATCCCACCGCGCCGCCGCCGGTCGCGCTGCGCCGCAACGGCAAGCCGTGGCCGCGCTGGTTGGCGCCAGCCGAAGCGAGCGCCACCGACGACGTGCGCGTGCCGCCGAAGCCGAGCGCGCACGTGCCGTCGATGTTGAGCTCGATCGCGCAAAGCATCGACATCATGCAGGTGCGCATCACGCGCAGCCGGCTCGCGGGCGAACCGGCCGATATCCTGATCCAGCCGCGTCTGGGCGGCATGGGCATCTTCGATTTTCATCGCGCGGCGCCGGCCATCGAGGAGGGGCGCGCGGCGGTCGAACACATGCTGCCGGCGATTCGCGCTCGGCTCGCGCTCGAATGAGCGGCTTGTTCGTCGCCGCGGCCTATCGAAAAAGCGACCCGAACTTTGCGAAATCGCGGCGCGGCCAGGCGCGCGCCGCACACCTGACAAAACGATAACCCTCGTGATACCAAGCGCTACGAGCGTTCCGCGCGCGCCGACAGCGCCATGCTGCGTCGCAGCAAGCCATCCGCCCGGTATTTGAGAAATTGATTTTCGCTTGCGAGACTCCGCGCCATGCCGGAGCAGCGAGCCGCCCACGAAGCTGCCGCCATCCGCGCCAATTCAACGAACCTGGATGGAGACACGCGTGTTCCTATACGGCTTTGGTCCCGTGCTGCTCGCCGGCACGCTGCAGACGATCGAGCTGTCCGTCCTGTCGCTGGCGGCCGCTGTGTTGCTCGGCCTCGCGGGCGCGGCGGCGAAACTCTCGTTCAACCGGCCCCTGCGGGCCATCGCGACCGGCTACACGACGCTGATCCGCTCGGTGCCCGACCTCGTGCTGATGCTGCTGCTGTTCTACAGCATCCAGATGGCGGTCAACGATCTGACCGACGCGCTCGATCTGCCGCAGTTCGACATCGATCCATTCGTGGCCGGCGTGCTGACGCTCGGCTTCATCTACGGCGCGTACTTCACCGAAACCTTCCGCGGCGCCTTTCTCGCGGTGCCGCGCGGCCAGCTCGAAGCGGGCAGCGCGTACGGGATGAGCGGCGTGCGCGTGTTCACCCGCATCCTGTTTCCGCAGATGATGCGCTTCGCGCTGCCCGGCATCGGCAACAACTGGCAGGTGCTCGTGAAGGCCACCGCGCTCGTGTCGATCATCGGTCTCGCCGACGTCGTCAAAGCCGCGCAGGACGCCGGCAAGAGCACCTTCAACATGTTCTTCTTCATCCTCGTCGCCGCGCTGATCTATCTGGCGATCACCACCGTCTCGAACGTCGCGCTGATCTGGCTGAACCGCCGCTATTCGATCGGCGTGCGACACGCGGAGCTCTGAACGTCATGATCGATATCCTCAATCAATTCTGGAAGGCGTATCTGTTCTGGGACGGGCAGCGCCTGTCGGGTCTCGCGGTCACGCTGTGGCTGCTGGTCGCGTCGATCGCGATCGGCTTCGTGTGCGCGGTGCCGCTCGCGGTCGCGCGCGTGTCGAAGAAGCGCTGGCTGTCGACGCCGGTACGTCTGTACACCTACGTATTTCGCGGCACGCCGCTCTACGTGCAGCTGCTGTTGATCTACACCGGCGTGTACAGCCTCGCGTTCGTGCGCTCGCACAGTCTGCTCGACGCGTTCTTTCGCAGCGGCTTTCACTGCGCGATCCTCGCGTTCGCGTTGAACACCTGCGCGTACACGACCGAGATTTTCGCGGGAGCGATCCGCTCGACCTCGCATGGCGAAGTCGAGGCGGCGCGCGCCTATGGCATGAGCTGGTTCACGATGTACCGGCGCATTGTGATACCGTCCGCGCTGCGTCGCGCGCTGCCGTTGTACAGTAACGAAGTGATCCTGATGCTGCACGCGACCACGGTCGCGTTCACGGCCACGGTGCCCGACATCCTGAAGGTCGCGCGCGATGCGAATTCGGCGACCTACCAGTCGTTCAACGCGTTCGGGCTCGCGGCGTTAATTTACCTCGTGGTGTCGTTTGCGCTGGTTGCGTTGTTCCGGCGCGCCGAGCGCCGTTGGCTCGCGCATCTCGCGGTGCGCACGCATTGAGCGCGCGTCGACATTGCAGCGGGCGCCGCGCGCTTGCGCACGGCGGCGTGCGCACCAGACCGATCCGTATCTTCACTGGGAGAGCATCTTGCTCCATACCACGCAAACCGAAGCTTGCAAGCTCGCCGTACAGGACATCCACAAGCGCTATGGCGACAACGAGGTGCTCAAGGGCGTGTCGCTGAACGCGAACAAGGGCGACGTGATCAGCATCATCGGCGCGAGCGGCTCGGGCAAGAGCACCTTCCTGCGTTGCATCAATTTTCTTGAGCGGCCGAACGCCGGCCAGATCATCGTCGATGGCGAGGCGGTGAAGACGAAGACCGATCGCGCCGGCAATCTCGAAGTCGCTGACCACAAACAGTTGCAGCGCATCCGCACGAAGCTCGCGATGGTGTTCCAGCACTTCAATCTGTGGTCGCACATGAACGTGCTCGAGAACATCATCGAGGCACCGATTCATGTGCTCGGTCTGAAGCGCAAGGAAGCCGAAGATCGCGCGCGCGAATATCTGGAGAAGGTCGGTCTCGCGCCGCGTCTCGAGAAGCAGTATCCGTCGCATCTGTCGGGCGGCCAGCAGCAGCGGGTGGCGATTGCGCGGGCTCTCGCGATGCATCCCGACGTGATGCTGTTCGACGAACCGACTTCCGCGCTCGACCCCGAACTCGTCGGCGAAGTGCTGAAGGTGATGCAGAAGCTCGCCGAGGAAGGCCGCACGATGATCGTCGTCACACACGAAATGGGCTTCGCGCGCAACGTGTCGAATCACGTGATGTTCCTGCACCAGGGCCGCACCGAGGAGGAGGGCAATCCGGCCGAGGTGCTGAGCGCGCCGCGCAGCGAGCGCCTGAAGCAGTTCCTGTCCGGCAGCCTGAAGTAACGCGCGGCCCGCTTTCACGGACACCCGATGGCCCGCACGTCCAGCCCGGCTCGCACGACCCAGGTCGCGATCGTCGCATTGCCGCCCGTGTCGATGTCGGGCGTCGGGCCGATCGTCGACGCGCTCAATCTCGCCAATGAAATCGACGGCCGCGCGCTGTATCGCGTGCAGGTCTGTTCGTGGGACGGCCGCGCGGTGCCGCTGTCAGGCGGCGCGCAATGGCCGGCCGATGCCGCGTTCGGCGACGCGATCGCGTGCGACTGGCTGATCATCGTCAGCGAGCGGTTCCAGCAGTTCGCCGACTACCGTCTGTTTCTCGCGAGCCTCGCGCGCGTCGGCCAGCGCACGCCGCTCGTCACCGGCATTCATCACGGCGTGTGGTGGCTCGCGATGGCGGGGCAGCTGTCCGGCTATCGCGTCAGCGTGAACTGGGAAACCTATCAGCAGTTCTCCGAACAGTTCGAACGCTCGATCGTCACGCAGCAGATCTTCGAAATCGACCGCGATCGCGCGACCTGCGCGGGCGGTCAGGCGACCGTCGACTTCATGCTCGCGATGATCGGCCGCGAGCACGGGCCCGAACTCGCGGAGCGGATCGCCGATACGCTCGGCGTCGGGACGTTGCGCGCCGGCGAGGAGCGCCAGCGCATTCCGTTCGTGACCGCGCCGGGCGAGCGTCATCCGCGCCTGAACGACGCGCTGCTGCTGATGGAAGCCAATATCGAGGACCCGCTGACCACCGATGAAATCGCCGGCCTCGTCGGCGTCTCGCGGCGGCAGCTCGAACGCCTGTTTCGCCAGTATCTCGGCTCGATGCCGTCCAAATACTATCTGGGGCTGCGGCTGTCGAAGGCGCGCATGCAATTGCAGCGCACCAGCAAATCGGTCGTGCAGATCAGCCTCGCCTGCGGGTTTTCGTCGGCGGCGCATTTTTCGAATGCTTATCGGGAGCGCTTCGGCGTCACGCCGCGCGAGGATCGCCGCAACTGGATCGAGCGGCAGACCGGCGCGCACGGCGGCGCGAGCGAGCCCCGGCCGGCCGCGCTGATCGAGCGGCCCGAGCTCGATTGATGCAAAGCGGCGCGAGCAATCGGGCATGGCTCGTGCGTGAGCTGGAAGCCGTCTGAAAGCGAAGCCGAGGCACGTCCGGCGCGGGCTGCGCGGCTGCACCGCCCAAGCCCGACACGAGCGCGACACAAACCCGACATGAACCGCTCACAGAGTACGAACGAGACGCCTGCTCGAAAAGTACCCGCAGTACCCGCCGTGGCGCGACGACGCGCGGAACCTCATAGAAAGCGTCGCGTATGCGCAAGACGCGCCGCGCACGGTTTCCTACACTAGCTGTATTACCTGTCACCCGTAAAAGGATTAGCCATGAACGACCTGACTGTGACACGCCAGACCTTCGACGAAGTCATGGTGCCGGTGTTTGCCCCCGCCGCCTTCGTACCGGACCGCGGTCTCGGCTCGCGCGTGTGGGACACGCAAGGCCGCGACTATATCGACTTCGCCGGCGGCATCGCCGTCACCGCGCTCGGTCATGCGCATCCGGAGCTAATGAAGGTACTGCATGAGCAGGGCAGCAAGCTGTGGCACATCGGCAATGGCTACACGAACGAGCCGGTGCTGCGTCTCGCGAAGCGCCTCGAAAGCCTCACGTTCGCCGATCGCGCATTCTTCGCAAACTCGGGCGCCGAAGCGAACGAGGCCGCGTTGAAGCTCGCGCGCCGCGTCGCGTTCGACCGTTACGGCGCGCAGAAAGACGAAATCATTTCGTTTACGCAGTCGTTCCACGGCCGCACGCTGTTTACCGTCAGCGTCGGCGGCCAGCCGAAATATTCGGAAGGCTTCGGCCCGGTGCCGGCCGGCATCACGCATCTGCCGTACAACGACATCGCAGCGGCGAAGAAGGCGATCGGCGCGCAGACCTGCGCGGTGATCGTCGAGCCGATCCAGGGCGAGGGCGGCGTGATCCCGGCGGATCCGGCGTTCCTCAAAGCACTGCGCGAAGCGTGCGATCAGCACAACGCGGTGCTGATTTTCGACGAAGTGCAAACCGGCGTGGGCCGCAGCGGCTACTTCTACGCGTACCAGGACACCGGCGTGACGCCCGACATCCTGACCACCGCTAAGGCGCTCGGCAACGGCTTCCCGATCGGCGCGATGCTGACCACCAAAGAGCTCGCCGCGCACTTCAAGGTCGGCGTGCACGGCACGACCTACGGCGGCAATCCTCTCGGCTCGGCGATCGCCGAAAAAGTGGTCGAACTCGTCAGCGACCCGAAGCTGCTAGAAGGCGTGCGCTCGCGCAGCGAAGTGCTGAAAGGCCATCTCGCGAAGTTGAACCAGCGGTTAGGGCTTTTCAGCGAAGTGCGCGGCAAGGGTCTGCTGATCGGCGCCGAACTGAACGACGCGTATCGGGGACGCGCGAAGGACTTCGTCACCGCGGCCGGCCAGCACGGCGTGATCATGCTGATGGCAGGCCCGGACGTGCTGCGCTTCGTGCCGTCGCTGATCATGCCGCTCGACGATATGGCCGAAGGCTTCGCGCGTCTCGAGAAGGCGTTCGGCGAACTCGTCGGCGCGAATGCGCAGGCGGCGTCGCATTGATGTTCGGACAGCTCCGCACGCCCACGCCGATGCGGCGATTCACGCGTCACATTCAACAGGAACGATGATGTACTTCGTACGTCCCGCCCGCCTTGCCGATCTCGATGCGCTCGAGCATATGGCGCGCACCGCGCAACCGGTGCTGCATTCCCTGCCGCACGACCGGCGCGCGCTCGAAGCGCGCGTCGCGTTGTCGGAAGACTCGTTTCGCGCGGAGGTCGACTTTCCGGGCGAGGAGTTCTATCTGTTCGTGCTCGAAGATTCGGACACCGGCAAGCTGATGGGCACCGCGAGCATCGTCGCGGCGGCCGGTTACGCGGACCCGTTCTACGTGTTTCGCAATGACGCGCTGATTCATGCGTCGCGCGAGCTACATGTGAATCGCAAGATTCACGCGCTGACGATGTCGCACGAGCTGACCGGCAAGAGCCGGCTCGCGGGCTACTACATCGACCCGTCGCTGCGCGGCGACGCGGCCGCGCAGCTGATGTCGCGCGCGCGGATGATGTACATCGCCGCGAATCGCAAGCGCTTCACGCCCGAGGTGTTCTCGCTGCTGCTCGGCGTCACCGACGAAAACGGCATGTCGCCGTTCTGGGAAGCGGTGGGCCGCAAGTTCTTCGGCCGCGATTTCGCTGACATCGAAGTCGAATCGGGCGGCCGCAGCCGCACGTTCATCGCCGAAGTGATGCCGACCTATCCCGTGTATGTGCCGCTGTTGCCCGAAGCGGCGCAGCGCGTGCTGGGCGAGCCGGATGCGAACGCGCTGCTCGCGTACGAGATTCATCTCGAGGAAGGCTTCGAGACCGATCGCTACGTCGACATCTTCGACGCGGGTCCCGTGCTGACCGCGCAGATGGATCGCAGTGTCAGCGTAAAGCACAACGAGACGCGCGTCGTGCGCGAGGCACCCGCGCCGCACGGTGCAACGTACCTGATCGCGCACAACGGCGCCGCCGGCGAGTTCCGTTGCGTGCTCGGCGAGCTCGCGCCGGGCAAGGAATCGGGCGCCGCGTTGTCGCAGGCGGCGCTCGCCGCGCTCGGGGTACGGGAAGGCGATACGGTGCGCTGCGTGCCGCTGCATCAGCCGCAGGACGAACAATCGGGAGACGCGCAATGATCGTCGTTCGCGTAGTGCAACGAGGCGATGTGGATGCGCTGATGCGGCTCGCGCAGGAAACCGGGCCGGGCCTGACCACGTTCAAGCCGGATCGCGATGCGCTCGCGGCGCGGGTCGAGCGCGCGCGCCGCACGATGGAAGATCGGGCCGAACCGCACGAGGCCGGCTATTTCTTCGTGATGGAAGACACGGCCACCGGCGACGTGGCGGGTGTCTGCGGGATCGAAGCGGAGGTGGGACTGCAGCAGCCGTTCTACAACTATCGCGTGAGCACGGTCGTGCACGCGAGCCAGGATCTCGGCATCTGGACCCGCATGCACGCGCTGAATATCTCGCACGACCTCACCGGTTATGCGGAAGTGTGCTCGCTGTTCCTGAGCCCGCGTTACCGCACGAGCGGCGTCGGCGGCTTGCTGTCGCGCTCGCGCTTCATGTTTCTCGCGCAGTTTCGCGAGCGCTTTCCGCAGCGTCTGTGCGCGGAGCTGCGCGGCCATTTCGACGAGCAGGGCACGTCGCCGTTCTGGCGCGCGGTCGGCTCGCACTTTTACCAGATCGATTTCAACGCCGCCGACTATCTGAGCTCGCACGGCCGCAAGGCGTTTCTCGCCGAACTGATGCCGCGCTATCCGGTGTACGTGGAGCTGTTGCCGGAAGAGGCGCAGCGCTGCGTCGGCCTCACGCATAGCGACACGATTCCCGCGCGCCGGATGCTCGAAGCCGAAGGGCTGCGCTACGAGAACCACGTCGATATTTTCGATGCGGGTCCGGTGCTCGAATGCCATATCGCCGACTTGCGTACCGTTCGCGAGAGCGTGCTGGTCGCGGCTGAGATCGGCGACGCGGCAGAGCCGGCCGCGCAGGACGGACTGAAGTCGATGGTATCGAATACGTCGCTCGGCGATTTTCGTGTCGGCGTCGTGGCGGGCGTGGCGCGCAACGGTGTGTTCCGCCTCAGCGCGGCCGAAGCCGACGCGCTTCGGGTAAAGGCAGGCGATCCGCTGCGGGTGCTGCCGGTGAAACACAAACAAGGATGATCATGAGCGAGCTTTTCATCGCCGGCGAATGGGTCGCCGGCACAGGACCGGTATTCGCGTCGCACAATCCCGGCACGGGCGCGGTGGTGTGGCAAGGCAATAGCGCATCGGCGGACGACGTCGATCGCGCGGTACGCAGCGCGCGCCGCGCGTTCGCCGCATGGTCGGCGCTGACGCTCGACGCGCGTTGCGCGGTGGTGCGCCGCTTCGCCGCGCTCGTGACCGAGCGCAAGGAAGCGCTCGCCGAAGCGATCGGCCGCGAGACCGGCAAGCCGCTGTGGGAAGCGCGCACCGAAGCGGCGTCGATGGCCGCGAAGGTCGAGATCTCGATCCAGTCGTACAACGAGCGCACCGGCGAAAAGCGCTCGGCGATGGCGGACGGCACCGCCGTGCTGCGGCATCGTCCGCATGGCGTGGTGGCGGTGTTCGGGCCGTACAACTTCCCGGGCCATCTGCCGAACGGGCATATCGTGCCCGCGCTGATCGCCGGTAACGCGGTCGTGTTCAAGCCGTCCGAACTGGCGCCCGGCGTCGCGGCGCTCACGGTGCAAATCTGGCGCGATGCGGGGCTGCCCGCCGGCGTGCTGAATCTGGTGCAGGGTGAGAAGGACACCGGCGTCGCGCTCGCGAATCACTGGCAGATCGATGGACTGTTCTTTACCGGTAGTTCGGATACGGGAACATTGCTGCACAAACAGTTCGGCGGCCGTCCGGAGATCGTGCTCGCACTCGAGATGGGCGGCAACAACCCGCTCGTGATCGGCCCGGTCGCTGACCTCGACGCCGCCGTGCACCACACGATTCAATCGGCGTTTCTGTCGGCGGGGCAGCGCTGCACCTGCGCGCGCCGCATCTTCGTGCCCGACGATGCGTTCGGCGAGCGTTTCCTCGCGCGCCTGACGGAAGTCACCGCGCGCATCGGCGTCGGCGAATACAACGCCGAGCCGCAGCCGTTCATGGGCGCGGTGGTGTCGGCGCGCGCGGCCTCGCGTTTGATCAGCGCGCAGCAACGTCTGCTCGCGAGCGGCGCGAAGGCGCTGTTGAAGATGGAGCAGCGCGATCCGCAACTCGGCTTCGTGACGCCCGCGATTCTCGACGTGACCGACGTGAAGGACCTGCCCGACGAGGAGCACTTCGGCCCGCTCGCGCAGATCATCCGCTACCGCAACTTCGACGACGCGCTCGAACAGGCGAACGATACGCAGTTCGGTCTGTCCGCGGGCCTGCTCGCCGACGACGAAGCGCTGTGGACGCATTTCCAGCGCACGATCCGCGCGGGCATCGTCAACTGGAACCGGCCGACCAATGGCGCTTCGTCGGGTGCGCCGTTCGGCGGGCCAGGCCGCTCGGGTAATCATCGGCCGAGCGCGTACTATGCGGCGGATTACTGCGCGTACCCGATGGCCTCTGTCGAAAGCGCGCAACTGAACATGCCCGCGAGCGTCTCGCCGGGTCTTCAATTCTAAGGATCGACGATGCTGCAAGCCACTGAAGCCAATTTCGACGGCCTGGTCGGCCCGACTCACAACTACGCGGGCCTGTCGTTCGGCAACGTCGCGTCGCAGAGCAACGAGAAGTCGGTCGCGAATCCGAAGGCCGCCGCGCGCCAGGGTCTGCGCAAGATGAAGCAGTTGGCGGACCTCGGCTTTCATCAGGGCGTGCTGCCGCCGCAAGAGCGTCCGTCGATGCGTCTGTTGCGCGAGCTCGGTTTTTCCGGCGACGACGCTTCGGTGATCGAGCGCGTCGCGAAGAACGCGCCCGAACTGCTCGCGGCGGCAAGTTCAGCATCCGCGATGTGGACCGCGAACGCGGCGACGGTGAGCCCGTCCGCGGATACGCACGACGGCCGCGTGCATTTCACGCCGGCCAATCTGTGCAGCAAGCTGCATCGCGCGATCGAGCATGAATCGACGCGCCGGACGCTGCGGGCGATGTTCAGCGACACCGACCGCTTCGTCGTGCACGAGGCGCTGCCCGGCACGCCCGCGCTCGGCGACGAGGGCGCGGCGAATCACACGCGCTTTTGCGAGCAATACCGGGCGCGCGGCGTCGAATTCTTCGTGTATGGCCGCAGCGAGTATCGTCGCGGGCCGGAGCCGAAGCGCTATCCGGCGCGTCAGACGTTCGAGGCGAGCCGCGCGGTCGCGCATCGTCATGGCTTGCAGGACGCGGCGACCGTCTATGCACAGCAGAACCCGGAAGTGATCGACGCCGGCGTGTTCCATAACGACGTGATCGCGGTCGGCAATCGCAACACGCTGTTCTGCCATCAGCTCGCGTTCGTCGATCAGCAAGCGGTGTACGACGAGTTGCGCTCGAAGCTAGCGAGCCTTCACGCGAGCTTTAACGTAATCGAAGTGCCCGACGCGCAGGTCAGCGTCGCCGATGCGGTGACGTCGTATCTGTTCAACAGCCAGCTGCTGACTCGGCCCGATGGCAAGCAGGTGCTGGTCGTGCCGCAGGAGTGCCGCGAAAATCCGCGCGTCGCCGCGTACCTGGATGAGCTGACTTCGCACAGCGGTCCGATCGACGAAGTGCTCGTGTTCGATCTGCGCGAGAGCATGAAGAACGGTGGCGGCCCCGCCTGTCTGCGCCTGCGCGTCGTACTCGACGACACCGAGCGCGCGGCGGTCGCGCCGGGCGTGTGGATCGACGACACGCTGTTCGGCCGACTCGATGCGTGGATCGAAAAGCACTATCGCGATCGGCTCGCGCCGGCCGATCTCAGCGATCCCCAACTGCTGGTCGAATCGCGCACCGCGCTCGATGAGCTGACGCAAATCCTCGCTCTGGGCTCGCTGTATGACTTCCAGCGCTGATTACGCGATGTCCGCCCCGAGCGCGATGCTCGACGATTTTCTCGCGTGGACGCTCGCGGGTTCGCGGCCTGCCGCGCATCACGCGCAAGGCACGTGTGCGAACGGTGTGCGCTGGACGTGGCAGGGCGACGGCGTGCTCGTCATCGAGCCCGCGCAGCAGCATGCGGGCGTCCGCAGCGTGCTCGTCTCGGCCGGCGTGCACGGCGACGAGACCGCGCCGATCGAACTGCTGTCGCGCATCGTCGCCGATATCGCACAGGGCCGCGCGGCGCTCGCGTGCCGGCTGCTCGTGATTCTCGGCAACATCGATGCGATGCGCGACGGCGGCCGCTATCGCGACGACGATCTGAACCGGCTGTTCAGCGGCCGTCATCTGCAACTGCCGCACAGTCACGAAGCGCCGCGCGCGGCCGCGCTCGAACAGGCCGCGACGCGCTTTTTCGCGGACGCGTCCGACGCGCCCGGCGCGCGCTGGCATATCGACATGCATACAGCGATCCGCGCGTCGGTATTCGAGCGCTTCGCGCTGTTGCCGCATACCGGCAAGCCCTTTTCGCGCGCGATGTTCGAATGGCTCGGCGACGCGCGCATCAGTGCGGTGCTGCTGCACACGACGAAGGGCAACACCTATTCGCACTTCACCGCGCAAGCGTGCGGCGCTGATGCGTGCACGCTCGAACTCGGCAAGGTGCGGCCGTTCGGCCAGAACGACCTGACGCGCTTCGAGGGCGCGGATCTCGCGGTGCGCGCGCTGCTCGCCGGCACGCGAATGAACGCACGAGGCGACGCGCAAGCTGCGCTGCCGCGCGTGTTCACCGTCGTCGATCAGCTGACCAAGCAAAGCGACGCATTCGAGTTGCTGCTCGCGCCCGACGTGCCGAACTTCACACCGCTCGCCAAGGGCACCCTGCTCGCGCGCGACGGCGACTATCAATACACGGTCCAGCGCGACGAAGAGCGCATCGTGTTTCCGAACCCGGCGGTCAAGCCCGGCCTGCGTGCCGGTCTGCTCGTCGTCGATACCACCGCCGAGACGCTGCCCAAGCTTGTCTAGACAGGTCGCGTGTACAATCGCGGGCTTCGCGGCTGACGCATCTACCGGTTACGCCGGCCGCGCGAGTCCGAAGCGCGGCCGGCGTAATCCACCTGTGCGCGCCGAATCGGCTCCGTTTCAGTCAACACCGTAAAGGAACACCCGTAATGAAGAAGAATTGGCCCAACCTGGCCGCGCTCGCGCTGTTCGCGACGGTGGCCTTGACGGCAGGCACCGCGTCGGCGGCTGAGATCAAGGAAGTGCGCTTCGGCGTCGAGGCTTCGTATGCGCCGTTCGAATCCAAGTCGCCCGCGGGCGAGCTGCAGGGCTTCGATATCGACGTCGGCAACGCCGTGTGCGCGAAGCTGAAGGCCAAATGCGTGTGGGTCGAGAATTCGTTCGACGGCCTGATCCCGGCGCTCGAAGCGCGCAAGTTCAGCGCGATCAACTCGGACATGACGATCACCGACCAGCGTCGCCAGGCGATCGACTTCACCGATCCGATCTACACGATCCCGAATCAGATGATCGCGAAGAAGGGCAGCGCTCTGCAGCCGACGCCCGCATCGCTGAAGGGCAAGCACGTCGGCGTGCTGCAGGGCACGATCCAGGAAACCTATGCGAAGGCGCGCTGGGCGCCGGCCGGTGTCGATGTCGTGCCGTATCAGACCCAGGACCAGATTTACGCGGACCTCGCGTCGGGTCGTCTCGACGCGTCGTTCCAGGACGCCGAGGCGGCATCGAAGGGCTTTCTGAAGAAACCGCAGGGCGCGGGCTTCGAGTTCGCCGGTCCGGCCGTGAGCGACGACAAGCTGCTCGGCGCGGGTGTCGGCTACGGTGTGCGCAAGAACGACAAGGCGCTCAAGGATGCGCTGAACGGCGCGTTGAAGGAGCTGAAGGCCGATGGCACGATCGACCGCCTCGCCGCCAAATACTTCGACGTGAAAGTCGTGCTGAAGTAACGCTGCATCGAATTGTGCAAAACGGCCGCTGATGCGGCCGTTTTGCTTTTGGTACGCGGGTCGCAAACGTTCAACAAATATTTCGAGATATTGCCTTGTAAGCCTGTTCGTGGCCAATCACGCTGCGATAAAATTGCGACGCACGTTGCCGCGCGTCGACGAGCTTCCAACGTCACAGAAACGCGCTTACGTGCAGCGAAAAAACAGAACATAGCGGCCAGGCGCCAGCGGCGCCGAGCGGGGGACTGGAATGACCACCATCGCAATCGAGACTCTGAGCCACGGCGGCACGACCGACGACGCGTCGCTTGTCGCCAGCTACGCGCGGCAGCCCATTCTGAATCGGGACGGCATGCTGTGCGGTTACGAGATCAAGGTGCGTGCGCCCGAGCTGCCGCTCGCCGACGCGGACCTCAGCGCCCCACGAACCCATACCGATCTTCATCCCGACGCGGACGCGTTGCCGGGTCGCGCGCCTACGCCGGTGCAGCGCGTGGCGCGCGCGATCGTGCGCGGGCTCGTGCAAAGCGACGTACGAGGCGCGCTGACTGGCCATCCAGCCTACGTCGACGTGAGCCGCGAGCTGCTGCTCGACGACGCGATCCTGCGACTGCCCGCGGAACGCTTCATGCTCGAGCTGCCTTCATCGCTCGAAGTCGATGACGAGTTGATCGCGCGTATCGTGTATCTGCATGGCCGCCGCTATCGCTTCGCGCTCGACGACGTCACGCAGCCCAACGAGACTTTCGCGAAGCTGCTGCCGTACGCCGAAGTTGTCAAAATCGACGTCCCGCGCACGCCGCGCGCGCTGTTGCCGAAACTCGCGAGCGTGCTGAAGTCGGCGGGCAAACTGCTGCTCGCATCGGGTGTCGATGCGCAGGCCGACTTCGAAACGGTGCATGAGCTCGGCTTCGACCGCTTCCAGGGCTATTACTTCGCGCGGGCGCAAAGCGCATCGAGTCGCAGCGTCAGCGCGCCGCGCCATGCGCTGCTCAATCTGCTGCAACTGCTCGCGGGCGACCCGACGGTCGCGCAGCTCGAAGCTGAGCTGAAGCTGAATCCGGTGCTCGTCATGCATCTGATGAAGCTCGCGAATTCGAGCGGCCTCGCGGTCGGTCACAAGGTGACGACGCTGCGCGACGCGATCAACGCGACCGGCACCGATCGCATCGCGCGCTGGACGCAACTGCTGCTTTACGCCGACGGCCGCAAGGTCGCGCTCGAAGACGACCCTCTGCTGCAACTCGCGGCCACGCGCGCGCGCTTCATGGAGCTCGCGATCGAACGCATGCCCGAAGCGGGCCGCGACGAAGCCGACGCGGCCTTCCTGACCGGCGTGTTTTCGTTCGTCGATGCGGTGTTCGGTGGCTCGCTCGAAAAAACGCTGAACATCCTCACGCTGTCGCGGCCGATCCAGGCCGCGATCCTGCATCGCGAGGGCAGGCTGGGCCTGCTGCTGAGCGCGGTCGAGGCGCTCGAAGTCGGCGCATGGGAGCGCGTCGCCACGCTATCCGAACGTCTTGCGCCGTTGACGCTGGAAGAGGTCGCGCAGATGGGTCTCGCGGCCGGCGCATGGGCCGGTGTCGCGGATCGCAGCGCGGAAGGACTGGAGCGGATCGAGGATTGAGTGGGGTGAAAGCCCCACAGATGCCCGGATAAAATCGTTTTCGGGCAAACACGGAAAGAATCAAAGTGAAGCAGAGTGATCAGCGATCACGCCAGGTCTTCACATCGTCTCCATTTCCCGCATCTGCCCCTGGCCGAAAAAACGTCCTAACTCCTTGGCCAGTTCGTTGAGCACGCCCATCTCCTTCTGTGAGATGCGGCGCGCCTCCTGCGTATGCGACCAGTCGCCGTAGAGCAGCGCGACGGTCTGTTCGGTTTCGTCGATGATCGGCAGCAGCACGAACGCGCGCGCGTCGTCGAACGAGCGCCGGAACCACTCGGGCAGCCGCGCGACCATCTTCGGATCGCGCGCATTCTCGATGAAGATGCCAACGGAGTTCGCGATCGCGAGATGAAACACATCGGGCTCGAACGCGGTGCTGAACGCGAGCTTCGGCAGCGCCGCGTCGATCTTCGGCCCGAAGCCGATGCGCGCCCTGAACGTGCCGTTGCTATGCTTGACGTAGACCACGGTGCGCGCGAAGCCGAGCGCCGCGAGCACGGTTTCGGCGGCCATCGCGAGCGCCGGCGCGAGCGGGCTGCCTTCGGGCAGGTCGCGCAGATCCTTCACCCCGACCTCGATGCGCGCCTCGGGCGTGAGCGCCTCGCGCGCGATCGCATCGGCATTGGCGCGCAGCTCGACGATTTCGCGCATCACGCTGTCGCCGCCATCCTCGCGCGCGAGCGCGACGCTCATCTGCAGCAGCACTTCGGGGTCGGTGTTCAGCGCGCTGCCGTACTCGCGCGCAAGCTCGCCGATGCGTGCCTCGCGTTCCCCCTCGGGCATGTTCTGCTGCGTGAGCACGTCGGCGACCGCGGTCGAGTAGTTGGTGATCGCGCGCAGCCACTGCACCTGGCGCGGTTGCGTCACGTCTTCCGGATCGAACTCGCCCATGCCGGAGCGGATCGTGTCGGGCAGGCGCCAGCGCACCGCGGCTTCGGCGCCGATTTCATCGAAGGTGACGCCGAGCACGAGCACGCACGCATCGGCTTCGAGTGCGCCGCCGTCGATATGGCGGCGAATCTGGTCCCACTCGGCGTCGAGATAGAACACGACCAGCAGCTTGCCGATCTGCCGCATCAGCGTGCAGACCACCGCTTCCTCGCCGGCGCGCAGGTCGCCGCGCTCGGTCAGCTTGCGCGCGACGCAGCCCGACAGCAGTGTGCGGTTCAATTCGAGTTTCGCGTCGATCCGGCGCGGCGCGCTTTGATGAAAGTGATCGACGATCTTCAGACCGACTACGAGGTGACCGACCGCATCCATGCCGAGCACCATCAGCGCGCGCGACACGGTCGTGATATTGCCGCCGAACGCCATGTACATCGCCGAGTTCGCGAGCCGGAGCACCTTCTGCGTGAGCGCGAAGTCCGACAGCACCACTTGCACGAGGCCGGTGAAGTCGAGGTCGTCGTTGGTCACTGCCGCCATGGTGGTGCGCAGCGATTGCGACAGCATAGGGAAATCGCCGCGCTCGCTCATTCGCGTCCAGAGCCGGTCGAGCACTGCCGCCTTTACCATGTGTGTCCCGCAAATGCCATACGTGTTCCAGTGAATGCCGTGCCGGTCGCAAGCCGGCTTGTTGCGCTGCCAGGGCGTCGTGTCCGCATCGCCCGTTATGCGCCGTGCAGCTGAAGCTCGCGCGTTTCGAAGCGCTGCGCGAGCTCTTCGGACGGCAGCGCCTTGCAGACGAGCCAGCCCTGAATGTGATCGCAGCCCATCTCGGTGAGCAGGGTGCGCTGCGCTTCCGTTTCGACGCCCTCGGCAACCAGTTCGAGATCGAGCGTCTGCGCAAGGCCGACGACCGCGCTAACGATTGCCTGATCGTTTCGCGAGGTTAGCAGATTCTCGACGAAACTCCGGTCGATCTTCAGCTTCGCGAGCGGAAAGCGCTGCAGGTACGCGAGGCTCGAATAGCCGGTGCCGAAGTCGTCGACGGCGAAGCGGATGCCCATCGCGGTCAGGTCTTCGAGCAAGCCCTTCGCGTGCGCCGGGTCGTGCATCAGCAGACTTTCGGTGATCTCGAACACGAGCCGGCGCGGATCGATGCCGGTCAGCTCGATCGCCTCGCGCACCGAGTCCTTGAAGCGCGGATCGCGAAACTGCTGCGGCGACACGTTGACGGCCACGTACTGCAGCGGAATGCCCTTCGCGTCCCACTGGATCAGCTGCATGCACGCGACCTTCATCACCCAGTTGCCGAGGAAGTTGATGAGCCCGATCGACTCCGCGAGCGGAATGAACATCGACGGCGGCACGAGGCCGTGCACCGGATGCGTCCAGCGGATCAACGCCTCGACACCGACCACGCCCCGCGTGCGGCTGCTCGTGATCGGCTGGAAGTGTAGCGAAAACTCGCCGTTGCGTACGCCGTCGTAGAGGTCGGCCTCGAGTTTCAGACGCTCGGCGTCGGCCGGGTTGTCGTCGGGCACGTAGAACGCGAGCGTGTTGCCGCCCGCGGCCTTTGCCTGCAACAGCGCGTGGTCGGCCCAGCGCAGCAGGTGCGTGTCGTGGCCGCCGGTGTCGTTGGCGTGGCGCACGTCCGGGTAGAGCGCGATGCCGATGCTGGCCGACAGGTGGACCTGCTGACCCTTGAAAACATACGGTTGCTGGATCGCGGTCAACAGACGCCGCGCCAGCGCTTCGGCGGCGGCCGCCGCGTCGGTGCGGCTCGCGGCCGGCTTCACGAGGATCGCGAATTCGTCGCTGGCGACGCGCGCGATGGTTTCGTTCGGGCTCGTCATGTTCAACAGGCGCCGCGAGGTGTCGCGCAGCATCTCGTCGCCGGCGTCGTAGCCGAGCGCGCGGTTCACCCGCTGATAGTCGTCGAGATCGAGCAGCAGCAGCGCGACCGGCGTGCCGTGCGCGTCGGCCTTCTGTTGTGCGTCGAGCAGCGCGTGCACCAGACCCGACTGGTTCGGCAGACTGGTCAGTCGGTCCAGATGCAGCGCCTGGGTCAGCCGCTCTTCGGTGGCGCGCCACGACGACACGTCGAAGCCGGCGATCGCGTAGCCATCGACGCCGTCGTGGTTGCTGCGCACGACCCGCAGTTCGACCGTGATCGGATAGGTCAGCGACTTGACGAGCCCGAGCGTCGCTTTCTCGACGTTGCCCGAGGCCGCCGCCTGCTTGAGCAGCGCATCGAGGCGCGGCACGTCGGCGGGCGCGACCAGATCGTGCAGCGTCGCGGTTTTCAGGTATTCGCGGTGATAGCCGATGAAGCGCAGGCTCGCATCGGACACGTAGATGAAGCGCAACGCATCGTCGACGTGCGCTAGCAGGTCGACCGCGCCGACCACCTGTTCCAGTGGAGGCGGGCGGTTGGCGCTGCTCGGCCGGTCGTCGTCCTCGCGCCGGCCGAACGCCCGCAGCCGGTCGATGACCGTGCGCAAGGAGCCCCGGCGGGGCGCGGTGATCGTGTTCGCTTCCATGTTCGTCGCTGGCAACCTGGGTTCGTCCGCGGGCGGAGCTGGTTGTCCGCCGGTCCGGGCGGCCGGGAGATAGCAGCCCGCCCTATCAGAACGAGATAACGACGCAAGCGGGGAAATCTTTAGCGGCGCGCGGAGAAAAACATCCGGTAAGGAGACGCGCGGTTCAGTCGCCGGGACGATTCGGTTAAAGTGACGCCAATTCGCGGCCGTTAATACGGCGAATCTCCCTTAATTTGGCGACGCTGATGGCGTCGCGCTGCGTAGACTTTCCGAACCTTGCACCGATGATCCATCTTCGAACGCTCCGTCATCAGGTCCGCCAGCGCCGCACGGCCCGTCCCGCGGGACGCCGAGGTGCGTGATGTCGTCGCCGGCGCGTCGGCCGGCTATCCTGAGCGCGGGGACCTGGACGCGGTCCCGCAGTATGTCTACGTCGGCCGCCAGCCGATTCTGGATCGCGATGGGGCGCTTCACGCGTACGAGCTGCTGTTCCGCGCCGGCACCTATAACTACGCCGAAATCAGCGACGACGCGCAGGCCACCGCGCAGGTGGTCGCGCGCACGATCGGCGGAATCGGCGTGCCGGCCGTGCTCGGCCAGCATCGCGGCTTCGTCAATATCGACCGCGCGCTGCTCTTTAGCGACATCGTCCATCTGATGCCGCCCGAGCGCTTCGTGCTCGAAATCCTCGAAACCGTGCGTTACGACGCTTCGCTCGCGCGTCGGCTCGACGAGCTGCACTGCGCCGGCTTCCAGGTCGCGCTCGACGACGTGCACGACCTGACCGACGAGCTGAGGGCGATGCTGCCATACGCCGACATCGTCAAGATCGACCTCCTGCAAACGCCGCGCCGCAAGGTCGCCGAGCTCGCGTCGGCCTTGCGCGGCTACGGCAAGACGCTGCTCGCCGAGAAGGTCGAATCGCGCGAGGACTTCGCGCTCGCGCACGAACTCGGCTTCGATCTGTTTCAGGGCTACTTCTTCGCGCGGCCGCAGGTGCTGGCCGCGCCGCGCAACCGCTCGCTGCGCCCGGGCCTATTGCGGTTGCTCGCGCTGCTGTCGCGCGACGCCGGCATCGTCGAGCTCGAGGCGGAGCTGAAGGTCAATCCGGGCGTGGTCGTGCAACTGCTGCGGCTCGTCAATTCGAGCGCGTTCGGCCTCGGGCGCAATATCGCGTCGCTGCGCGAGGCGATCATCGCGACCGGCACGCGGCAGATCGCGCGCTGGGCGCAACTGCTGCTGTACGCGGATACCGGCGACCTGCCGTGGCGCGCCGATCCGCTCGTGCAACTCGCCGCGACGCGCTCGCGCTTCATGGAGCTTGCCGCGAACTGGCTGCGTCCGGCCGACGGCGAATTCGCCGATGCCGCGTTCATGACCGGGATTTTCTCGCTGGTGCATATCGTGCTCGACAGCACCCCGGACGCGGTGCTCGAAAAGCTCGGCCTCGCGCCGCAGATCCGCGAGGCGATCGTCGCGCGCAAGGGCGAGCTGGGCGCGCTGCTGCTGATCGCCGAGGTCGCGGGCGAGGGCGGCGACGCGGCGCCGGTCGCGACGGCGGCGGGCTTCCACGCGCTGACGCCCGAGGTGCTGTCGCAGCTGAACCTGTCGGCGGCGGCGTGGTTCGGCGCGCACGTGGCGGAGCCGGACGCTTGATGCGCCGGGCCCGCGCGCCGCATCCTTTCGATTGGCTTGTGGTCCTGGCGGCGACCGACGCCGCGTGCGCATCCGTGGTCCAATAGAACGTTCAGCGACGGCCTGTGACGCCGGCCGAAGCTGTCTTCGATGGACGGGATCAACTGCGTGCGCTCACGCATGGAGGAGCAGATGAAGACAAAACACATACCGGCGGTATTGGCCGCCGTCATGGCGTTCGGATTCGCAATGCATTCGCCGCTCGCCTCGGCAACCCTGAAGCCCGGCGATACGGCGCCGGCGTTCACCGCCGAGGCCTCGCTCGGCGGCAAGACCTACACGTATTCGCTGGCCGATCAGCTGAAGAAGGGGCCGGTCGTGCTGTACTTCTATCCGGCCGCGTTCACGAAGGGCTGCACGATCGAGGCGCACGAGTTCGCCGATGCGGTCGACGAATACAAGAAGTACGGTGCGACGGTTATCGGCGTATCGCACGACAACATCGATACGCTGACGAAGTTCTCGGTCAGCGAATGCCGCAGCAAATTCCCGGTCGCGGCCGACGCCGACGCGAAGGTGATCGACGCATACGACGCGGCCATGCCGATGAAGGCCGGCATGGCGAATCGCGTGTCATACGTGATCTCGCCCGAAGGCAAGATCATCTACGAGTACACGAGCCTGCAGCCCGACAAGCATGTCGAGAACACGCTGAACGCGCTCAAGGAATGGGCTGCCGCGCACAAGGGGCAGTGAAGGGGCCGCGCGCGGCATCGCGCATTGCTAGTGTCACGCCCGTGCCAGGCTAAACCCATTTACCGGATGAGCTTGCGATGCCGATTCTCGTTGCGTTGATTGCGCTGGTCGCGCTGGGGTACGGCGCGGTACGCGCCTTCGATGCGCTGCGGGCCAGTTTCGGGCTGGCGGTGGCGGAAAGCGTGGCGGTCCTGGTTGCGTTGCTGATTGCCGGTGCGCTCGCTTACTGGCGGCAGCGGCGCCGCGAAGTCGCGCCGAACGTGCGCGACGGCGACTGGACGCACGAGCTGAAGGGCAGTTGGGGATTGGTGCGGCTCGCGGCGGGCAAGCGGCTCTGCGAGATTCGCGTCGGCGACGAGCAGGGCGCGTATATCTTCGCGGATCTGCTCGGCGCCGAAGCACAAGGCCGCGACGCGCAGGCGCGGCTCGCCGTGAAGGTCAATGACGCACGGCGCGGCGAGTGGCTCGTGCCGATGTCGAACGAGCGGGTGGCGCGCCGATGGCAGCGGATTTTCTCGCTGGCCATCGAGCAGAAGCTGTGAGCGCCACCTTCACGACATCATGACGAGGTCGACGCCGCGCCACCCGTGCGGCGCGCCTTTCTCGCCTCCCAGCGCAAGCGGATGCGATCCATGTACAGATACACGACCGGCGTCGTATAGAGCGTCAGCATCTGGCTGACGATCAGCCCGCCGACGATCGAAATACCGAGCGGCGCGCGCATCTCCGCGCCTTCGCCGCTGCCGAACGCGAGCGGCAATGCGCCGAGCATCGCGGCGAAGGTGGTCATCATGATCGGCCGGAAGCGCAGCAGACAGGCCTGGTAGATCGCGTCGCGCGAGGACAGCCCTTTGCGCGACGCGTCGATCGCGAAGTCCACCATCATGATCGCGTTCTTCTTGACGATGCCGATCAGCAGGATCACGCCGATCAGCGCGATGATGCTGAACTCGGTCTTGAACAGCAGCAGCGCGAGCAGCGCGCCGACGCCCGCGGACGGCAGCGTCGACAGGATCGTCAGCGGATGGATGTAGCTCTCGTACAGGATGCCGAGCACGATATACACCGCCGCGAGCGCGGCGAGGATCAGGATCGGCTGATCGGACATCGACTGCTGGAACGCCTGCGCGGTGCCCTGGAAGCTGCCGTGAATCGTGGCGGGCATGCCGATCTCGGCCATCGTGTCGTAGATCACCTGCGTGGCGGTGGACAGCGAGACGCCCGGCGGCAGGTTGAACGAAATCGTCGAGGCGACGAACTGGCTCTGGTGATTGACCGACAGCGGTGTGGTGCCCGGCCCGAAGCCGGCGATCGCCGACAGCGGCACCATCGTTTCCTTCGCGATCGACACCGGCGAGCCCGACGACGCGCTCGACTTGCCGCTCGCCGCGATCGAATTGATCGCCTGGTTGCGCGCGGAGTCGGCCGCGATGCTGGCCGCGCTCGTCGCGGTGGTGGCTGCGGTGCCGCCGGTTGCGGCGCCGCCGGCGGCCCCGCTCGTCGTGGCCGCCGTGCTGGTCGCCTTCGTTACAGTGCCGGCCGGCGCATTGGTGGTTTGCGCGCCGCTCGCGCTGCCGCCCGAGGTGCTGACGTAAATCTGGCTCAGCATTTCCGGGCTCTGCCAGTAGCGCGGCGCGACTTCCATCACCACGTGATACTGGTTCAGCGGGTTGTAGATCGTCGATACCTGGCGCTGGCCGAACGCGTCGTACAGCGTGTTGTCGATCTGCGAGGGCTTGATGCCGAGGCGCGCGGCGGTGGCGCGGTCGATCGTCACCATCGCCTCGAGACCGCCTTGCTGCTGGTCGGAGTTCACGTCCGCGAGTTCCTTGCGAGCCTGCAGCGCCTCGGTGAGCTTCGGCCCCCACTTATACAGATCGGGCGTCGAGTCCGCGAGCAGCGTGAACTGATACTGCGCGTTCGATTGCCGGCCGCCGACGCGGATGTCCTGCACCGCCTGCAGGAAGGTGCGCGCGCCGGCCACGTCGCCGAGCGGCGCGCGCAACTGCTGGATCACCTGGTCGGCGGACAGCTTGCGTTCGCTCTTCGGCTTCAGCGACAGGAACATGAAGCCCGAGTTGGTCTGCCGGCCGCCGGTGAAGCCGACCACGCTGTCGACCGCCGGGTTCTTGCTGACGATGTCCATCATCTGCGAGAACTTGCCCTTCATCGCCTGGAACGACGTGCTCTGGTCGGCCTGGATGCCGCCGATCATGCGCCCGGTGTCCTGCTGCGGGAAGAAGCCTTTCGGCACGATGATGTAGAGCGCGACGTTCATACCGATGGTCAGCAGCAGCACGAGCAGGATCAGCCGCGGATGCCGCAGCGCCCAGCCGAGCGTGCGCTCGTAGCCGCGCTGCATCGACGTGAAGCCGCGTTCGAGCCAGCGGCCGAGGCGGCTTTCCTGTTGCTTCTCGTGCGGCTCGCGCAGCAGGCGCGAGCACATCATCGGCGTGAGCGTCAGCGAGACGATCAGTGACACCGCGATCGCGAGCGACAGCGTCAGCGCGAACTCGCGGAACAGCCGCCCGACGATGCCGCCCATCAGCAGGATCGGCAGGAACACGGCGACGAGCGAGATGCTGATCGACATCACCGTGAAGCCGACCTCGCGCGCGCCGAGGAACGCGGCCTTCATGCGCGGCACGCCGTCTTCGATGTGGCGCGAGATGTTTTCGAGCACCACGATCGCGTCGTCGACGACGAAGCCGGTCGCGATGGTCAGCGCCATCAGCGACAGATTGTCGAGCGAGAAGCCCATCAGGTACATCGCGCCGAACGTGCCGATGATCGAGATCGGCACGGCGACGCTCGGAATCAGCGTGGCGCGCCAGTTGCGCAGGAACAGGAACACGACCATCACGACCAGCGCGACCGCGATCACGAGCGTGCGCTGGGTGTCTTTCAGCGACGCGCGGATCGTCGTGGAGCGGTCGGAGGTCGGCGAGATTTCGACGTCTGCGGGCAGCGATGCGTGCAGTTGCGGCAGCATCGCCTTCACGCGGTCGACGGTCTCGATGATGTTGGCGCCCGGCTGCCGGTACAGGATCACGAGCACCGCGTGCTTGCCGTTGAAGAGGCCGAGGTTGCGCAGGTCCTCGACCGAATCGACGACCTCGCCCATGTCGGAGAGTTTGACCGGCGCGCCATTGCGATAGGCGATGACCAGATCCTTGTACTGCGACGCCTTGGTGGCCTGGTCGTTGGTGTACAGCTGCACGCGGTTCTCGCCGAACTCGATCGCTCCTTTCGGGCTGTTCGCGTTGGCCGAGGCGAGCGCCGCGCGCACGTCCTCGAGGCCGATGCCGTAATGCGACAGCGCATGCGGCATCAGCTCGACGCGTACGGCCGGATTCGCCGAGCCGCTCACGTCCACTTCGCCGACCCCCTGCACCTGCGACAGCGACTGCTGCAGCACTGTGGCGGCCGAATCGTAGAGCTGGCCGGGCGTGCGCGTGCTCGACGTCAGCGCGAGAATCAGGATCGGCGCGTCGGCCGGGTTGACCTTGTGGTAGGTCGGATTGCTGCGCAGGCTCGCGGGCAGGTCGGCGCGCGCCGCGTTGATCGCCGCCTGCACGTCGCGCGCGGCGCCGTCGATGTCGCGGTTCAAGCCGAACTGCATCGTGATGCGCGTCGAGCCGACCGAGCTTTGCGACGTCATCTCGGTGACGTCGGCGATCGAGCCGAGATGCCGCTCGAGCGGACTCGCGACGCTGGTCGCGACGGTCTCCGGGCTCGCGCCCGGCAGCGTCGCCTGCACCGAGATGGTCGGGAAGTCGACCTGCGGCAGCGGCGCCACCGGCAGCTTGGTGAACGCGAACACGCCCGACAGCGCGATGCCGATCGCCAGCAGCGTGGTGGCGACCGGGCGGGAAATAAACGGACGCGACAGGTTCATCGCTCAGTTCCCTGCATCGGTCGCGGGCGGCGTGGCGCTACCGGACGAATCGCCGCGGCTAAAGCGCTCGCGCAGCCGGCGGCCGAGCGAATCGAACGCGAGGTAAATTACCGGCGTCGTGAACAGCGTCAGCAGCTGGCTCACGATCAGGCCGCCGGCGATCGCGATACCGAGCGGCCGGCGCAGTTCCGAGCCCGCGCCGGTGCCGAGCATCAGCGGCAGCGCGCCGAGCAGCGCGGCGAGCGTGGTCATCAGGATCGGCCGGAAACGCAGCAGACACGCCTGGTAGATCGCTTCGCGCGGCGGCTTGCCTTCCTCGCGCTCCGCGTAGAGCGCGAAGTCGATCATCATGATCGCGTTCTTCTTCACGATACCGATCAAAAGCACGATCCCGATGATGCCGATGATGTCGAGATCGTGGCCGGTGATCAGCAGCGCGAGCAGCGCGCCGACGCCGGCGGACGGAAGAGTGGACAGAATCGTGATCGGATGGATGAAGCTCTCGTACAGCACGCCGAGCACGATGTACATCGTGACGATCGCCGCGAGGATCAGGAACAGCTCGTTCGCGAGCGACGCCTGGAACGCCAGCGCCGCGCCCTGGAAGCGCGTCTGGAACGACGCGGGCAGGCCGATGTCCTTCTCGGCCTGTTCGATCGCCTTCACGGCCGCGCCGAGCGACGAACCCGGGGCGAGGTTGAACGACACCGTGGTGGCCGGGAACTGGCTCAGGTGCGTAACCAGCAGCGGCGCGGGCCGCTCGATGAACTTCGCGATCGACGACAGCGGCACCTGGCCGCCCGCCGACGTGGAAGAGGGCAGGTAGATGTTGTTCAGCGACGTGGTGTAGTGCTGCATCGTCGGCTGCGCTTCGAGAATCACACGGTACTGGTTCGACTGCGTGAAGATTGTCGAAATGATGCGCTGGCCGAACGCGTCGTACAGCGCGCTGTCGATCGTGGCCGGCGTGATGCCGAAGCGCGCGGCGGTCGCGCGGTCGATCTCGATGAACACCGAGCGGCCGTTGTCCTGCAGATCGGTCGCGACGTCCGCGAGTTCGGGCGACTGCTTCAGGCGCTCGACCAGCTTCGGCACCCACGTCGCGAATTCGCCGATGTTCGGATCGGTCAGCATGAACTGATACTGCGTCGGGCTGACCGTCGAGTCGATCGTCAGGTCCTGCACCGGCTGCATGTACAGCGACGCGCCCGGAATATGCGCGACGTCCTTCTGCAACTGGCGGATTACTTCGCTCGCGGTGCTGCTGCGGTCGTCGCGCGGCTTCAGGTTGATCAGCATGCGGCCGCTGTTCAGCGTGATGTTGCTGCCGTCCACGCCGATGAACGAGGTCAGGCTCTCGACGTCCGGGTTCTTCAGGATCTGGTCGGCGAGCGCCTGCTGACGCTCGGCCATCGACGCGAACGACACCGACTGCGGCATCTGCGTGATCGCCTGGATCACACCGGTGTCCTGCACCGGGAAGAAGCCCTTCGGTATGAACACGTACAGCAGGCCGGTCAGCACCAGCGTGAGGACAGCTACGACCAGCGTGGAGCGCTGACGGTTCAGCACCCAGGTGAGCGCGACCGCGTAGCGCGCGATCACCCAGTCGATGAAGCGGTGCGCCTTCGCCTCGAAGCGGTGACTGTCGTGCGGCGGCGTGTGGCGCAACAGTTTCGCGCACATCATCGGCACCAGCGTCAGCGACACGACCGCCGAAATGACGATCGTCACCGCGAGCGTGATCGCGAATTCATGGAACAGGCGGCCGACCACGTCGCCCATGAAGAGCAGCGGAATCAGCACCGCGATCAGCGAGACCGTCAGCGAAATGATCGTGAAGCCGATCTGCTTCGAGCCCTTCAGCGCGGCTTCGAGCGCACTGTCGCCTTCCTCGACATAGCGCGCGATGTTCTCGATCATCACGATCGCGTCGTCGACGACGAAGCCGGTTGCGATGGTCAGCGCCATCAGCGACAGGTTATCGAGCGAGAAGCCGCACAGGTACATCACGGCGAGCGTGCCGATCAGCGACAGCGGCACCGACAGGCTCGGAATGATCGTCGCGTAGATGTTGGCGAGGAACAGGTACATCACCAGCACGACCAGCACGACCGACATCGCCAGCTCGAATTGCACGTCGCGCACCGACGCGCGGATCGTCGTGGTGCGGTCGGTGACGACCTCGACGTCGAGCGCGGCGGGCAGCGACTGCTGCAAGCGCGGCAGCAGCGCCTTGATGCTGTCGACCACCTGGATCACGTTCGCACCCGGCTGGCGCTGCACGTTCAGGATGATCGCGGGCGTGTTGTCGACCCACGCGCCGAGCTTCGTGTTCTCCGGACCCGGCACGATGCTCGCGACGTCGGTCAGCATCACCGGGCGGCCGCTCTTGTATGCGACGACGGCGTTCTTGTACTCGTCGGCGTCGGTCAGCTGATCGTTCGAGTTGATGGTGTAGTTGCGCGTCGGGCCGTCGAAATTGCCCTTCGGCGTGTTGACGTTCAGGTTCGAGATGGTGGTGCGCAGATCGTCGAGATTCAGGCCGTACGCGGCGAGCGCGCGCGGGTTCGCCTGAATGCGGATCGCCGGGCGCTGCCCGCCCGACAGGCTCACGAGACCCACCCCCGCGACCTGCGAGATCTTCTGCGCGAGACGCGTGTCGGCGAGATCCTGCACCTGCGTGAGCGGCAGCGTTTTCGACGTGATCGCGAGCGTGATGATCGGCGCGTCGGCCGGGTTGACCTTCGCGTAGATCGGCGGCGCGGGCAGGTCGGAGGGCAGCAGGTTGCCCGCCGCGTTGATCGCCGCCTGGACTTCCTGCTCGGCGATGTCGAGCGGCAGATCGAGGCTGAATTGCAGCGTGATGATCGACGAGCCGGCCGAGCTTTGCGACGACATCTGGTTGAGCGACGGCATCTGCCCGAACTGCCGCTCGAGCGGCGCCGTTACGGACGACGTCATCACGTCCGGGCTCGCGCCCGGATAGAAGGTCTGCACCTGGATCGTCGGATAGTCGACTTCGGGCAGCGCGGACAGCGGCAGAAAGCGCAGCGCGACGAGGCCGACCAGCATGATCGCCGCCATCAGCAGCGCGGTGCCGACGGGACGCAGAATAAATGCGCGGGATGGATTCATGCGGTAAGTGCCGTGCCTTTACTTTATTGCGATGCTTGCTGCGCGCGCCGGCCGCGACGCGCTGGTGCGCCCGAGGCGGCCGCCGGAGCGCTCGCGCCGTGCGCGCCGGACGCGCCCCGCGGCCGCTCGGCCGGGATCGTGATTTTCGAGCCTTCGCGCAGCCGGTCCGAACCGTCGATCACGACGCGCTCGCCGACCGCGAGACCCGACTGGATGCTGGTGCGCTCGCCATCGACCGGGCCGACCTTGACCTGGCGCACGGTGACCGTGTCGTCGGGCTTCACGATGTACACGAAGGTACCGATCGAGCCGTTGAGCACCGCCGAGGTCGGCACGATCACCGCGTCCTTGATCGTATCGACGAGCAGGCGCGTGTTGACGAACTGGTTCGGGAACAGGCCGTTGTCCTTGTTCTCGAAGATCGCGCGCAGCTTGATCGTGCCGGTGGTCGTGTCGATCTGGTTGTCCATCGTCTTCAGCGAGCCGACTTCGAGCGGATGCGTGTTGCTGCGGTCGTACGCGGTGGCCGACAGCGACTCGCCGTTGCGCGTGTGCTGGATGATCTGCTGCAGATTGTCTTCGGAGGTCGAGAACACTACGCTGATCGGATCGAGCTGCGTAATCACGACGATGCCGTTGGCGAGGCCCGAGGTCACGTAGTTGCCCGGGTCGACCTGACGCAGACCGACGCGGCCCGACACCGGCGCGGTGATGCGCGCGTACACGAGGTCGAGCTTGAAGCTGTCGACGTTCGCCTGGTCGGCCTTCACCGTGCCTTCGTATTGCCGCACCAGCGACGCCTGCGTGTCGACCTGCTGGCTCGCGATCGAGTCTTGCGCGAGCAGCGTCTGATAGCGCTTGAGATCGAGACGCGCGGTGGCGAGCAGCGCCTCGTCGCGCACCAGCGTGCCCTCGGCGTTGCGCAGCGAAATCTCATACGGGCGCGGGTCGATCTGGGCCAGCACGTCGCCCTTCTTGACCATCTGGCCTTCCTTGAAATACACGTCCTGCAGCACGCCGCTCAGTTGTGGCAGCACCGTGACGGTGGCGAGTGGCGTGACCGTGCCGAGCGCGGTCAGCACGACCGGCATCTCGCCCTGCGTCGCGGCGGCGACGTGCACCGGTTGCGGCATGTTGGCCATCGCGTTCGGACCGCCGCCGCCGAGGCGGCCGCTGCGCGCGCCGCTCGCGGCACTCGGCGCGCTCGCCCCGCTGCCGGGGCTGCCCCACGGATGCCAGCGCCACAGTACGACGCCGAGCACGACCAGCGCCGCGACGATCAGCGCGACAGTGCGGCCGCGGTGGCGTTTCACCGCGCCGGGCGCGCTCGATTGCGCGCCGCTCGCGGACGGCTGGGAAGCGGCGGGGCGTTGGGTTTCCGGGTGCTTTTGTTGTTCGTCCATCGGTTCGGTCAGGTGGCTGGCTTTGTGATGTGAGCCGCCGATGCGGTCGCCGCCGTTCGAAAGACGGCGGGCCGGCATATGGGCGGCGTGTCAGGCGGTCGTGGCGGCGCGCGCCGCGCAATATTCAGCGCGATGCTATCCGAGGCGCGGGACAGAGATGTTAACGCAATGCGGAATCATCACGGATCGGCGAGGCCTTTTTGACGGCGCTCGCGGCTCGCGGCGCGGTCCCGCGACGGGATGCGTGATCGTACGTTGCGGTGTCTGTAACAGTCCAGCCGCGTATTTTTCGGTTAATTACGAAGGTTACAGGCTGTTGGCGAATTGCAGGGCAAGGGTGGGCGGGATGCCTTCGTCACTGCACAGACCGCAGGCGGCCGGCGCCGCGTTCGGTCTGCGCGGGGCGCCGGGTTGGCGCTCATTGCCGCCGCCCCGCTATTCGTCGAGCCGGCGCCCCGGCGTGCCGCCGATCTCAAGCACGATCTTGTCGATGCATTCGAGCAGCGCGGGTGCGGCGTCCGAGATCAGCCAGTCGCGCGGACACTGGTCGGCCGAGCCGCCGCAATTGACCGCGTAGCGCTCGCCCGACGGCCCGACGAAGCCGAGCGCGATCGCGTTCAGCCCGTTGTACCACTCGCCGGTGGCGATCGCGAAACCGCGTTCGAGCGTGTCCTGGATCGCATTGACGAGACGGCTGCCGATATAGCCCCAATCATCGCCCTCGGCCGTCTGCAGGCCGACGAGCAGGCGGTCGCGGTCCGCTTGCGCGAGCGCGGCGAGATACGCCCGGCCGACGGCGGTGCGCGTCAAGCTCATGCGTGAGCCGATTTCGAGTCGCGAGACGAGCACCGCCGAGCGCGGCCGGATCGCATCGATGACGACCATGTCGTAGCGGTCGCGCACCGCGAGATGCACCGACAACGCGGTGCGTTCCGCGAGTTCGATCAGGAATGGCCGCGCGCGCGAGCGGATGTCGAAGTTGCGCAGAAAGCCGTTGCTCAGTTCGAGCACCGACGAGGTCAGCACGAAGCGCTCGCTTTCGGGCAGTCGCAGCAGAAAACCGGTGCCCACGAGCGTCGCGGTGATGCGCGACACGGTGGGCTTCGGGATGCAGGTTAACTCGGCGAGTTCGCGATTGCTGAGCGGTGCGTGCGCGGCGGCGACGGCGCGCAATACGGTCAGGCCGCGCGCGAGCGCGGTGACTTCATCGCCCGGGCCGTCCCGGTCTTTGCTCGCGGGGGCTTTGGCGACGACGGCCTGGTTGGGTGTGGATCGGTTCATGCTTTTTTTGGAACGGTATTTCAGGTTGTTCGTTCGTTAACCTATTGACGACCGCCCGCGCCGGGCGGGGCATCTCCAAACCGGGGCATCCATTTCATTTATCTTGGGAAAATCATTGTATCGGAACAAATTGCCGATCGATGAGCGACTATATCTTTTTGCTTGACTTAGTCAGGATAACCATAAAAAATGGAACCTCATTTCGAAAGTCGCATCTTTTTAGCTGCATTTTGGTGCGCGCAAGCGGAAAAATCCCGGAATCCAGGATCGATTGCCCCGCCCAAGGCGCTTGCGCTTTTCGAAATACCTTCTCTCAGGTTCTAGCACGGCCCTCGGAATGGCTAGAACTTTTAAGGCGTCACGGCAACGTGACGCCTTTTTTTTGGGCTATAAAACCGTATAACATCTAATGTTAATGCACCGTAGTATTCCGCACGAGAAACTTCGCAAAAAATCGGCACCAAAATGCAGGCATTAGATCACGCCTTCTGAAATCTCAAGAGACTTCCGTCTCCGCCAAGAGGACGATGCGCAACAATTACCGGGCAAATTACCGTCTCGTTTAATCTCCGGTTGGTTGTGAATTTATTTGCAAACGCAAATGGTGAGAAAGTGCCATGCCGGCATAGCGCGGTTAAACGAATCATGCTCCGCATATTGAGCGATGTAAATACTTTCGATTTAAAAAGTAAATTATATAAAAATGAAAATCGACGCAATGAACGGATACTTCACGTAAGAAAAAAATGACGGCGATGCTCCCGGGTCTGACTGTCCTGCGCTCGTGCCGGCCTGCTATCTTGCCGTCCTTCGCCCGCTCGAGTTTCTTCTTTATCACGTCGGGATTTAATCTGTCGTACGGTCTCGGCGCAGAATATTTTTTATCAACTGCTTTAGCATATTTATCCGATTCACGTTATTACGCTAGCTCTGAGCGCTGCATTAATGGCTGTGAACTCCCACCCTTTCGACACTGAGCTGAGCAACATCGATTCAGCGCCGCCGATCGTGCACACCACGAGCGGTGTGGAGGTAGCCGTCAATGCGGCTTTACAGCTCCTGGTGTTGCAGGCGTGGAATTCCCTTTATTTGTCATTCAACATTCCGTCGCGGTTGTTGTCGACGCTGTCTTTTTCTTCTTGTTGTTTCCTGTGCTCGCGCAACGGCTGCTGTCGATGCGCTCCACGTCGGCGATGCTGATGGCGATGCGGGGCGGCAAGTCGTGGTGATTTTCCTTTGCGCGAGCGCGCTGCAAAACGCGTCGCCGCGCGTGACCGCCTGGACGAGACGGCTCGGCAATGTTTCGTTGTCGATCGCTACCTGATCCTGGTGCTGGTGGCCTCGGTGCTGTTTCAGGGAGCGGGCCGGAGACCCCGCGTGGCGCTCACGAACGGAATTGCGCAGTAAGACTTCGCCGGTCGCGGAGTGCGGATAGCACGAGTACCGACATGCCGCATATCGCGATCAGTGCGGTCAACGCGCTCCTCCCAGCCTGCACGAGCACCCAGCCGCCGACAGCCGGAAAGCCGAACGCACCGAGCGAGCAAGCGACGATGAACCATGTCAGCGCGGCGTGACGATGGATGGCACTGGAATGGTTGACGGCTTGTTCCTGGATCACGGGATAGGCGAGGCCGTAGCCGGTTCCGAACAGCACGGCGCTGGTCGGGTGAAAGAGCGTGTGATACGGAACGGCGAACATTGCTGCATTGCCAAGCAGCATCAACACGCCTCAGCGCGCCAGCAGCGAAACCGTCGCGATGCCGAGAATCGTCATGATCAGCGACGTGCTCACGTGAATCGCCACTTCGCCGGCCGCCCAGCCGAGCCGGCCGTCCTGCAGGCGCTGCACGACTTCCGCGGAGAACGTCGAGAACGTCGACAGCCCGCCCATCAGACCGGTGATGACGAACAGCCGCCATTCCGGCGAGAGCTGGGGCACCCGCGCGAAGCCCGCGACCGCCACACCGATGATGTAGCCGGCGATCACGTTGGCGGCGAGCGTGCCAAGCGGCAGGTCGCTAAAGACCGGGTTCAGTCGAAAGCCGAGGAACCAGCGAAACAGCGAGCCGAGTGCGCCGCCAATCGCGACAGCGAGAAAAGACCAATACATGGAAGAGGATCGAACCGGAAACGTCGACAAACCGGTTGATGCGGGCGAATTGATGCCGCGTCCGCATAACCGGGCGTAGCAGGCATCATCAGCCCCATGGGCGGTTAATGGAGAATGCCATCTCCAGCCGCGAAGTCTAGCATCGGCGCGCGGATTTTGGGGACAGGCATCTGGCCCGCGACTCTCCGCGCCTCTCGCCGCGTCTCTTCCGTTCTCCGCGAGCGCCGACCTCGTTCACTCCGGCGTCGCCGAAATCTTGTGAATCGACAGATCGGCGCCGTTGTATTCCTCTTCCTGGTCGAGCCGCAGGCCGACCGTCATGCGGATCGCACCGTACACGACCGTGCCGCCGAGCCCCGACACGACGATCCCGCCGAGCGTGCCGATGATCTGCGAGGCGAACGACACACCGCCCAGCCCGCCGAGCGCGTGAGCGCCGAAGATGCCGGCCGCGATGCCGCCCCATGCGCCGCACAGGCCGTGCAGCGGCCACACGCCGAGCACGTCGTCGATACGCCAGCGGTTCTGCACGCAGGTGAACATATAGACGAACAGCACGCCGGCGATGCCGCCCGTCACCAGCGCGCCAAGCGGATGCATGATGTCCGAGCCCGCGCACACCGCGACGAGCCCGGCGAGCGGGCCGTTGTACGTGAAGCCCGGGTCGTTGCGGCCCGCGAACCACGCGCTCAGCGTGCCGCCGACCATCGCCATCAGCGAGTTGACCGCGACGAGGCCGCTGATCTTGTCGAGGGTCTGCGAGCTCATCACGTTGAAGCCGAACCAGCCGACCGTCAGCACCCATGCGCCGAGCGCGAGAAACGGAATGTTCGACGGCGGATGCGCGGCGATGCCGCCGTCGCGGTGATAGCGGCCGTGGCGCGCGCCGAGCAGCAGCACGGCCGGCAACGCGACCCAGCCGCCGAACGCGTGCACCACCACCGAACCCGCGAAGTCATGGAACGGCGCGCCGAACGCCTGCGTGAGCCAGTCCTGAATGCCGAAACGGTCGTTCCACGCGATGCCTTCGAAGAACGGATAGACGAAGCCGACCAGCACGAACGTCGCGAACAGCTGCGGGTTGAACTTGGAGCGCTCGGCGATTCCGCCCGACACGATCGCGGGGATCGCGGCGGCAAACGTCAGCAGGAAGAAAAAGCGCACGAGCGCATAGCCGTTGTGCTGGGCGAGCGTCGCGGCGCCGTCGAAAAACTGCACGCCGTAGGCGATCGTGTAGCCGATGAAGAAGTACGCGATCGTCGACACCGCGAAGTCCACCAGAATCTTGACCAGTGCATTGACCTGGTTCTTCTTGCGCACAGTGCCGAGCTCCAGGAAGGCGAATCCTGCGTGCATCGCCAGCACCATGGCGGCGCCGATCAAAAGAAACTCGGTATCGGCGCCGTATTTCAGACTTTCCATCGATATGTCCCGCTTGTGCCAAAAAAGTGCGCTATGCGAGCAAGAAGTGGGCCATAGTCGTGCTGGCCGCGTCGGCCCGGTGCAACCGGGCACCGGGATGGGAAGCCGGATGGTTTCGAGCGATGCGCCGTCCGAGCGCGCCATGCACCCGAACAGAGAAGCGAGGCACAGAGAAAGTGCATAAATCGTCACGGCTACGCAGGCTGACCCAGAAAAGGGCGAAATATTCGATTTAAATTACATGTTTATTCGGAATCCTGACGCAGCGAGATGCTGTCGATGCCCAATCCTGGCGCGCAATCGAGCGGCGGGGGGGGTACGGTGGTCGACGGGTTCGTGTCCCTCTTTGTTTTCCCGCGCAAACGCCGACATAATGTGCCGACTCCGTGCACGATCCGCCGGCCAACCCCTCCCATGGGCCCGCATGAGACTGACCACCAAAGGCCTGTTGCTGATCGCGATTCCGGCCGTTTTCGAACTCGCGCTGCTCACTGGCGTCGTGAAGGCGCAGGTCGATGCGACGATGGCCGAGCGTCAGGCGATGCATACCGAGGAGGTGCTGCGCCAGAGCACGGCGATTCTCGATCCGGTGCTGTCCGAATCGGTCGCGCTGCGCGGCGCGGTACTTGCCAACGACGCACGCTTCACGACCCCGATCGCAGTATGGATGGACGTCGACCGGCGCATCGACGAGCTCGTCGATCTCGTCGGCGACAATCCCGCGCAAGTCGAGCGCGTGGTCGAGGTGCGCCAGGCGGTGCAGGCATACCGCCAGTGGTCCGACCGCATCCAGGATATGCTGCGCGCCGGGCGGCGCGCCGAGATTCTCGCGCGCTTCCACGATCTCGCCCAGGCCGACGTGCTCGATCATTTCCGCTTGCAGGTGAGCGCGTTCCAGGCCGAGGAGCGCCGTCTAGACATGTCGCGCTCGAATGCCGTCGCCGCCGTGCGCGAGCGCGAACAAACGCTGATCGTCGCGGCCGCGTTGGGCTCGCTGCTGTTCGTCGCGCTCGCCATCGGGATCTTCACGCGCGGCGTGCGCGGCCGGCTCGCGCTGCTGTCCGACAACGCGGGCAGGCTTGCCGGCAACGAGCCGCTCGCGCCGCTCGGCGCGGGTCGCGATGAAATCGCGCGGCTCGATCTGACCTTGCACGAGACGAGCCGCCGTCTGCTCGAAGCCGAGCGCATCGAGGCGCGTTTTCACGCGGACCTCGAACGCCGCGCCGCCGAGCTTGCTCGCATCAACGAGACGCTGCGCCAGCAGACTCAGGAAAACGAAATGTTCATCTACAGCGTGTCGCACGATCTGCGCGCGCCGCTGGTGAACCTGCAGGGATTTTCGAAAGAGCTGATTCGCGCCTGCGACGAGTTGCGCGACGCGGTGCGCGGCTCGTCGCTCGCGACCAGCACGCGCGAGCGGATCGAGCGGATCGTCGACGAGGACATTGGCGAGGCGCTGCACTATCTGCAGACCGCGGTGATGCGCGCGTCGCACATCATCGACGCGCTGCTGCGGCTGTCGCGCGTCGGGCGTGTCGAGTACCGGCGCCAGAAGGTCAATGTGCGCGACATCGTGCAGCGCGTCGTCGATGCGATGCAGGGGTCGATCCGCGTGCGGCGCGCGCGCGTGACGGTCGGCGAACTGCCCGCGGTATGGGGCGATCCGACCGCGCTCGAGCAGATCTTCGCGAACCTGATCGGCAACGCGGTCAACTATCTGGACCCGGCGCGCGAGGGCCGCGTCGAAATCGGCACGACGCCCGCGCCGCCGGGCGTGCATTCGCTGCGAATCTTCTACGTGCGCGACAACGGCCTCGGCATCCCGGCGATCGCGCTGCCGCGGCTGTTCACCGCGTTCCAGCGCCTGCACGGCAACGCGGCGGCCGGCGAGGGCATTGGCCTCGCGCTCGTGCGGCGGATGGTCGAGCGGCACGGCGGGCGAGTGTGGGCGGAATCGAAGGAGGGGGTGGGTACGACGTTCTATCTGTCGCTGCCAGAGGCGGCGGGTGCCGCGGGCTCGGAACCGGCCGCGGCTGGCGCGCCAGCGCTCGTCGTGGCGGCTCCGGCTCCGGCTCCGGCTTCGGCGGCGCGCGGTGCGCTCGAGGGCGCGCAGGGCGCCGCGGGGGCAGGCCTTAGCGCCGGAACCGGGTTGCCCGCACCTTCGATCGATGCGGTGCGAGGAATCACTGCGCGGTAGGGGCGCTCGATCGTGCGTGCGGTGCGGGTGGCGCCCGCCCGTTCCTCAACCGGCGAAAATCCGTCGCCGCTTCAGCAGTCTCCGGCCGCGCACCGACCAGTAGCAACTGCAAGCCAGCAGCACGGCGATGCCGGCGGACGACTCGGCCGGCGTTGGCCGAACGCCGGCAATCCCTTCGACGGCAAACAGGCCATTCGTGACAGCCAGCAGCGCCACCCACAGCGCGCACGCGGCCTGCATCAGCAAACGGGTTCCCTTCATATGCCGGGCACGGGAGTCGTGCGACCAGGTGGGCGGCCGGCGCGCACAGAAGAAGACGATCACCATCAGCATGATGACGAGGGTGACTATCCAGTCGATCAGTTTCATCGAAACAGCACTCCCTAAAAGCAGCCGCGACTATAGGGAGGTGTTTCGTCTACAACCGTCGGAAGATTCTGAAATGTGGGAGAGCGTTGAACGATGTCGAGGCGAGCGCCGCTGCATGCCGATGCCCGCTGCAGGATTGCATCAATCCTCGCAGGGTTCAGAATCGAATCCCGCCTTGGCCAAGCCTTCCGTGAAGACGGCAAGGTTTTCGTCGCGGCGGATCGGCATCCAGTCGGTCAAGTTGCCGAGGCGCAAGTCGGGAATCAGCTCGCGTAAGCGAATCGCAGCTCGTCGAGCTTCCGCTGGTTTGCCGAGCCAGGCCTGACTCGCGGCGAGCGTTGCGTAGGCCAGGCCGAAACTCGGCAAATCCCGGATGGCTTTCTCGGCCCACAGAGCGGCTTCGACGAAGTTGCCCATGAACAAATGCGCCGCCGACAAGCCGAACTGCATCCGATAACGCTCTGGATCCAACGGGCTCAATTGCATCGCGTGGGCAAATTGCCTGATCGCCTGTTCAGTTTCGCCATGCCACAAGCGGAGAAATGCGCCGAGAAACCACGCGGCGGCAAGATTGGGATTCAATTCGAGCGCCCGATCCAGCAAGGCGATACCTTCGGGCAGGTCGCCGGCCAGATGCGATAGCGCATGACCGCTGCGCGCGAGAGCGACGGCGTCGTACTTGCCCAACTCCACGGCACGACGCGCCCACTCGGAGCCTTCCGCCATTTCTCTTGGGCGATCGTGCATCCAGCCATTGACCTTGCGCCAGCAATGACACCAGGCCGCCATCGCGTACGCCGATGCAAGCTCAGGGTCGCACGCAAATGCGCGCTGAAATGACGGCAACGCTTCGTCGATCGCTTCGCGGCTGCCTCGATGAAGCTGCGCCATGCCACGCAGGTAGTAGTCGTACGCACGCAGACTTTCGGTCGGTTTGAACCGCGCGCGAGCGATCTCGGCCTGTTCGACCTGCGGCGCAATCGCGCCGACCACACTGTCGGCGATCTGGTCCTGGAACTCGAAAATATTGTCGAGCACGCCTTCGAAGCGGCCAGCCCAATGGGTCGCGCCGGTGCCCGCATCGACGAGCTGGCCGGTGATGCGAACGCGGCCCTGTGCCTGCCGCCAACTGCCTTCGAGCACATAGCGCACGCCGAGCTCTCGCCCGATCTGCTTCACATCCACGTTGCGATGCTTGTAAGTGAAGCTCGAGTTGCGCGCGACGACGAACAACCAGCGGTATCGCGACAGCGCGGTGATGACGTCCTCGATCACACCGTCGGCCAGGTAGTCCTGCTCCGGGTCACCGCTGAGATTGACGAAAGGCAGGACGGCGATGGAAGGCTTGCTGCCCTGCGCCGCATCCGGCGATGACGTCTCGATCGGCGTCGATGTTTTCTCGCGGGCCTGATCCGATGCCGGATGCTCGATGACGTCGGCGACAAACCGGAATCCTTTGCGCGCCAGGGTTTTGATCACCCGCTGCTGCTGACCGTCATCGCCGACCGCGCTGCGCGCGGCGTTCACGTGGCTGGCCATGGTGGATTCGGAAATCACGCGTCCGTCCCACACTGCATTGATCAACTCATCGCGGCCCACGACCCGGTTGCGATGGCTCGCCAGATAAACCAGCAGATCGAACACTTTCGGCGTCGTGGCGACCGCCTGGGAAGCGCGGCGCAGGTCGCGACGCTCCAGGTCCAGCGTGCAGTCAGCGAAAACCCATTGCATTGGGGACTCCAGGACGAGAAAGCCGCCAGGTATGCGCTACCCGGCGCGCTGATGAAGCGAATGGAGGAATTTTGGACGGAAATACAAGGCGCAGACAAAGCGGCGCCGGCGGCTGGAAATGATACTGCACCCATCGGATCAAGCAGCAAGCACTTCGTCAACCGAACCGGAGGGAGTGGAACATGAAAGTGGTCGTCATTGGTGGCAGCGGACTGATCGGCTCGAACGTGGTGCGGCGGCTTCGCCGCGATGGTCACGACGTGGTGGCCGCATCCCCGTCGACCGGGGTGGACTTGATGACGGGCGACGGGTTGGCGAAAGCGCTCGAAGGCGCGCATGTCGTCGTCGATGTCGCCAACGCGCCGTCCTTCGAGGACGAGGCCGTGATGAGCTTCTTCCAGACGGCGGGGCGCAACCTGTTGGCCGCCGAACACGCGGCGGGCGTCGAGCACCATCTTGCTCTGTCCGTCGTGGGCACCGAACGCCTGCAGCAAAGCGGGTATTTTCGCGCCAAGGCTGCGCAGGAGACGCTGCTCAAGGCGTCGCCCGTCCCGTACACGCTGCTGCGTGCCACCCAGTTCTTCGAATTCGTCGGCGGCACCATCGAGGCCAGCGCCCAGCGAGGCGAGGTGCGCCTTTCGCCCGCGCTGATCCAGCCGGTCGCCGCCGATGACGTCTGCGCAGTCCTCGCCGATCTTGCGGTGGGGATGCCGCTGAACGACATGACCGAACTCGCCGGTCCGGACCGCTTCCCACTCGACGAACTCGCTCGCAAGTTCCTCGCCGCGCACAAGGATCCACGCACCGTGATCGCCGATGTCCACGCTCGCTATGTCGGCGCAGAGCTGGACGACCGAACCCTGGTCGCCGGCGGCGGTCATCGCATCGGCCCGACGCGCTTCCACACCTGGCTCAGCCGCTCCGTCGCGACGGACTGAACCGCATTCCCGCAACGTTTCTCCTTTCTCCAACCGCACAAAGGACATGCCGTGACCCAGCGCATCGACTACCAGCAGCAATCCCCGGAACTGTTCAAGAAGTTCGTCGAGTTCAGCCTCGTGCTCAAGAGGTCCGCAATCGAGGAAACCATCCGCCATCTCGTCGACATCCGCGCGTCGCAGCTCAACGGCTGCTCGTTCTGCGTCGACATGCACGTGAAGGAGGCCACGATCCATGACGAGCGTCCGTTGCGCCTGCATCACGTGGCCGTGTGGCGCGAGTCCAATCTGTTCACGCCGCGCGAGCGTGCCGCTCTAGCCTGGACCGAGGCGCTGACTCAGATTTCGCCGCTAGGTGTGAGCGATGAACTCTACGATCGCGTGCGGACCCAGTTCTCGGAGAAGGAGTTGTCCGACCTGACCTTCCAGGTGATGTCGATCAACGCGTGGAATCGGGTCAACATTGGCTTTCGCATCCCGCCGGGCATCTACGACAAAGCCTTTGGCGTGGACAAGTCGGGCCTCGCCTGAGCGACGCGCAACGGAGCACCGTCATGCATAGTTCCAGATGGCTGATCGCATCGCTGCTGCTCGCAGCGGGCGCCGCACACGCGCACGAGCCGCTGCAAGCGCAAGTTACGCCGCTGATGACCAGGGCGCTGGAAGACTATCCGGGCAAGGAAGTCACGGTGCTCTCTGTCGAGTATCCGCCCGGCAGTGCGGACCCGGTGCATCGGCATGATGCACACGGCTTCATCTATGTGCTGGAAGGCTCGATCGTGATGGGCGTGCGCGGCGGCCAGACCGTCACGCTGAAGCCGGGCCAGACCTTCTACGAAGGGCCGAACGACGTGCACACGGTCGGGCGCAATGCCAGCAAGACCAAGCCGGCCAAATTCCTGGTTTTTCTGCTGAAGGATGCGGCGCAGCGATACTGACGCCGGCGAATTAACTGGCTCGGTGATATTCGCGCAACGGCGATTCAGGCGAGCAGCGGCTCGGCGAAATGCCGAACCGCTGCTTTCTTCGCTTACGCAGCGAAGTCGGTCGATGAAGACAGCTGTTTCCACGCTTCCGTTTCCTCGCCCGGCGATGATCGCATTGGTCGACGCGGGGTTGTGGTTCAGTTGCATGGCCTTGCGGCGAACCGCATCCGAGGTTTCGTCGTAATCGTCGATGGCTCGCCGGGGTGACTCGAAGCGGCCGCGCGGCGCAACGGCGGTATCATGGGCACATCTTCGCAAGTGCGAGCCGCTCGGTGCGGCTCCTTCTGATCATGATTTCATCTGTTTCCTCATCCTTATTGCGCCGCGCGGCGGTCGTGGTCTTCGTGTTCGGCGCGCTGGCCGCGTGCCAGAAAAACGACGCTTCGGCCGGCCAGGTCGCGGGCAAGCTCAACGACGCCGCGCAGCTTGCCGGTCAGAAGCTCGATCAGACCGCGAGCTACGTCGGCCAACAGGTCACCGCGACCAAGGACGCCGCGCAGCAGAACCTCGACTCGGCCTCCGCGCCGTCGATCAGGATCGACCCGGCCGCGCTCGCGTCGAGCGCGCAGGCCAACCTGCAGAACGCGGCGAGCGCGGCCAACGCGCAGCTCGGCAGGGCCGCGTCGATCACGGGCCAGGGCCTCGAAACGGCGGGGCGCAAGCTGCAGGCGTGGTCGGCGCAAAATGCGAGCTCGTCGGCTTCGTCGAGCGCATCGACCGAGTCCGCCGACGCGCAGAAGCAGATGGACAAATGATCCGCGCGCGGTTCGATCCGGCTTTCGCCGTTTGACTTTGGAGGTATATGTAATTACGATGGTTACACATTGTCGTTGCGGGACGGATCTGCCGTGAACATGAGTAGCCGGTTTGCCTTTGCCGTGCATGTGCTCGCATTGCTGTCGTTACAGGGCGGCGTGCCGTTGTCGTCGGAGATGATCGCGGGCAGCGTGAACACGAATCCCGCGCTGATCCGCCGGCTTCTGGCCATGCTCTCGGAGGCCGGCCTCACCACGTCGCAGATGGGAGCCGGTGGCGGCGCGTTGCTCGCACGGCGGCCGGAACAAATCACGCTGCTAGACGTCTATCGCGCAGTGGAGGACGCGCAGTTGTTCGCGTTGCATCGCGAGGAGCCGAATCCCGCGTGCATGGTGGGGCGCAATATCCAGAGCGTGTTGAGCGGGATCATCGACGAAGCGCAGCAGGCGATGGAAGCGGCGCTGGCCGCGCGCACGCTCGCCGATGCGACCGCCGACGTGGTCCGCTCGGAGAAGCATCGCGAGCGCAAGCGCCGGGCTTGGCGGTGACTAACCAATGAACGGGGTGAGAGCCCCGCTTTTTTTCTCGTTATATGTAACTATCGCTGTTACATATAAGACAACCTGAGGAGTACGCTGATATGAGCAAGCAACTGAAGATCGCCTTGTTTGGCGCGACCGGCATGATCGGCTCGCGGATTGCCGCGGAAGCCGCGCGTCGCGGGCATCAGGTGACGGCACTGGTGCGCGATCCGGCGCGCGTGCCGGCCGGCGTCGCGAATCTGCATGCGGCGCAGGCCGATCTGCTCGATGCCGCGAGCGTCGGCGCGGTGGTGCGCGGTCAGGACGTCGTCGCAAGCGCGTATGCGCCGCCGCAAGGCGATCTCACCAGGCTTTCGCAAGCCACGCGCGCGCTGGTCGAAGGGGTGCGCGCGGCGGGGCTGAAGCGCGTCGTCGTGGTAGGCGGCGCGGGCTCGCTCGAAGTCGCGCCGGGCAAGCACCTGGTCGATACCGACAGTTTTCCGGACGCGTACAAGGGCATTGCGCTCGCGCATCGCGACGCCTTGGACTACTACCGCGGCGTGACCGATCTCGACTGGACGTTCTTCGCGCCGGCCGCGCTGATCGCGCCGGGCGAGCGCACCGGCAAGTTCCGCACGGGCGCGAACACGCTGATCGCGGATGCGGACGGCAACAGCCGCATTTCGGCCGAAGACTACGCGATCGCGTTCGTCGACGAACTGGAGCAGGGCCGCTTCGTCCGCCAGATCGCGACGGTCGCGTACTGACGATCGGCGCATCGAATTCGCCGGCCGCGCAAGCGTACTAACATTCGGTTACGCATGTTCGGGCGCGCCGGGCGTAACTGCGGCTACACTGGCGTCTGCCGTTTTCTCACGGATTGCCATGCAGTCATGCCCGTCGCGGCGTGAGTCCGAGGCTGCGCCGTCTGGCGGCGGGCAGCAGCCGGCGATTCTCACCGCCCCTCATCTCTCCTCCGATCACGCCGCTCGCGGCACTGCTAGCGGCGCTGCCCACCCGCGCGCGAGCGCATATGTGCTGGGTTGGTTGACCGCGCTCGTGTGCGCCGCGCTGATTCTGTGCCTCGGCGCGCTGCCGTGCATCGCGCAGGCCGCCGGCCCCGCGGTCGGCGGCGGCACGCCGGTGATCCCGGCATTGCAGAGCCTGATCAACAGCGCGACGGTGAACGCGGCGCCCGCGTCCGCCGCCTCGGGTGCGTCGGCGCCCGAGGCGGCGTCGGCGCCGTCGCCCGCGAGCCAGGCGGAGCTTGCGCGCTCGCTCGACAGCGTGATCGCCACGCTCGACAACGACCGCCAGCGCAGCGCACTCGTCGCCCAGCTGAAGAAGCTGCGCGACGTATCGCAAAGCGCCGCGCAAACCGTCGGCCCGCCTTCGCCCGCGGCCGTGCAACCTAGTCCGGGCCTGCTCGGCGCGATCGCATCGGGTATCGCGTCGTTCGAATCCGACGTGCATCAGGGCCGCACGCCAGTGCGCTACTGGAGCGGCCGCGTGACCGCTGCCGGCAATGAGCTGTACACGATCGTCTCCGGCCAGGGGCGCGAGGGTCTCGGCTCGATCCTGCTGGCGATGCTGGGGATGCTGGCCGGCTGGGGCGCCTGTGCCGGCGCGCTGATCTATCTGCAGCATCGGCTGCACCGGCGCTTCGGCGTCGAGCTGGTGCTGCGGCCCAATCCCACCACGCGCGAGCTGCTGATCTTCGCGTTGCGCCGCGTCGGTCCGTGGATCATCGCGTTCATCGCGGCGCTACTGTTCATGCGCGCGATGCCCGATGCGCTCGGCCGCACGCTCGGCATGGTGGTCGCGTATGCGATCGTCGCGGGCGCGGTGTTTTCCGCGATCTGCCTGATCATGTTCTCGCTGTTCGGCTCGGGCCACCGGCGCGTCGCGGTGCGATTGCTCATCGATCATGCGCGCCGCGTGCTGTTCGTGATCGGCGTGTGCGGCGCGCTCGGCGACGCGGCCGTCAATTACGACGTCGAGCATCAGATCGGCACCAACCTCGCCGCGCTGATTTCGACCGCGGCCAACATGACGGCCGCCGTGCTGACCGGCTATTTCGCGCTCGCTTTCCGCCGGCCGGTCGCGCACCTGATCCGCAACCGGCCGTACGAGCAGCGCAACGACCACAGGGCGGCGACCGATGCGTTCGAGGTGCTTGCCGCGATGTGGCACGTGCCGGTGCTGGTGCTGGCGGCCGCGTCGGTGGTCGCGACGCTGGGCGGCTCCGGCTCCAGCGAAAACGTGCTGCAGATCTCGATCGTGACCGCGCTGCTGCTGGTGCTGGCGTTTTTCCTGTCGGCGATCGTGCTTCGCATGACGCGCCCGCGCAGCGCCCGCGCGCGGCGCCGCTCGCCGTATCTGACGCGCCTGTTGCGCTTTTGCGGCACCTTGCTGACCTTGTTCATCTGGCTGTTTTTCTTCGAATTGGCCGCGCGTCTGTGGGACGTGTCGCTGGCCGAGGTGATCGAGAGGAACGTGGCGGCGCGCGGCATCGCGCATGCGATCACGGCGATCGTCGCCACCGTATTTATCGCGTGGCTGCTGTGGATTCTGGTCGACACCGCGATCACCGAAACGCTCAATCCGGGCAGCCCGCGCAACAAGGCGCGCAGCCCGAGCACGCGCGCCCGCACGATGCTGCCGCTGGTGCGCAACGTGTTGCTCGTGTCGATCATGACGATCGGCGGCATCGTCACCGCCGCGAACCTCGGCATCAACGTGACGCCGCTGCTTGCCGGCGCGGGCGTGATCGGTCTGGCGATCGGCTTCGGCGCGCAGTCGCTGGTGACCGACCTGATCACCGGGCTCTTCATCATCATCGAGGACACGATCTCGGTCGGCGACTGGATCGACGTCGATGGCGGCCATGCGGGCACGGTCGAACATCTGTCGATCCGCACCGTGCGGCTGCGCGACGGGCAGGGCGCGATCCACGCGATTCCGTTCTCGCAGATCAAGATCGTGAAGAACCTGTCGCGCGATTTCGCGTATGCGGTGTTCGAGGTGCGCATGTCGTTTTCGACTGATGTCGACGAGATCACGCAGCTGATCCGCGAAGTCGGCGCGGAGCTGATGGCCGACTTCCGCTACCGGCGCGAGATGCTCGGGCCGATCGAGGTGTGGGGTCTCGACCGCTTCGATCCGAACTGGATGGTCGTCAAAGGGCAGATCAAGACGCGGCCGCTGCAGCAATGGAGCGTCGCGCGGGCGTTCAATTTGCGGCTCAAGCGCAAGATGGACGAGGCGGGCATCGAGATTCCGGTCGCGCAGATGCGGGTGTACACGTCGTCGAAGGATAGCGAGGGCGAGCCGTTGCGCGACGATGAGATGACCGGGTTCGTCGCGCCTGTGGATGCGGGTGCCGACGCGCACCAGCGGGCGGGCGACGGCGCGCACGGCAAAGACCATCAAAGGGCGCATGAACCCGCGCGCGAACGAACCCGCGAAGCGGCGCACGAGCATCTGCGCGAAGCGGAGTATGAAGTGGGCGCCGTCGGCCCGTCGGCGCGCGCATCGACACAAGTGCCGCTTGCGCCCGCGCGTGACGTGTCGCACGAACCGCGTCCGGCGCCGCCGCCGACCGGACAGACCGCACCGGTTCCGCCGCAGATTCCGACGGCGGGCGATGTCGGTGGGAAGAGCTGAGGCGGGGGTTTGTCGGGGACCGTGCGAGGACGGTCGCGTGCTTGTGTGCTCGCATGACTTCGTAGTCGCGCGAACGCGTCACATCACATCACGTCACGTGTCGTCGTGACGTGCAACCGTTGTTGAACCATCTCCGCGGCGTCGGCCGTGCGCACGATGTCGTTCACGTGCGTGCCGATCCGCGCGCCTTCGACGCCGTAGATATGCAGCGACACCGCCGGCGCATCGCTGCTGTTGCCGAGCCGATGAATCGCGGCACGGCCGCCGCGCACGTACGACACCGCGCCGCGTTTGCGTGTCTGAATGCGCAGCGCACTCGCGCATTGCTGCGCGTCGTCCCATTCGAAGACCGTTTCGCTCAGCTTGCCCTCGACCACCGCGTAACCGCACCACGTGTGATGCGCATGCACGGGGCTCGCCTGGCCGGGCTGCCAGACCAGCGCGGCGATCGCATAGCGGCCTTGCGGATCGGCGACGAGCAGATGGCGCCGATAGGTGTCGGCGGAGCCTTCGCGTTGTATCGGTGCGAGCAGCGCCGGATCGGCGGCCGCCTCGGCGAGCGCGAGCCGCATGCTGCGCGCGAAGAACGTCGAATGCGACGGTTCCGGAAATTTCGCGCAGGCTTCGAACATCGCGTCGAGCGTGTCGCACAGGCGCTCGATCGGTGTGCGCTTCATATGGCGCAGCGTGTGCGTAGATAACGCGGCCGCTTCGAGTCGGACCGGGTCCGGCAGCGACTTCAGGTAGTCGGGAAGATGCTCGAAAGCGGTGGCGCGAAGGTCGTCGCTCATGGTGTTGACGCAGCACGGGCGCTGCTGGTCGGCAATTTTCGGTATCGATATTTATACCGGTTTGCCCGGAGAAAGAGTTTCCATATAATTCCCTCGACCAACAGAAAAGTAGAATAATTTCCTATGAGGGGTGGGGGTATGGGTATGGATATCATCGATCGGAAGCTGCTCGAATTGCTGCAGGCGGACGCGACGATGCCGATCGCCGAACTTGCGCAGCGCGTGAATCTGTCACAGACGCCTTGCTGGAAGCGGCTTCAGCGCCTGAAGGAGGCGGGCGTGATTCGCGCGCAGGTGGCGCTGTGCGATGCGCGCAAGCTCGGCGTCGGGACCACGGTGTTCGTGGCGGTGCGCACGAACCAGCACACGGAGACATGGGCCGCCGCGTTCACGCAGGCGGTGCGCGATATTCCCGAAGTGGTCGAGGTCTACCGGATGAGCGGCGAGACCGACTATCTGCTGCGCGTGGTGGTCTCCGATATCGACGACTACGACCGGATCTACAAGCAATTGATCACGGCCGTGCCGCTGTACGACGTGAGTTCGAGCTTCGCGATGGAGCAGATCAAGTATTCGACGGCGTTGCCGGTGCGTTCGTCGGCGGTAACGTGATGCTCATGGAGCATCCGTGAATGCCAGGAGCGCCGCTTGCTGTTTCGATAGCAAACGCGCCACGGCGCATCCATACCGCTCCCGTCGGCTGCAAGCCGCGTGCAAGCTCACTGGGCGTAGAATGCCGCCTTCTCCGACCCATCCGCGACTGCTACGCGAACCGAGCCCGCTTCATGACCAGACCGCCGCGCAAGAAGAACCCGACCTTTGGCATCGCCGTCTTTATCGTGGTGGCGATTCTGCTCGTGATCGCAACGCTGATCTACAACGCGATCCGTCAAAAGCACGAGTTCGAGAGCCAGCCCACCCAGGTGCCGCCGGTGGCCTCGGAGGCAGCCGCGGCAGTCAACGCACTGAAACCGGCGAGCGGCGCAGCGCAATAACGCCCGCGTGCCTCGCAGCTTCACTCCTCCGGCAACCGGATGATGCTCGCGTCCTTGCGAATCTGCGCGGACGCCGCGAGCATCTGCTTGCATTGATGCGCGAGCAGCTTCGTGTCGTGCACCGCATCGGCCGTATAGTCCGGCGATTTCTCCGTGTTGACGACCATCGCATCGAGTTCGCGACTCATCAGTTTGATCTGCTCGCTCTGCTCGGCGGGCAACGCGGTGCCTGCTTCGGCGGCGCTCAGGTTGTCGCGCACGAGGCTCAGTGCGCGCTGCAGCGGCTGTAGCGAGATGTCCTCGACCTGTTGCTGCTGTTGCGCGGAGGTGCGCAGCAGCGGCGCGGCGGCCGTGATCTGCGACGCGAGCACGTGGCTGCGCACCAGCAGACCGTTCAACTCCGGCACGAACTTCTGCGCGGACTTCGGTTCGAGCATCATGCGCTGGAACGCCTGGCCGAGATTCGCGAACGCGACGTGAACGTTCTTGCGCGCGAGCCGGTAGCGGTAATCACGGTCGAGCGCGGTCGCCGCCGCGGCGGCGGCAGCCGATGCACCGCTTGCCGGGCGCGCGGTCGGATTGCGGATCGTGGTCGTGCTTTGGGCTGCGTCGCCCGCGTTCGCCTCGGCACCAGCTTCGGCGACCGGCTGTGCACGGCTCGCGCGCTCCGCGCGGCGCGCACCGGCGCCACTCTCCACTTCGGCTTCGGCTTCGGCTCCAGCGACTGCGAGCGCCGGCCCGCCAAAGCCGAGCGCCGGGTCCGCCATCGCGGCCGCTGGCGCGCGCGCGCCCGCTTCGGTCACGGCCGCGACCACTGCGGCGGCCGGCTTGCCGCTCCACCACCAGCTCGCTTCGAGATACTGCCGCGTCGCGCTGATCATGTTGTTGACGAGCTTGCCCATCAAGCGGTACTCCCAGTACGGGAACAGGTGGCTCGCCGCGATCGCGATCGCGCAGCCGACCACGGTGTCGATCGCGCGCTCGCCGATGATGCGCAGACTGCCCGGCGCAAGCAGATGGAACAGCAGCAGCACATACGACGACGTGAACACGACGCTCGCCGTGTAGTTGAACAGCAGCAGGCTGTAGCTCATCACCATCGACGCGAACATCACCACCATCAGGATGTGCGGCTCCTTCACGAAGATGATCAGCGCGATGCTCGCGGCGCAGCCGATCAGCGTGCCGATGATCCGCTGACCGTTGCGCTGCTTGGTCAGCGAGTAGCCGGGCTTCAGGATGATGACGGTGGTCATCACGATCCAGTACGCGTTGGTCAGCGGCAGCAGGCGGCCGAGCCAGAAGCCCACGGCGACCGCGATCGTCACGCGCAATGCATGGCGAAAGCTCGGCGAGGCCATGGTCAGATTCGAGAAGATCTGCCCGAACGGCACGCGCCGGCTCGTCACGAAGCGGCTCAGCGCCTGATCGATGCGCAGTTCCGTTTCGGTCGGGCTCGGCTCGGTGGTGAGGCTGCGGCGCATCTTGTCGATCAGCCGCGTGGCGCTCCAGATGCGGCGGAAATTCGACGACACCGCCGAATATGCCTCCGGGTTCTGGGTCGGCAGTTCCTGCTTGCGCATCAACTCGATTTCATACTCGATCGCGCGCAACTCGGCCTTCACGTTCACGCGCTTGCGCGGCGCCTGGTTCTGCAGCACCGCGAGGCCGATCTCCTCGAGATCTTCGGCAGCCTTGCGGATCAGATCGCGATAGAACACCAGCAGGTCGGAGCCGCCGAACGTGCTGCGCACGAGCGTGTAATCGGTTTGCGCGCCGACGAACAGCTCGTGCAGATCGACGGTATTGATGAACAGGTTGTACAGCATCGCGCGGCGTGGTTCGAGCTTGCCGCGTTTGAGCCTGGGCAGGTTGCGTAGCACGATGTCGCGCGCGGCGTCCTGGCGCTCTACCGCGGAGATCTGCTTGTCGACGAGGTTGCGGTAGCACTCGTCGAGGTCGTTGTCGAGATCGTAGAACGCGGCGCGCGCAAGCAGATAGTCCGCGCATGCGAACACGCTTTCGGCAAGCGCCTGCTGCTCGATCCGATGCACCATCCAGCGGCTCACGAGGGTCGACCAATACGTGTACCAGAGGCCGCCGAGCAGTATCCACGACGCATTGACGAGCGCCTGCAGCGGCGTGAAGTGCTCCTCCAGCGTCATGATCATCATGAACAGCGTCGCGAAGCTGATCTGCGGCCAGCGGTTGCCGTACACGACGATCAGCGACAGCACGAACGTAAGCGGCACGACCGTACACCACAGCGCGATCGGATTGACGGTGGCGACGCCGGTGGCGAGCGCGGACAGAAAGCCGATCACCGAGCAGGCCAGCATCTCGTTGTGCTTGTACTTGAGCGGGCCCGGCATGTCGACGACGCAGGCGCCGAGCGCGCCGGTCGCGATCGTGAAGCCGAGTTCACGATTGTGAAACACGATCAGGCACAGGATGGCCGGCAACGACACGCCGACCGCGATGCGCAGGCCGCCATAAAAGTACTGGCTATAAAGGAATTTTCTTATTTCGACCGAATAGCGCATCGACTACCTGAATCCATTCATCGAAAAAACCGCAGTTGGAAAGACAGCGCGAAACTGCCGTCGAGTCTAACTGATTTTGCGCGCGATCTGACCTCGTCCATTCGGCCAGGTTATGCCCTGAGGATCGGTTTGTTATGCTGTCGCTTCAATGTCCACTGTGGCTCGCGAGCATCACTCGCGGGCCATCAGCGTGCCAAATATGATCTGGAATCCATGCTTCAGCTCTTCTACTCGAACCGCTACGAAACGCTGGTGGGCGCGCTGCTCGACGACCTCGCGCAAGCGCCGTCCGACCCTTGGACCGCGCGTCCCGTAATCGTGCCGAGCGCGGCCGTGCGCCGGCGGCTCGAACTCGATATCGCCGCGCGCCAGGGCATCTGCGCGAACGTGAACTTTGGTTATCTCGCGCAATGGCTGTGGGCGCAGATCGGCGGCGTGATCGAGGTGCCGAAGCATTCGCCGTTCGCGCCGGACCGCCTCGTATGGCGCTGCTACCGGCTGCTCGACGACACGGACGAGGCGCTGCCGTGGAATGCGTCGCCGCGTTTGCGCACCTATCTCGATGCGGCGGACGCGTCGATGCGCTACGAACTCGCGCGGCGCGTCGCGACCGTGCTCGACCACTATCTGACCTATCGCCCCGAATGGCTGCTGCAGTGGCAGAAGGGCGGCTCGATCTTCGCGAGTGGCGCGGCAGACGAAACGGGTCCGCGTCTGACCGGCGCGAGCGATGCCGCCCGCGAAGACGAGCGCTGGCAAGCGGCGCTGTGGCGCGCGGTGCTCGCCGAGCTCGCGCAAGCCGGCGGTCATGCGCAAACATCCGCGGCCGCGCTGCCGCCCGCGTATCGGTTTCTCGATGAATTCGGCTCGCTCGATCTCGAGGCAATCTCGAACGCGCGATGGCCGGAGGCGGTCAGCGTGTTCGCGCTGCCGACCATGCCGCCGCTGCATATCGCATTGCTGCGCGCGCTGTCGCGCTGGATCGACGTGCGTCTGTACGTGATGAACCCATGCCGCGAGTTCTGGTTCGACGTGGTCAGCGAAGGGCGCGTGCAGGCGCTCGACGCGGCGGGGCAGCTCGACTATCAGGAAGTCGGTCACCCGCTGCTCGCCGAATGGGGACGGCAGACTCAGGCGCAGTTGCATATGCTGCACGAGCTGACCGAAAGCGCGGCATCGGCCGAGACCGGTGACTTCACCGAGAACCCCGAGCCGAGCTGGCTCGCCGCCGTGCAGAACGGCATCCTCGATCTGCGCAATGAAGCCGATGCCGACGAGTTGCCTATCGAGCGCGGTATCGAGGTACACGTTTGCCACAGCCTGTCGCGGCAGCTCGAAGTGCTGCACGATCGCCTGCTCGGCTGGTTCGACGAGTTCGACGATCTGCAGCCGTCCGACGTGCTGGTCGCGGTGTCCGATCTGGCGGCGGCCGGTCCGCTGATCGATGCGGTGTTCGGCACCACGCCCGCCGGCGACACCCGCCGTATTCCGTACCGGATCACCGGCTTGCCGCCGTCGCAGGCCAATCCGGTCGCGCGTCTGTTGCTCGACTGGCTCGCGCTGCCCGAGCGCAGCGTCGGCGCGCCGGATCTGATCGAATGGCTGCGTGTCGATGCGGTCGCGGTGCGTTACGGCATCGATGCGAATTCGCTCGAAGCCGCGCAGGAATGGCTCGCGGCCGCCGGCGCGCGGCGCGGGCTCGCGCCGCTCGAGCCGGTCGGCGAGCATGTGCCGGTCGCGCGTCATACGTTCGCCGATGCGCTGACGCGCCTGTACCTCGGCTATGCGATGCCGGCCGGCGGCGAGCCGGTCGATGCGTGGCTGCCGGTCGAAGGCGCGGACGGTTCGGATGCCGAATTGCTCGGCCGTCTGTCGCGCTTCGTCGACGATATCGACCGCTTCGCGGCGAGCTGCGCGATCGAGCGCACGCCCGCCGGCTGGTCGCAGCTGCTGCTCGAAACGCTCGGGGAGTGCTTCGACGGCGGCGTCGAGTTCGCCGATTCGCTCGCGGACGTGCGCGACGCGCTCGATGCGATGAGCGCCGCGATGCAGGCCGGCGCGCATGATGTGTTGCTGCCGGCCTCGGTGGTGCGCACCGCGCTCACCGAAGCGCTCGACGACCCCGCGCGCGGCGGCGTGCCGTGGGGCAGCGTGACGTTTTCTTCGCTGACGAGTCTGCGCGGTTTGCCGTTCCGTGTGGTCTGCCTGCTCGGCATGGACGACGGCGTGCTGCCGTCGCTCGCGCGCGCCGACGAATTCGATCTGATGGCCGCGTTCGGCAAGGCCGGCGACCGTCAGCGCCGCGACGACGAGCGCAATCTGTTCCTCGATCTGCTGCTCGCCGCGCGCGAGCGGCTCTTCATCGCGTACACGGGCCGCAGCATTCGCGATAACGCGCCGCTGCCGCCGGCCGCGCTCGTCGACGAACTGCTCGATCATCTCGCGCAGGTGTCGGCGGGCGAGGACGCGAGTCCGGCCGAGGTCGACAGCGCGCGGCGCG
>NZ_JBFRCK010000011.1:0-201879 GCF_040965775.1 Paraburkholderia sp. BR10954
TCCGTGCTGCCGTTCGACTTGCATGTGTAAGGCATGCCGCCAGCGTTCAATCTGAGCCAGGATCAAACTCTTCAGTTCAAACCTGTTACTGTTTTCGGGCTCTTTCGAACCCGGTCGCTCACTCAACATACTGACGATGATCAATCCGTCTTTCGACAGATAAACCTTCCTCTAATACTGTGTGAGGCTTCTGATACTTTTGCCTTGCAGCAGATCCATACGGATCCGCCGCCGCATTCCGCATCAAGCGCCCACACTTATCGGCTGTTAGTTTTTAAAGATCGATCCGCCCAACCCGCAGCACCTGAACCACCACCCGGCACTGCTTCGTTTGCGTCGCTGCGTCTGCAGCAGAGAAGCGAGATTATGGAGAACTTTCACCGGATCGTCAACAGGTTTTTATCACTTGCTTAACCTGCCCACGCCGCTGAAGCCCTCGTCAACAGAGGCTTCCCGCCTCTCCGCGCCCCGGCGTCCGGAGCACGAAAGAGCGGAATTCTAGTCGCCGCGGCCAGAACTTGCAAGTGATATCCTGGGGTTTTCCTTAGGGGGCCTTTCCCACTCGGCCCGGATCGTCTATCGCTGGCGTTTTGACTTCTGCCGCCACCGTCTGCGCCCCGGATGCGCCGATCGTCCAATCATGCAGCACGGTATGAGCGACCGCCAACAACGTTGGGCCGATGAAAACACCAAGAAACCCAAACGCAAACGCGCCGCCGAGGATGCCAAGCATGACCAGAATCAGGGGCATGTCACTGTTCTTGCCAATCAGGATCGGCTTGATGACGTTGTCCGCCATGCCGACTACAAGCAGACCCCATACAACCAGAAAAATCGCCCATCCAGTCGACCCAACCTGGTAGAGCCAGATCGCTGCCGGCAACCAGACAACGACCGGACCGCCCGGTATCACCGACAGAAAAAACGTCACGAGCCCGAGCAATGCCGGCGCCGGTACGCCTGCCATCCAGAAACCGAATCCCGCGAGAACCCCCTGCACCAGGGCCGTACCAAGAATCCCGTAGACCACACCCTTCACGGTGCTGCCCGCCAGCGCCAGCAGATACTCGGCGCGCTCACCGGCGACTCGACGCATGCCAGCATTCAGCCATGCAGCCGCCCCCTCGCCCCCGGTATAAAAGAAGAACGCAAGCACGATGCTCAGCGCGAGCAGCCCCAGCCCATGCGTCACCGCCAGCGCCGCCGCCAGAATCCACTTGCCAGCCGGCGCGGCAAGCGTGCGCAACTGCGCAATCAGCTCAGAATTGCTGCTGGTCAAGCGCTCCCAAAAAGCTTCGATGCTCGAACCGACCAGCGGAATCCGCTGCACCCAAGGCGGTAGATCGGGCAACCCCGACTCGAACAGTCTTTGCACCAGCGCGACGATCTCGTGAACATGCGTGCCGAACGCGAAACCCGCATAGACGAACGGCCCGAGCACCACGACTAGAATGATCAGCACGATCAAGGTCGCGGCCAGCTTGCGCCGGCCACCAACCACGCCAGTGAGTCGCCGGTAGAGTCCCCAGGAGCTGTAGCTGAGGATCGCGCCCCACAGCAGCGCGGTCGTAAATGGCGCCAGCACTAGCAGCGACCCACCCACGAGCACAATCAACGCGAATACGGCGGCTAGTCGCTCGATTAATTGGTCCGATTTCACGATGGAACTCCTGTTGCGCCAGACGTGGCGATGAAGTGACACACGCCCGTCAGGCGCCCGCTAAACGCCGTAAGTATAGAAGCGAGTCGGGCGTCCGGGGTGTCGTATCCCATCCGGCCAGGGCGTTACGAGTCGCGTGCGACGTGCCAGCGGCGAACGCATTTTTTGAGATGAAAGAGTTCGAATCTGCCCGAAGATTGCCGACCAAGCCATATAGCTGCCTGGAAAAGACTAGAATATAAGGTTCCGTGCCCCCAATTTTTCTGGATTTATGCGCTCGCGAATCGCCAAACGTCTCCCTCCCGACGCCGACAAGCTCGTCGGTCTCTCGCTCGCGCTTTTCGCGTCGGGCAGCCGTACCGAAGATCGCTTCTGGGAAGCGAAGCTCGACGCGCTGCTGGCCAAAGTCGTGCGCAACGCCAACCAGACTACGCTGGACGCCGCGCTCGACCATCTGCAGCAAAACCATCCGGATGCCTACGGCGCGCTGGCCGACATGGCGGAAACGCATAGCGAATCGTTCGTCATCGAACACGAAGGCGTGTCTTACGAAGCGCTGCTGATCGCAGCTCCCGTGCTCGCCTGGACCCGCTACGTGATCCCGTCCGGCCCGCTCAAGTCCGACGCCGCCGACGCCCTGCGCGCACACCTGCAAGCGCACGTGCTCGCCGCGAACACGCGAGTGGCAATGGCTCCGTTCCTGTACAGCATCGACCAGTTGCCGCGCCATCACGTCGAAACCTGGCGCATCGCCCAACAACTTGCGCAAGCCGCGGTCAGCGGCGGCAACGCGAAGCTCAATTTCGGCGATCTGCCGGAGACTTCGCCGATTCTGGCCGATCCGCGCTTTCTGCTTGCCGTAGTCGCCGCGCCCGTCGGCGAAGCGACGTTTCGGTGGCAGGAAGAAGAGCACGGCACGCGGATCGAGCGCGGCCAATGTCTCGAGCAATGGGCCACGCAAGGCGGCGCGAACCTGTCGGTCGTGCTGCCGGGCTGTGAATTCGAATGTCTGCTGCCGGATGCTTACTACTCAGCCTGCCGCGACGCCGACGAAAGCGTGCGTCCGCACACTGTGCGGACCGCCGTGCGTTATCTTTTCGACACCATTGGCGCGGCGCCGCAGGATCTGCGCGCGGTGGTCGCCGGCTTCGGTGAACGGCGCATCGACGAGTACCGCGTCGGCTTCACGCGCAAGGGCAGCAACGATGTGATCTACGGTGTCGTGTGGCCGCTCTACGGCCGCGAAAACGGCGAGGCGGGCATCGACGAGGAGCCGGGAGAAGTGACCGGCTCGGACGAGCCGCTAGAGGAAATCGTCGCGCTGCTGAAGGAAACCGGCATCACGGATGTGCGCCGCCACGCGGGCCGCTTCGAGCCGGAATATTGCGACGACTGCGGCGTGCCGCTGTATGCGGACCCGCTCGGCGAAATCGTCCACGCGGAAATGCCCGAGGACGCCCAGCCCGCGCAACCGCATTTCCACTGATCTCGACGTCGACATCCACGCCTTATCCCGAAAAAGCCCCGTAAAGACGGGGCTTTTTTTGTTCAATGTCCGCTTTTCTTATGCCTTTTGGACAGCCGTCAAAACGGAGGGAATTTGTCATCATAGGCACGGTGACGCATCGCCGTGATCGAGTCAGCTTCACGAGTCCCACAGATGCGTCGCGCCATTTCGCCCGACACATCTGGAGACCCCACAGATGCGTCGCGCCATTTCGCCCGACACATCTGGAGACATGCATGCGCTTCGCGATTCTCAATTCAAATGCAGAACGACGTGATGGACTCAAAGCCTTGCTGCGGCAGATCGACCGGCTGGCGCGCTTCACCGAGGCCGACGAATGGCGTCTGCTCGAACGTCCTTTCAAGCGTTATCGGCCGGATCTCGTCGTAATCGACTGGGAGGACTGGATGTCGGTTGCACAAGTTCGCGCGCTGCTCAGCCACTTTCCCGACCTGCGCATCAGCGTGCTCACCGACGGGACCTTGCCCGCGCTCGTACGTGCGCTGATGGACGAGGGTGTGCTCGGCGTCGTTCCACGCGACACCGATCCCTGCCTGATCGTGCGCGCATTGGAAATGGTGCTGCTCGGCGGTCACTACGTGCCGCCCGGCGCGCTGGCGATCGATCCGCCGCTACCGACCGACACGACGATCCGCACGTTCGATGAAGAAAGTCCGCCGCCCCGCCGCAACAAACTCTCGAGCGGGCTGTCGCCGCGGCAAGAGCAGATCATGCGCTGCGTGCACATGGGCAGCACCAACAAGATGATCGCCCGCACGCTCGGCATTAGCGAAGGCACGGTCAAGATCCACCTGACGAGCATATTCCAGCAACTCGGCGCACCTAATCGCGCCGCCGCGGTCGCGCTTTACAACGGCTGGCTCACGAATCATTTGCAAGTGCTGCGCAACAACGGCGAGCACGGCGCGCGGCCGGTCATACGCGGGCAGCCTGGCCCGGTTCCGCTCCGGCGACGCCAACGCGCGCGCTTCCAGTATCCGTTGCCCGGCAGCGACACCAGCAGCGCGCTGCCGATGGCCGCGGAGCCCGCCACGTCGTACGGTGAAACCTCACACGGCAAGCCCGCGCGGAAGTCGGTCAGGCCGGACTCCGCATGACGCGGGTCGCGCCGCGCGTACGGTTAGAACATCCGCATGTCCGCAGCGGCATGCGCGCAGCGTCGAGGGTGGGCTGGCATGGAATCCGCTCACACCTTTTGTCCTCCAACGAGTAATATGAGACTCATGGGTTTCCTCTACACACCGCTTCCGTTCTGGGTCGCTGTCGGTGGCTGGATTGCCACCGCGATGGTGATCGCGCTCGCGCTGTGGAAAAATCCTTTCAAAAGACTTCAGGACGGCACGCTCCAGCATGTCTGGCTCGCAATAATCGTCGCGGTGTCGGTGCTGTGGGCGAGCAACGCCTGGCTCGACGACGGCACCGTCATGCACCTTCTCGGCGCCACGCTCGTCGTCACGCTATTCGACTGGGGACTCGCCCTGATCGCGATGGCGCTGGTCACGGGCCTCGCCGCCGTTGTCTTCGATGCGCCGTGGCAAGGCATTGCGCTGACGTTCCTCGTGTACGGCGCCCTGCCCGTCGCCGTGTCGACATTGCTCCAGCGCATCTGCACCGCGTGGCTGCCGCGCAACCTTTTCATGTTCATCTTCGGCCAGGGCTTCGTTTCGCCCGCCATCGCCGTGTCCCTCACCGCCGCGGCTGCACTCTGCCTCCATATCGCGGTGTCCGGCGGTTCGATGACCGTGGTGCCGGTCGGCTACGCGCTCAGCGTGCTGCTGCTCGCCACCGGCGAAGCATGGTTCACCGGCATGGCGACCGCGCTGATCGCGGTCTATCGTCCGGCGTGGGTTACCACCTACGACGTGCGGCGCTATCGCCTGGGCGGCCCGCGCACCTGAGAATGCGCGCTTTGGCATCGCGTGCGGCGGATCGGTGATAATCAGCGCCTCGTCGCTGGAGACTTTCCGGGCACGCCCATCAGGACAAGACAGAATATTTGCAGCAACATTGAACTCAACCCTTGCGCGGGGCATCTTATTTGCCTCATCTCCCATTTGCGTCTAAAGAACTAGATGGATCGCACCAATGTACCGAGCCGGTTGCTGCGGGCGATCGGCCGGTTGGCAGCCTGCGCAGCGAGTCTCTCGCTCATCTGCGCGGCTCCCGCATTCGCTGATCAGCTCGAACAGCACAACGACCTCGTCAAACGATTTATCACCGAAATGCACGCGGATCCGCTCGTCGCGGACTGCGCCGCGCATGGCGACTTCGTCGCGAGCACGTCGACCGCGTTCGATCACGTCGAATTTCCGTCCAGTTCGTTCGACAGCGCGCACTCGTCCGTCACGCCGTGGAACGACTCGTTCGACGAAGGCAAGCAGCGCGTCAAGGTGGACAGCATCGTCACCGTCGAAGGCGTCGGTGTGCGCCAGAACAACTCGGGCGAGCCCGCCGATCTGAAATTCCGCTGCGGCTACGTGGGATCGCAAATGCTCGCGTTCAGCTGGAACGACCCGGTACCGCCGAACCGCGCGCGCAGCGAGGGATCGGGCAAGCACAAAAGCGGCAAAGGCAAGCACGCGGTCGGCGGCAAGACGCCAAAGAAGTCGTCGAAATCAGGCTCGGGCCAATCGTCGCGCACGACGTCGAGCAAATCGCCAAACAAGAGCTCGAAGAAGAAGAGCTAACCGCATCTGGCGCTGATCGAGCCGCGCCACCGTCCGATCAGTCGCCCCAATAAAAAAGAGGCACGCACTTTTTCCGTGCGGGCCTCTTTTTTTGTGTTCAGCCGTCCGCTCATTCAGGCGAACGTCTCCACGTGACGCAAAATCGCCTGCAACATTGCGGCGCCAAGCGACGCGCTGCGCTCACCGTTCCAGCCCACGCGTTCGTCGGGCAGATTCGCGTTGTCCTTGAACGGCATTTCCAACGTCAAGGACAGACAGCCGAATTCATTGCCAATGTACTTCGACGCAAGCTTCAACGCATCCTCGCGATACTTGCTCGCCGCATAGCCATACTTGTCCTGAAAATCCGGACTCGCGTGCTTGAACGCGTCGATGAACGCCTTCTGCTCGCGCCCCTGCCGCTCGGTGAAGCCCGGCAGCATTTCGGAGCCCGCGACGAACACATACGGCAAAGCCTCGTCGCCGTGAATATCGAAGAACAGGTCGCAGCCTGTCGCGTGGATCGCGTCGCGCACCACCAGCACCTCGGGACTGCGCGCGGCGTCCGGCTCCATCCATTCGCGGTTCAGGTTTGCGCCGGCCGCGTTGGTGCGCAGATTGCCGCGCACGCTGCCGTCCGGATTCATGTTCGGCACGATGTGAAACACCGCGTGATCGTACAGCTTGCGCGCGACCGGGTCGCCCGCCCAGTCACCCCAGCCCACGAGGCGCTTCACCAACCCTTCGATAAACCACTCGGCCATCGTCTCGCCCGGATGCTGGCGAGCGATCAGCCAGATGTTCTTTTTGGGCGCGGCGTTGGCGGCATCGTCCGCGGGCGGCGTGCCGAGCGTGAGCAGCGAAATCGGCCGCCCTTCGACCGTCTTGCCGAGCTCGGTCAGCGACGCGTGCGGCATCTGCTGCACGGCGCCGAGAAACTCGGCATGTCGCTCCTCGCTGTACGGTTCGAAGTACGCGTAATAAATGCTGTCGAAATCGGGCGTATGGTCGATCGTCAGCACGCGGCCGTCGTACGAGGTCGGCACGCGAAACCAGTTCACGCGGTCATAGCTCGCGACTGCCCGATAGTCGCGCCAGCCCTCCGCGAACGCGCACGCGGCGGCGTTCTCGAAGCTCATCACGCAGCGCTCGCCCGCCGCGCCCGACAGGCGGAAATAGAACCACTGCGCGAACTCGGCGTGGCTGTCGGGCCGCACGCGCAGGCGAATATTGCCGGCGTCCTCGCAGGACAGCACATCGATTGCGCCTGCGTCGAAATTGCTCGTAATCGATAAGGTCATCAGAGTCTTCCCTGCCTGATTGCACGCTGCCTTGTTAGTGCAGCGACATGCTCATTCCGCGACGCGGCGGCGAAATACGAAAGTGGAGTCGTTCGAAGCTTCGGCGCTGAACGCGTAGCCTTCGGTGTCGAAGTCCTTCAGCTGCTCGGGACGCTCGAGGCGGTTTTCCACCGCGAAGCGCGCCATCAAGCCGCGCGCGCGTTTTGCATGGAAGCTGATGATCTTGTAGCGGCCGCCCTTCCAGTCTTCGAACACCGGCGTGACCACCGGCGCGTCGAGCAGCTTCGGCTTGACCGATTTGAAGTATTCGCCCGACGCGCAATTGACCAGCACGCGCGAGGTGTCCGCATTCTTCTTCAACTGCGCGTTCAACGCGTGCGTGATCCGCTCGCCCCAGAACGCGTATAGATCCTTGCCGCGCGGATTGACGAAGCGTGTGCCCATTTCGAGCCGGTACGGCTGCAGCAGATCGAGCGGACGCAGCAGGCCATAGAGGCCCGACAGCACGCGCACATGATTTTGCGCATAGTCGAGATCGGCCGACGACAACGACTTCGCATCGAAACCTTCGTACACGTCGCCGTTGAAAGCGAGCACCGCCTGCTTGGCGTTGTGCGTGCCGAATTGCGGCGACCAGTCCGCGTAACGCTGAAAATTGAGGTGCGCGAGCTGATCGGAAATACTCATCAGCGAAGCGATCTGTTGCGGCGACAAACGGCGCAGGCCGCTGATCAGTTCAGCGGCGTCATCGACGAAATCGGGGATCGTGTGCTTTTTGACGTGCGGCGGGGTGTCGTAGTCGAGCGATTTCGCCGGCGACAGAACGATTATCATAGAGGCTTGCAGGCACGCCGTGCCTGGCGGTCAAAGACGAAAGCCCGATTGTAACGAATGCCCGGTTCCCTCGCCTCAAGCGGCGCGTTGCGCGTCGTACTCGATTCCAATGTGTGGATCGATATTCTCGTATTCGACGACCCGCACACGCGGCCGATCGCCGCCGCGCTCGAAAGTGGCGCGCTTACTGCGCTAATCGACGCGCGTTGCCTCGCCGAGCTCGCCTACGTGCTCGACTATCCACAGTTCGCGCATCGCAACGTCGACAAAGCGGCTGCGCTCGCGGTGGTCGCGCGGCTGGCCCAACTGTTCGAGCCGCCGGGGCCACCCGAGCCGACCGAGTCCTCCGATCACGCCCGGCCACTGCCCCAATGCAAGGATCGCGACGACCAGAAGTTTCTCGAGCTCGCGCATGCGGCACGGGCCGACTGGCTCGTGTCGAAAGACCGTGCGGTGTTGAAGCTCGCGAAACGCATCGCGCGCGATTTCGGCTTCAGGATCGCCCCGCCGGCACCGTTCGCCGCAGAAGTCGGCATCGTGCAGAATGCTGGGGGCGAGGCCGTCAGCGCGTGAAGCCGGCCGCCCGTAGGTAACGCCCACGGCGCGCACAGCGTGTCGCGATTCCCTACAATCAGGCTTCGCCCATCGCAACACAGTTCGAGAATCCGGACAAACCAGGCCAACCTTATCGCCCCGCTACCCACGAAGCCATGAACGCACCGCACGACACGCCCACGAGCCCCACGTTTCCGTCTCGCCTGCCGAACGTCGGCACGACGATTTTCACCGTGATGAGCGCGCTCGCCGCGGAAAAAGGCGCGGTCAACCTGGGTCAGGGCTTTCCCGACTTCGCCTGCGATCCGCGCATCGTCGACGCGGTCGCGAACGCGATGCGCGAGGGCCACAACCAATATCCGCCGATGGCCGGCGTGCTGCCGCTGCGTCAGGCGATTTCGGACAAGATCGCGAATCTGTACGGCCGCCGCTACGACGCGAACAGCGAAATCACCGTGACCGCGGGCGCCACGCAGGCGTTGCTGACCGCGATTCTTTGCACGGTCCATGCGGGCGACGAAGTGATCGTGATCGAACCGACCTACGACAGCTATCTGCCGTCGATCGAACTGGCGGGCGGCAAGCCGGTCTTCGTCACGCTCGACGCACCCGACTACGCAATCCCGTTCGACAAGCTCGCCGCCGCGATCACGCCGAAGACGCGGCTCATCATGATCAACACGCCGCACAATCCGACCGGCACGGTATGGCGCGAACAGGATATGCGCAAGCTCGAGGAGATCGTGCGCGGCACCAACGTGCTGATCCTGTCCGACGAGGTGTACGAGCACATGGTCTACGACGGCGCGCCGCATGAAAGCGTCGCGCGTTACCCGGAACTCGCGCAGCGCAGCTTCGTCGTGTCGAGCTTCGGCAAGACCTACCACGTGACCGGCTGGAAAGTCGGCTATGTGGCCGCGCCCGCCGCGCTGACCGCCGAGTTCCGCAAAGTGCACCAGTTCAACGTGTTCACCGTCAACACGCCGATGCAGATCGGCCTCGCGGATTACATGTTGGACCCGGCGCCGTATGTGGAGCTACCGGCGTTCTATCAGCGCAAGCGCGACTTCTTCCGCGCGGGCCTCGCGAATTCGCGCTTCCGGTTGCTGCCGTGCACGGGCACGTACTTTCAGTGCGTCGACTATTCTGCGATCAGCGACCTGCCTGAAGCCGAATTCGCGCAATGGCTGACCGGCGAGATCGGCGTCGCGGCGATTCCGGTCTCGGCGTTCTATCACGAGGCTCACGAGTCGGGCGTCGTGCGCTTCTGCTTCGCCAAGCAGGAAGGCACGCTCGCTACCGCGCTCGAACGGCTCACGCGGCTCTAGGATGCCTTGCGCGATGCCACGAACGAACCTGCGTTCCTCGCCATCGCGCTTTGCGGCACGGATGTGCCCTTCACACCCATGCGCGCTTCACCGCACTGCCGTCATCCCCTCAGGACGCCCGCGACGCCGCGACACAGGCCTTGCGATCTTCGGTCACGCGCTGCGCAGCCGGCCGCGCGTTGATCGTCTTCACGTAGCTCTTCCAGTCGATCCCTGCTTCGAGCAGAAAATCGCGGCCGTAAATGGTCTGTGTCGCCATACCGACGAGCGGCAGGCTCACGTAACCGGCGGTATCCGCGACGCTGAATTGCTCGCCGCACAGATACGGTGCGAACTTCGCGATCCGCTTGAAGCCGGCGATGTGATGCGTGAGCAGCTTCTCGACGCGCCCTTTCGTCGCGTCGCTGACCGTGCCGCCGAAAAACGCTTCCTTGTACAGATTGCGCACCGTCAACTCGAGATGCACGTCGACGAAGAAGATCATTTCGCGCTCCTTGGCGGCCTGCCACGGATCGGCGGAGAAGATCCGCTTGTCGAGAAAACGCGCGGCCAGGTACTCGACGATGCACTGCGACTCGCACAGATCGCCGTGCTCGGTCTGCAGATATGGCACCTTGCCGAGCGGCGAATGCTCGAGCAGCGCTTCGTCCTGGCTCGGCTTCACGAGGTGCTCCTCGAACTCGATGCCATGCTCGAGCAGCACGAACTTGACCTTGTTGTAGTAGTTGGAAAGTGCAAAACCGCACAGCTTGATCATCGGGCGTCTCCTTGTGTCATGGTGTGTGAGACCGCGCGTCGAGGTCGAAGCAGCGGCTTTCCATCGAATCATCCAAGAAACTGCACGATCGTGCTATTCTAAAATAACCATGGAGTCGGGCATCTCAATGAACTCTCGCAATTTCAGCATCGAGACCATCGGCATCGTCGGCACTGGCGCGATGGGCCGCGGGATCGCGCAGATCGCGGCGCTCGCTGGCCTGCGTGTGCGGCTCTACGACACCAACGCGGCCGCCGTCGGCGCCGCGCGCGACTATCTCGCGGAGACTTTCGCCAAATTGACGGCCAAAGGCAAGCTCGAGCAGTCGCGCTCGCTCGCCGCGCTCGCCAACGTCAGCGGCGTGCAAGCGGTGAGCGAATTGGTCGGCTGCGATCTGATCGTCGAGGCAATCGTCGAAAAGCTCGAGGTGAAGCAGGCGCTGTTTCGCGAGCTCGAAACCGTGGTCAGCGGCCGCTGCATCCTCGCGTCGAATACGTCGTCGCTGTCGATCACCGCGATTGCCGCGGGCTGCACCGATCCGTCACGCGTGGTCGGCTATCACTTCTTCAATCCGGTGCCGCTCATGAAGGTCGTCGAAGTGATCGACGGACTGCGCAGCGACCCCGAGGCCGGCGACGCGCTGATGGATCTCGCCCGCCGTATGGGCCACACGCCGGTGCGCGCGAAGGACATGCCCGGCTTCATCGTCAATCACGCGGGCCGCGGCATGAATACCGAGGGCTTGCGCGTGGCGAGCGAAGGTATCGCGAGCTTTGCGGACATCGATCGCATCATGCGCGAGCAGGCCGGCTTTCGCCTCGGCCCATTCGAACTGCTGGACTTGACCGCGCTCGACGTGTCCCATCCGGTGATGGAGTCGATCTATCACCAGTTCTACGAAGAACCGCGTTACACGCCGTCGCCGATTACGGGCACGCGGCTGTCGGGCGGACTGCTCGGCCGCAAGAGCGGCGAAGGTTTTTATCGCTACGTGGACGGCAAACAACAGGTTCCCGCCGAAGCACCCGCGCCGGCCACGCTGCCGCAAAGCGTGTGGGTCAGCCGGCGCTATCGCGACGCGTATGAGGCCGTCGTGCAACTGGTCGGCAAAGCGGGTGTGAAGCTCGACGAAGGCGCAACGCCCGCCGCCAGTTCGCTGATCGTCGTCACGCCGTTCGGCCACGACGCGACCACCGCAGCGGTCGACGAAGCGCTCGACGCGAGCCGCGTCGTCGCCGTCGACGCACTCTTCCCGCTCGTCGGCGCGCAACGCCGCACGCTGATGACCACGCCGGCCACGACACGCGCCGCGCGCGACAGCGCGCATGCGCTGTTCGCGGCCGACGGCATCCCCGTCACCGTGATCCGCGATTCGACCGGCTTCGTCGCGCAGCGGGTGGTCGCGACAATCGTCAATATCGGCTGCGACATTGCGCAAAAGCAGATCGCAACGCCAGAGGACATCGACCTCGCCGTGATGCTCGGTCTCGGCTATCCGCGCGGACCGCTCGCGCTCGGTGATGCGCTCGGCGCCGCCACCATTCTCACGATCCTGCGCAACATGCACAGCGTGCTCGGCGAACCGCGCTATCGGCCGTCGCCGTGGCTCGCAAGACGCGCGCAACTCGGCCTCTCGCTCACCCAGCGAGACGCCGCCGACATTCAAACGGAGACCCAATCATGAGCGCCGCCCTGCTCGCTTCGCGCCCCGCCAGCAGCGAATCAACGCTGGTCCTCACGCTCTCGAATCCCGGTGCGCGCAATGCGCTGCATCCGGATATGTACGCGGCCGGCATCGAGGCATTCGATACCGTCGAGCGCGATCCGTCGATTCGTGCCGTCGTGATCACCGGCGCCGACAACTTTTTCTGCGCGGGCGGCAACCTGAACCGGCTGCTCGAAAATCGCGCGAAAGATCCGTCCGTGCAGGCCGATAGCATCGACATGCTCGCTCAATGGATCTCGGCGCTGCGCCTGTCGTCGAAGCCGGTCATTGCCGCGGTGGAAGGCGCGGCGGCCGGCGCGGGATTTTCGCTCGCGCTCGCCTGCGATCTGATCGTCGCCGCGGACAACGCCAAGTTCGCGATGTCGTACGCGCGCGTCGGCTTGACGCCCGACGGCGGCGGCTCGTGGTTCCTCGCGCAGTCGCTGCCGCGCCAACTGGCCACCGAGGTACTGATCGAAGCCAAACCGATCGGCGCCGCGCGTCTTCACGAACTCGGCGTCGTCAACCGGCTCACCAAAGCCGGCGCCGCGCTCGATAACGCGCTTGCGTGGGCCGACGAGCTCGGCGCGATTTCGCCCAATTCGGTCTCCCGCATCAAAGGGCTGATCGCCGCGGCCGGCACGCAGCCGCTCGCGGATCAGCTGGTCGCCGAGCGCGACAACTTCGTCGCGTCGCTGCATCATCGCGACGGTCTCGAAGGCATCAGCGCGTTCCTCGAAAAGCGCGCGCCGATTTACAGATAAGCGACGAGAGAGCCGCCCGACATGCCCGACTATCAACTGCCGAAACGGCGCCGCATCTTCCTGATGCGTCACGGCGACGTCACCTACTTCGACGACTCCGGCCGCGCGATCGATCCCGAAACCGTGCCGCTGAACGCGAACGGCCGCGAGCAGGCGAGCGCGGCGGGCCGCGTGTTCGCCGAGCAGCAGGTGCGCTTCAACCGCGTGGTCGTCAGCGGCTTGCCGCGCACGATCGAAACCGCGCGGCGCGTGCTCGTCGAAACGGGTCAGCAGATCGAACCCGAGATCGAGCCCGCATTGCAGGAGATTCGCGGCGGGCGGCTCGGCAGCATTCCGCCGAGCGATATCGAGGCGGCGTTTCTCGGCGTGTTCGACGGCATCGTGCCGGAGAGCATGCGCTTTCTCGACGGCGAAACGATCGGCGAGCTGTTCGATCGCGTGCTCCCGGCCGTCGCGGCGCTGCGCGAGGACACGTCGTGGGACACCCTCCTGCTGGTGCTGCACGGCGGCGTCAATCGCGCGATCCTGTCGCACGCGCTGACGGCGGGCGGCCGCACCTTCTTCGGTCATCTGTCGCAGGCGACCGGCTGCATCAATGCGCTCGACGTCGGCGCCGCGCCGCGCGACTGGGTGCTGCGCATGCTCAACTATTCACCGCCGTCGCCGTTGCATCGCGACGTTCGCAACACCACGATGGAAATCCTCTACGCACAATTCATCCGATTCCAGCGTAGCTGACACCGAACTGGAGGAGACACATGGCGCAAGCCACGCAGACCGGCGAACCCGCAGGCAAACAGGACTACTCGGCTTTCGAGGGCACCCGCCCGGTCAACGAGCGGCAACGTTTCGACCACGACGCGCTCGCCGCGTGGCTGGCCTCACATGTCGACGGCTTCGCGGGACCGCTCACGCTCGAGCAATTCGCGGGCGGACAATCCAATCCCACGTTCAAGCTGATCACGCCAAAGCGCTCGTACGTGATGCGCGCGAAGCCCGGACCCGCCGCGAAGCTGCTGCCGTCCGCGCATGCGATCGAACGCGAATATCGCGTGATGCACGCGCTCGCCGGCACCGACGTGCCGGTCGCGCGGATGCTCGCACTATGCGAGGACGAAAGCGCGATCGGCCGCGCGTTCTACGTGATGGAGTTCGTCGAAGGCCGCGTGCTGTGGGACCAATCGCTGCCCGGCATGACGGCCACCGAGCGCGCTGCAATCTATGACGAAATGAATCGCGTGATCGCGGCGTTGCACAGCGTCGACGTCGCCGCGGCCGGCCTGGCCGACTACGGCAAGCCAGGCAATTACTTCGCGCGCCAGATCGGCCGCTGGAGCAAGCAATATCTGGCATCCGAGACCGAACCGATCGACGCGATGCATCGGCTGATCGACTGGCTGCCGCAGCATATGCCGGCCGAAACGAACGAGCGCGTGTCGGTCGTGCACGGCGACTACCGGCTCGACAACCTGATCTTCGATCGCAACGAGCCGCGCGTGCTCGCGGTGCTCGACTGGGAACTGTCGACGCTCGGCGATCCGCTCGCCGACTTCGCGTATCACTGCATGGCATGGCATGTCGACCCGGCGCAGTTCCGCGGCATCGCGGGACTCGATTGGGCCGCGCTCGGCATTCCCGATGAAGCGCGGTACGTCGAGCGTTATTGCCAACGCACTGGCCTCGAGATTCGTGGCGACTGGAATTTCTATCTGGCCTACAACATGTTCCGCATCGCCGCGATCCTGCAAGGGATCATGAAGCGCGCAGTCGACGGTACCGCGTCGAGCGCGCAGGCGCTGGACGCCGGCCGGCGCGCGAAGCCGATGGCCGAACTGGCCTGGCATTACGCGCAGAAGGTTCTCTAGGCACGAGGGCTCGCCCTGCTTCCGATTATTCGCAGTCCGTTACCCGCGAGGTCCCAGATGAATTTCGATTACACCCCGAAGGTCCAGGCGTTGCGCGAAAAACTGCTCGCCTTTTTCGACGAGCACATTTACCCGAACGAGCAAGCGTTCTATGCGGAGATCGCGCGCAATCGCCAGAACGGCAACGCATGGGTACCCACCGAACTGATCGAACAACTGAAGCAGAAGGCGCGCGATGCCGGCCTGTGGAATCTGTTCCTACCGCAATCGGAGCGCGGAGCCGGCCTGACGAATCTCGAATACGCGCCGCTGTGCGAGATCATGGGCCGCGTGCCCTGGGCGCCCGAAGTGTTCAACTGCAACGCGCCGGACACCGGCAACATGGAGACGATCGAGCGCTACGGCAGCGAAGACAACAAGCGCGAGTGGCTCGAACCGTTGCTGCAAGGGCAGATCCGTTCGGCGTTTCTGATGACGGAGCCGGAGGTCGCGTCGTCGGATGCGACGAATATCCAGACCAGCATCGTGCGCGATGGCGACCACTACGTGATCAACGGCCACAAGTGGTGGTCGTCGGGTGCGGGCGACCCGCGCTGCGCGATCTATATCGTGATGGGCAAAACCGATCCCGACGCGCCGCGCCATCAGCAGCAGTCGATGATCCTCGTGCCCGCCGACGCGACCGGCATCACCGTGCATCGTCCGCTCACGGTGTTCGGTTACGACGACGCGCCGCACGGCCACATGGAGATCACGCTCGACAACGTGCGCGTACCCGCCACCAACCTGCTGCTCGGCGAAGGCCGCGGCTTCGAAATCGCGCAAGGCCGTCTCGGCCCGGGGCGCATCCATCACTGCATGCGCCTGATCGGTCTCGCCGAACGCGCGCTCGAACTGATGGCTAAGCGCTCGCTGCAACGTGTCGCGTTCGGCAAGCCGGTTGCGTCGCAAGGCGTCACGCAGGAGCGTCTCGCCGAAGCGCGCTGCATGATCGAGCAGGCGCGTCTGCTCACGTTGAAGACCGCGTATATGATGGACACCGTCGGCAACAAGGGCGCGCGCGGCGAGATCGCGATGATCAAGGTGGTCGCGCCGAACATGGCGTGTCAGGTGATCGACTGGGCGATTCAGGCGCACGGCGGCGGCGGTGTCAGCGACGATTTCCCGCTCGCGTATGCGTATGCGTCGGCGCGCACGCTGCGTTTCGCCGACGGCCCCGATGAAGTGCACCGCAACGCGATCGCCAAGCTCGAACTCGCGCGTCATATGGATGCGGGTGCGGCGGCTCGCGTGGAAATGCCGGTCACGCGGGTTTGAGTGCTTCGGCCCAAAGCGAGTGCGGCCGTTGAGGTCACTGCAAGCAGCATCGCGCGATCTATGCTCTAATTTTCGACAACGGCGGCGCCCTCTTTGCGGCGCCGCTTTGACGAATAAGGAGCCAGGATGATCGATGTCTATAGCTGGGCGACCCCGAATGGCCACAAGGTTCATATCATGCTCGAGGAGACGGGCCTACCCTACAACGTGCATGCCGTGAATATCGGTGCCGGTGACCAGTTCAAGCCCGAATTTCTCGCTATCAGTCCCAACAACAAGATTCCCGCGCTGGTCGATTCCGAAGGTCCGAAAACCGCCGACGGACGGCCGTTCGCGCTATTCGAATCGGGTGCGATCCTGATTTATCTGGCCGAGAAGACCGGCAAGTTTCTACCGACCGACCCGGCCGGGCGCTATGCGGCACTGCAATGGCTGATGTTCCAGATGGGCGGGCTTGGTCCGATGCTCGGCCAAACGCATCACTTCCGCGTGTATGCACCCGAGCAGATCGAATACGCGGTCAATCGCTACACCAACGAAGCGCGACGCCTGTACGGCGTGATGGACACGCAACTCGGCAAGACGAGTTACCTCGCGGGCAACGACTATACGATCGCGGACATCGCCGCGTTTCCGTGGACCCGTTCGTGGAACAATCAGGGCGTCGATCTCGATTCGTTGCCGAACGTGAAGCGCTGGCATGAAGAGATCGCCGCGCGGCCGGCGGTAGTGCGCGGCGTCGACGTGCTCGCCTCCGCGCGCGTGCCGCTGATGGACGACAAGGCGAAAGAGATTCTGTTCGGCGCGACGCAGTACGCGAAACACTAGTTGCGGGCCGTCTCCCTGACGCGACTGGACACAAACAGAAAGCGCGAGCGGCATGCCCGCCGGCTCGCGCTTTTTCATTTCATCTGCGAAGGGCGAGCGCTAGAAGTAATGCCGGGTGATGAACTCCGCGACGCACACCGGTCGTTCACCGCCCTGACGCTCCAGCGTCACGTTCCACGCGACTTGCACACCGTTGTTGTCTACGTCGGTCACCGATTCGACGGCGAACTTCCCACGCAGCGACGACCCCACGAGTACCGGCGACATGAAACGCACGCGGTTCAAGCCGTAGTTCACGCCCATGCGCTGCTCGATTCTCAGCGTCTCGCCGAGCAAAGCCGGAATCAGCGACAGCGTCAGAAACCCATGCGCGATCGGCCCGCCAAACGGCGATTCGCGTTTGGCCCGCTCGGGATCGATGTGAATCCACTGATGATCGCCGGTCGCCTCGGCGAAACGGTTGACCCTGTCCTGATCGACGCTCAGCCATTCGCTGACGAGCGGCTGCGCGCCGACGAGCGCGCGCAGAGCGTCCGCACTGTCGAAGGCGGCGGTCGCCGCGCTCGCCGTCATGCCGCCGCTCCCGGATTGCGCAGGCCGAACATGCCGTTCGAGCGCACCGTGATCACCGTGTCGCCGTGCTGATTGATCCCCTCCCAGCGCGTCGACACGATGCCGCGATCGGGCTTGCTCTGCGACACGCGCTTAGCGACGATGACGTTCATCATCGTGATCGTGTCGCCGACTCGCACCGGTTTTAACCAGCGAATCTCGTCGATGCCGGGCGAACCCATCGACGTCGAATCCGCCAGCACCTTGCGCACGAGCATGCCCATCATCACCGAGCACGTGTGCCAGCCACTCGCTACGAGGCCGCCGAACGGCGATTCGGCCGCGGCGGCTTCGTCGAGATGAAACGGCTGCGGATCGAACTTCTGCGCGAACTCGACGATCTCCTCGCGCGTGAACGTGTGCTTGCCGATTTCGTGGCTCGTGCCCACTTCCATGTCTTCGAAACTGATTTTCATCAGTGCACCTCCTTGGTTCGGTGGAACGGCCCGATCAGACTTCGGCGACCGCAAATCCGGGCAGCGTGGCAAACCGCGCGAGATGATGATCGACGTCGCCGAGCGTGGTCTCGATGATCGCGAGGCGCTTGAACAGGTGCGCGGCCGCCACTTCGTTCGTGACACCCATGCCGCCGTGCAACTGCACCGCCTGTTGACCGACGAAACGCGCGGCCTGGCCGAGCCGAACCTTGGCCGCGGAGATCGCGCGACGGCGCTCGTTCGTGTCTTCACTCGCGTAGCGCATCGCTGCGAGATACGTGATCGAGCGCGCCTGCTCCGCGTGGATCAGCATCTCGACCATGCGGTGCTGCAGTGCCTGAAAACGCGCGATCGGCTGACCGAACTGCTGGCGCGTTTTCGTATATTCGACGGTGGCGTGATTGAGCGCGTCGAGCGCGCCGATCGCCTCCGCGCACAGCAGCAGCGTGCCGTAGTCGGCGATCTGCTCGAGCGTTGCCGCCCCCGCATGTTCGCCGGAGAGCCGGCGCGCGGGCGTGCCGTTGAATTCGAGAGTTGCGGCGCGTTGACCGTCGATGGTGCGGTACTCGGTAAGCATGACGCCGGTCGCGTCGCGCGCGACGACGAAGAGCGCGATCTCGCCATCGAGGCGCGCCGGTACGATCCAGTGGTCCGCCTGCGCACCGTGCAGCACGACAGATTTGCTGCCGCTCAGCGTATGCTGCGCGCCCTGCCCGCTCGCGGTCGTCGCGAGGTCGAACAGATCGTAGCGGGCATGCGGCTCATGAAACGCCACGGCCAGTTTGGCTTCGCCCTGGGCCGCCCGTTCGAGCAGCGCGGCATCTTCGCCGTCGCCGGTTCCGGCGAGCCGCAGTGCTTCAACGCCGACCGCGGTCGCCCAATACGGCTCGACGACGAGCGCGCGGCCGAGTTCCTGCATGACCACGAGCATGTCGATCGGGCCGCCGTTGAAGCCGCCCTGCGCTTCTGGCACCGGCAACGCGGTCAGTCCCAACTCGGTGAACGCTGCCCAATGATCGGCCGATATGCCCGCCTCCGAGCGCACGATTGCCTGGCGCGCTTCGAAGCCGTAGCTCTTCTCGAGATAGCGGCGCAGCGCATCGGCAAATTGCTGCTGTTCGTCGTTGAAAGTGAAGTCCATGCGCCGCTCCTCAAAGTCCGAGAATCATCTGCGCGATGATGTTCTTTTGAATTTCGTTCGAGCCGCCGTAAATCGACGTCTTGCGGAAGTTGAAGTAGTACGCGGCAAGCGGCGCGGCATCGTCGTCGCCGGCAAGACTGTGCTCGCGTTCGCCTTCGAGGAACGGCACGTCGAACGGCGCGGCCAGCGGTCCGATCGCTTCGAACATCAGTTCGGTGAGTCCCTGTTGCACTTCCGTGCCCTTGATCTTCAGCATCGACGCTTCCGGGCCCGGGCCGCGACCGCCCGCCTCGTTCGCCACCACGCGTTGCACGGTGACTTCGAGCGCCATCAACTCGATTTCGAGACTCGCGACCTTTGCCGCAAACACCGGATCGTGCAGCAGCGGCTTGCCGTTCTTTTTCTGATTCAGCGCGACACGTTTGAGAAACACCAGTTCACGCTTCGACGCACCGACTCGCGCGATGCCGGTACGCTCGTGACCGAGCAGATATTTCGCATAGGTCCAGCCGCGATTTTCTTCGCCGACCAGATTGTCGAGCGGCACTTTGACGTCCTCGAAGAACACTTCATTGACCTCGTGATCTTCGTCGAGCGTGATGATTGGCCGCACCGTGATGCCCGGCGTTTTCATGTCGATCAGCAGGAACGAGATGCCCTCCTGCTTTTTGGCGCCGCTGTCGGTGCGCACGAGGCAGAACATCATGTCGGCGTGCTGGCCGAGCGTGGTCCAGGTTTTCTGACCGTTGACCACGTAATGATCACCGACACGCTCGGCGCGGGTGCGCAGCGACGCAAGGTCGGAACCCGACCCGGGCTCCGAATAGCCCTGACACCACCAGTCCGTGCCGTCGAGAATGCGCGGCAGATAGTGGCGTTTCTGCGCCTCGTTGCCGTACTTCATCAGCACCGGCGCAACCATCGACACGCCGAAAGGTAGCACGGTAGGTGCGCCAACACGCGCGCACTCTTCTTCCCAGATATGTCGTTGGGTCGCGTCCCAGCCGGGGCCGCCGTATTCGCGCGGCCACGCGACCGCCGACCAGCCTCGCGTGCCGAGCAGCCTGTGCCAGCTTGCGAAGTCTTCGCGGGAAAGACGTTTGTGATTGAGAACCTTGTCGCTCAGCTCGCGAGGCAGATTCGCTTCGAGCCAGGCGCGGATGTCGGCGCGGAACGCGTCTTCAGCGGGGGAATAGTCCAGATTCATGCGTAGTGTCTCCTGGCCGCCACCACCCAGCCGCCTGGAGCCACCGCGCTACTGCAGTGGTTCCTTCAGGGCAGCCGGGACCGGCAGCGGCATCACTTCGATGCCTTCCTCGACCAAGGCACGCGCATCCTCGGGTGTGGTGACACCACGAATACTGCGCGCGGGCGCTTCGTTGTAGTGAATGCGCCGCGCTTCCTCGGCGAAGCGGTCGCCCACGTTCTCGGTCTTCTCCAGTACCTCGCGCAGCGCGCGAATCATGTGCGCCTGCATTTGCTCCATGCCCGCCGGCGCTTTTGAGTCGGTCGCGCCCGACAGATTCAGACGCGGTGCCGACGGCAAACGGCTCACCTCGTGCGCACCGCAGATCGGACATTCGACGAGCTTGCGGGACTGCTGCGACTCGAAGTCATCAGCCGAAGCGAACCAGCCTTCGAACCGATGGCCATGCGGACACTGTAAATCGAGGACCTTCATGTGGAATCAGGGCTTGCGTGCCAGTTTAGCGCAAAATGGAAATTTGTGAACGATCGTTCGTAAAACCTTTGGGCCGACGCACAGCCGCCAGCTGCCGCAACGGAATATCGCGTGGGTGCGCGATTTTAACGCTTTACGGCATGTGCTGCCGAAGGCGGCCCGAGCGGTAACCGGTGCCACATTTGCTCGGTTCTCCGGCCCGCTTGCGGCGCACCGCTACACCACGAGATTGCCGAGTTGACGACTCACGCGCGGTTCAATCTGACGGGCCTCCTTCGTCAGATTGATCTGCTTCGCCAGTTTTGCGACATCCGCGACACCAATCTCAATCTCGTACCCGCCGCGCGCGGTCAGCCATTCGAGGACGTCCGTCAGATGCCACACCGACGCACTGCCTTCGTGGACCGGGGGCGGAAAGTCGATGGCGTTGTTCAGCATCAGCTTGCGCATGTTTTGCCGCGACACTCCCGCCATTTCGGCCACGTCGGTCAGCCCCACGAAGTCAGGTCCTGCCTCGACCAGTTGCGCGGACGGCACAGCGCGTTTCACGTCCTTGAGCGCGCTGGTGACAGCCTCGAATGCGCTCGTGGCTTCACGGCTGAAAAGCAGCGCGAGGCGGCCTGGTTGCCCGACGCCAATCGTGGCGTCGTCGCACCCCGCTTCGCCCAACCGCTCGACGATTGCGTCTGCATCGCAATCTTCCGCGGCGAGGCGGTACTTCAACGTGAACACATATTCCATACGTTACTCCTGTCTTTGTTGAGCCCAGGTTATTGCGATTCCTGTTTGCTCCCTACGAACACACTAGCGCCGTGCCGCGCAGTTGCCGACGATGCGCCGCAGATGTCTGGCGTGATTGCCGGGATTCTTCGGCGTACTCCAAACGCTCGATATACAGAACTCTCCGCACCGACATTCGGCGTCTTTGTACGGGCAATAGATTTTTCCCCACGCATGACCTCTTCCGCCGTCCTGAACGCGCCAGCCGTGCTGCTCCGCGTACGCCAATGCGGCCTCGATCTCTTTCTTCTTGTGCCTTCCTCGAACCATCGACACCTCCAATGTAGCCGCTCAATTTCGAGTTGTCAATTGACAACCTGCGATTGAACCGGAATCAGATCACTCAGGTGAGTAGCGTCGGCTATCCCAAACAAAATCGACGGCGGCCTCGGTGATCGGAGAGTTCATACTAGCCGGCCGGCAGGGCCACGACGAGCCAGCCAGATGGCATAGGAAACGGCATTCTGTTTAGCCAGAAAGAAACGGCGGAGCCAATGACAAAGCCCCTGCCGGTCATCGACCAACAGGGGCTTGGTTAAATCAGCTACCGGGCTGACGCGAACTTACACCGTCTCGGGCGCCTCAGTCGGCCACGTGCCCGACAGCACTTTCTCGAGCCAGAAAGTACCGATGATCGTCTTCACATCGGTGATCTTGCCCGTGCGCACCCACTCGGACACTTGCTCCACGGTCGCGGTGAACAGTTCGAGAAACTCACCTTCATCGAGCTTGCGCTCGCCCGCGGTCAAGCCCCGCGCCAGATAGATATCAATGAATTCGGTCGAGTAAGAAATGATCGGGTGGATCCGTGTCAGGTACACGTACTCGCGCGCGGTATAGCCGGTTTCCTCGCGCAGTTCCCGCACCGCGCACGCCAGCGCGCCCTCGTTCGGGTCGAGCTTGCCGGCCGGATATTCGACCATCACCTTGCCCATCGGATAGCGATACTGACTTTCGAGCAGCACGCGACCGTCATCGAACAAGGGGATCACCATGACGGCGCCCGGATGCTGAACGTATTCGCGCGTCGCATGTTTGCCGTCCGGGAGTCGGACCGTATCGTACTTGACCGTCATGAACGGCCCCTGATGGACCGTCTTGCTGTCGATACAAGTCTCGGTTAGCGCGGCGTCGTGATTGGGAAGTTCAGCCATGTGCGGACCTCGGAACAGCCAGGCGCGCGACGGCGAGACGCCGTCAGCGGCGTTTGACGAGATATTGGAAGGTAAAGCCGGGAAAAGCGAACACGACGAACAGAGCGAACGTGATCGCATAGAACTGCCAGCCCTGCTCGAAGCGATTTCCCGCGCGCGCTTCGAGCAGAAAGCCCAGCGCGCCGACCACGAAATACAGCACGATTAATTCTGCAATCCGGAGCCAGGCGCTTTTCTTCGCCGCTTTCAACGGCACCGCGGCGAAGAGGCGCTGATTCAGGAACGGCAGGTTGGCGCCGACTAGCGCCAACAGCACGATAAACCAGCCCGCAGCGGACATCAGAGCAACAGCGTGTGCTGGATCGCCTGCAGGCAGGCGCGCAACAGCGGATCCGGCACGATACCGAGCACCAGCACGGCGACGCCGTTCAACGCGAGCAACGCGCGCGTGCTCGTGTCCGCCACGATCGCCGACTTGTCTTGCGGCTCGTCGAAGTACATCAGCTTGACGATACGCAGGTAGTAGAACGCGCCGAACAGCGACGTGATCACCGCGAGCACGGTAAGCCAGGTCAGGCCGGCGTTCATCGTCGCTTGCAGCACGGCGAGCTTCGCGTAGAAGCCGACTGCCGGCGGAATACCCGCGAGCGAGAACATCATGATCATCATCACGAACGCGAATACCGCGCTTCGTTGATTGAGGCCCTTGAAGTCCTCCAGTGTGTCCGCTTCGAAGTCGCGGCGCGCGAGCAGCATGATGACGCCAAAGGTACCGAGCGTCGTGATCAGGTAGACGATGCTGTAGAACATCGCCGAGCCGTACGCGCCCGCAGCGCCCGTGGTCTTCTGATCGACCACGCCGGCGAGCAGGCCGAGCAGCACGAAGCCCATGTTCGAAATCGCCGAATACGCGAGCATCCGCTTGACGTTGCGCTGCACGATGCCGGTGATGTTGCCGACGATCAGCGACAGCGCCGCCAGAATCACCAGCATCTGTTGCCATTCGACCGCCAGCGGCAGCAGGCCCATCACGAGGAAACGCAGACCCCACGCGAACGCGGCGACCTTCGGACCGCCACCGACGATGAGCGTCATCGCCGTCGGTGCGCCCTGGTACACGTCGGGCACCCACATATGGAACGGCACCGCGCCCATCTTGAACGCCACGCCCGCCACGATGAAGATCACGCCGAACAGCAGCACGGTCGGATCGTAGTGGCTCGTGTTAATCGCCTTGAACACTTCGTTCAGGTCCAGCGAGCCGGTCGCGCCATACAGCATCGAAACACCGTACAGCAGGAAACCGGAAGCCAGCGCGCCGAGCACGTAGTACTTCATCGCCGCTTCGTTCGACGACGCCACTTCGCGACGCAGCGCGATCACCGCGTACAGCGACAGCGACATCAGTTCCAGACCGAGATACAGCGTCAGGAAGTTGTTGCCCGAGATCATCACGATCTGGCCGAGCAGCGAGAACATGCCGAGCAGGAAGAAGTCGCCGCGGAACAGGTTACGGTCTTCGAGGTAGCGACGCGAATAAACGATCGTCACCGCGTAGCCGAGCGACACCACCGCCTTCATCACGTTGGCGAACGGATCGACCACGTACATGTGATCGAAGAAGTAATGCACTTGCGGGTCGAACGCATTCACCGCGAACCAGATCCCGGCGACGAGCGTCGAGAAGAACGCGATGAAATACGTGGTACGGCGACCCTCCGGGCCGACGAACGTGTCGTTGAGCCACGCGATGACAATGGCGAACATCACCAATGCGTCAGGCAACAGAGCAGTCATAGGGGCGTTTTGCATGGTCTTAAATTCCTCCGCTCGTCGTTACTGAGGCAACGGCAGCTTCGATTGCGCAACGTGGGAGAGGAGGTTTTCCACGGATACGTGCATCACATCGGTAAAGGGCTTCGGATACAGGCCCATGAACAGCGTCAGTGCGGCGAGCACTGCCAGCATGAAAAATTCGCGACGGTCGATGTCGAGCAGGTTCTTCACGTGGTCGTTCGCGACCGCGCCGAAGTACACGCGCTTGTACATCCACAGTGTGTAGGCCGCGCCGAGAATCAGCGTGACTGCCGCGCCACTCGCGATCCAGAAGTTGTACTGGACGGAGGCCAGAATCACCATGAATTCGCCGACGAAACCGGAAGTGCCCGGCAAGCCGCAATTCGCCATCGCGAACAGCATCACGAACGCCGCGAACTTCGGCATCACGTTGACGACGCCGCCGTAGTCGGCGATCTGACGCGAGTGCATGCGGTCGTACAGCACGCCGATGCACAAGAACATTGCGCCCGACACGAAGCCATGCGAGATCATCTGCACGATCGCGCCTTCCGCGCCGAGCTGATTGAAGATAAAGAAGCCGAGCGTGACAAAGCCCATGTGCGCAATCGACGAATACGCGACCAGCTTCTTCATGTCGGCCTGCACCATCGCAACGAGACCGATGTAGATGACGGCGATCAGCGACAGCGTGATGATGACCGGTGCGAGGAAATGGCTTGCATCAGGCGTGATCGGCAGCGAGAAGCGCAGGAAACCGTACGCACCGAGCTTCAGCATGATCGCGGCCAGCACCACCGAGCCGCCGGTCGGCGCTTCCACGTGCGCGTCCGGCAACCACGTGTGCACCGGCCACATCGGCACCTTCACCGCGAAGGCCAGGAAGAACGCGATAAACAGTAGCACCTGCGGCGTCATCGCGATCTGCGCGTGCTGCCACGTGGCAATGTCGAACGAGCCGGTCTCGTTGTACAGATAGATCAGCGCAACCAGCATCAGCAGCGAGCCCGCCAGCGTGTACAGGAAGAACTTGAACGCCGCGTACACACGGTTCGCCCCGCCCCACACGCCGATGATGATGTACATCGGGATCAGCGTCGCTTCGAAGAACACGTAGAACAGCATGCCGTCGGCCGCGCTGAACACGCCGACCATGATGCCCGACAGGATCAGAAAGGCCGCGAGGTACTGGCCGACGTTCTTCGTGATCACTTCCCACGCTGCGATCACGACGATCACCGTGATCAACGCGGTCAACGAGACGAACCACATCGAAATGCCGTCCACGCCGAGGTGATACATGATGTGGAAGCGCTGGATCCAGTTCGCCTGCTCGACGAACTGCAGGTCGGCGGTGCTCGAATCGAAGCTGGTGATCAGCGGCAGCGTGACGAGGAAGCTCAGGACCGAGCCGATCAGCGAGATCCAGCGCGCTGGAGCGGGGTTCTCGTCGTTGCCGATCGCGAGGACCAGCAGACCGAAGAAGATCGGCAACCAGATCGCGATGCTGAGAATCGGATAAGCGTGCATGAGTGTCTCTCGCCTTATTTGCCGCCGAGCGTTACAAACAGGGTCAGGAGCCCCAGCATGCCGATGATCATGGCGAACGCGTAGTGGTAGATGTAACCGGATTGGAGGAAACGGATCACGCTCGCGAACCAGCCGATAAAGCGTGCGCTGCCGTTCACGATGCCGTCGATCACGACCACGTCGCCTTCCTTCCACAAACCACGGCCAATGGCCACAGCGCCCCGCGCAAACACGACTTCGTTGATCTTGTCCATGTAGTACTTGTTATCGAGCAACGTGTAGATCGGGCCGAATGCGCGCTTGATGACAGCGGGCAGATCCGGACGGACCAGATACAGGAACCATGCGACCACCACGCCTGCGAGCGCGAGCCATACCGGCAGGCCCGACACCGAGTGCAGACCCATCGACGCCCAGCCCTGGAATTCTTCGGCCATCTCATGCAGCGCCGGATGGTTCTCGCTGATGTAGATCACCTTGTCGAACGCGACGCCGTGCTGGAAGAAGTCGCCGAACAGCATCGGACCGACGCCGATCGCGCCGATCACGATCGACGGAATCGCCAGCAGCACGAGCGGCACCCACACGACCCACGGCGTTTCGTGCGGTTCGTGAGCGTGGTCGCCGTGACCATGGCCATGGTCATCGTGGCCGTGCGCGCCATTTGCATGCGACGCGGCTTCCGCGCCCATCGGCGATTCCGGGTGCTTCGGATTGCGGAAGCGCTCCTCGCCGTGGAACACCATGAAATACATGCGGAACGAATACAACGCGGTCACGAACACGCTTGCGACCACCGCGAAGTACGCGAAACCCGAGCCCGGCAGATGCGACAGCTTCACCGCGTCGATGATCGAGTCTTTCGAGTAGAAGCCCGAGAAGAACGGCGTGCCGATCAGCGCGAGCGAACCGATCAGCGACGTGATCCAGGTAATCGGCATGTACTTGCGCAGGCCGCCCATGTTGCGCATGTCCTGATCGTGATGCATGCCGATGATCACCGAACCCGCGCCGAGGAACAGCAGCGCCTTGAAGAACGCGTGCGTCATCAGGTGGAACACGGCGACCGAGTAAGCCGACGCGCCGAGCGCGACCGTCATGTAACCGAGCTGCGACAGCGTGGAATAAGCGACCACACGCTTGATGTCGTTCTGGACGATGCCGAGAAAGCCCATGAACAGCGCGGTAATCGCACCGATGACCATGACGAACGACAGCGCCGTTTCGGACAGTTCGAACAGCGGCGACATGCGCGTAACCATGAAGATACCGGCCGTCACCATGGTCGCAGCGTGAATCAGCGCGGAGATCGGCGTCGGACCTTCCATCGAGTCCGGCAGCCACACGTGCAGAGGGAACTGCGCCGACTTACCCATCGCGCCGATGAACAGGCAAATGCAGGCCACCGTCAGCAAGCCCCAGTCGGTACCCGGGAAGCTCAGCGCCGCGAGTTCGGTACGCTTTGCGAAGACTTCGCCGTAGTTCATCGAACCGGCGAACGCGAACAGCAGACCGATGCCGAGCAGGAAACCGAAGTCGCCGACGCGGTTCACGATGAACGCCTTCATGTTCGCGTAGATCGCGCTCTCACGCTTGAAGTAGAAGCCGATCAGCAGGTACGAAACGAGACCCACCGCTTCCCAGCCGAAGAACAGCTGCAGGAAGTTGTTGCTCATCACGAGCATCAGCATCGAGAACGTGAACAGCGAGATGTACGAGAAGAAGCGCTGGTAGCCGTCGTCGTCGGCCATGTAGCCGATCGTGTAGATGTGCACCATCAGCGACACGAAGTTGACCACGACGATCATCATCGCGGTCAGCGAGTCGACCAGGAAGCCGACTTCGAGCTGCGTCTTGCCGATCGACATCCATTGATAAACGGTCGCGTTGAAGCTCGCACCGTCCATCACCTGGAAGAAGACCATCACCGACAGGATGAACGAAGCCGCGACGCCGAGGATCGTGACCGAATGCGCACCCGCCCGCCCTATCGCCTTGCCGAACAGCCCTGCAACCAGGGAACCGGCGAGCGGTGCCAGCGGAATTGCCAACAGCAGGTTTTCATTGAGTATCGTGGACATAACCGCTTTTCCTGAAATTAACCTTTGAGCTGATCGAGATCCTCGACATTGATCGTGTCGAGACTACGGAACAGGGTCACCAGAATTGCGAGACCGATCGCCGATTCGGCTGCAGCAACCGTCAGCACGAAGAAGACGAAAACCTGGCCGTGCACGTCGCCCAGATAGTGCGAAAACGCGACGAAATTGGTGTTCACCGCGAGCAGCATCAGTTCGATCGCCATCAGGATGATGATGACGTTGCGGCGGTTCAGGAAAATGCCGACGACGCTGATCGCAAACAGGATCGCGCCGAGGACGAGGTAATGGGCAAGGGTCAACATGATTTCTATCTCCTGTCCGCTCAGCTGTTCTTGGCTGCTGCCGAGTCGGCTGCTGCTGCGGCTGCCGCGGCAGCCGCTTGTTCCGCCGCGATGGTCGCCGCGGTTTTCTCCGACGGCATCTTCACGACGCGCACGCGGTCCTGGGCACGCACCTTGACCTGCGCGCTGACGTTCTGACGCTTGCTGTCCTTCTTGTGGCTCGTGGTCAGCGCGATCGCCGCGATGATGGCGACCAGCAGAATCAGGCCCGCGATTTCGAACGCGAAGATGTAGTTGGTGTAGATGACCTTGCCGATCAGGCGCGTGTTCGACCAGTCGCCCATACCGGCGGCGGCCGAGGCCGTGTCGTGCAGTGCGGTAGCCGTCGCGCCGTAACCGTGCCACAGGATCAGTGCGGTTTCGATCACGATGATCGCGCCCACTGCCGATGCCATCGGCACGAAGCGTTTGAAGTCCTTGCGCAGCACGTCGAGATTGATGTCCAGCATCATCACGACGAACAGGAACAGCACCATCACCGCGCCGACGTAGACCAGCACCAGCAGGATCGCAAGGAACTCCGCCTCGAGCAGCATCCAGATCGCGGCTGCGTTGAAGAACGCCAGCACCAGATACAGTGCGCACGCCACTGGATTGCGGGAGGTGATCACCTTCAGCCCTGAAACCACGAGGAGCAGCGCGAAGATGTAGAACAGTACGGTCGTGAATTCCATGATTACCGGTTCATCGTTAGGCCATCGTCAGGCATTGTTCTTTGGCACGCGTGGTTGGCAAAAGCGGAGCAAACCGCCAGTACCGCCACACAGGTGCGCCGTGCCGCGGCGTTCAGGCCGCGGCGGTCGGCCCGACAGCAGGCCGTGTTAATGCTTTTACTGCCGCATTTACTGCATCAGCGGGAAAGCGCTTCAACGATACGGTGCGTCGGCTGCCTTGTTGGCGGCGATTTGTGCTTCGTAGCGGTCGCCAACGGCCAGCAGCATTTCCTTCGTGAAGTACAGGTCGCCGCGCTTCTCGCCGTGATACTCGAGAATGTGCGTCTCGACGATCGAGTCGACCGGGCAGCTCTCTTCGCAGAAACCGCAGAAGATGCACTTGGTCAGGTCGATGTCGTAGCGCGTCGTGCGGCGCGTGTTGTCCGCGCGCGTTTCCGATTCGATCGTGATCGCGAGCGCCGGGCACACCGCTTCGCACAGCTTGCACGCGATGCAGCGCTCCTCGCCGTTTTCATACCGGCGCAGCGCATGCAGACCGCGGAAACGCGGCGAGATCGGGGTCTTTTCTTCCGGGAACTGCACGGTGACCTTGCGCTGGAACGTGTAGCGTCCGGTCAGCGCGAGGCCTTTCAGCAGTTCCGTGAGGAAGAAAGTCTTGAAGAAGTTTTGGATTGCGGTCATGGGTTCGTCCGCCCTTTATTTCCAGATGTTCAACGGCGACATGATCCAGAAGCCGACCACCACGAGCCACACCACGCAGACCGGAATGAAGACCTTCCAGCCGAGACGCATGATCTGGTCATAGCGGTAGCGCGGGAACGTGGCACGCGCCCAGATGAACACCGACAACAGCAGGAAAACCTTGAGGACGAGCCAGAAGATGCCCGGGATGAACGACAGGAACCCGAACGGAGCGCTCCAGCCCCCAAGGAACAGTGTTGCAGCCAATGCCGAGATCACGATCATGTTGATGTACTCGGCGAGGAAGAACAGCGCGAACGCCATGCCCGAGTAATCGATCATGTGACCCGCGACGATTTCCGATTCGCCTTCCACCACGTCGAACGGGTGACGGTTCGTTTCGGCGATGCCCGAGATGAAGTACACGACGAACATCGGCAGCAGCGGTAGCCAGTTCCACGACAGGAAATTCAGGCCGTGCGAGGCGAAGAAGCCCTGCTCCTGCGAGCCGACGATGCCCGAGAGATTCAGCGTACCGGCCGTCATCAGCACGACCACCAGCGCGAAGCCCATCGAGATTTCGTACGAGACCATCTGCGCGGCGGCGCGCATCGCGCCGAGAAACGCATATTTCGAGTTCGACGCCCAGCCGGCCAGAATCACGCCATACACGCCGATCGACGAGATCGCCATCGCATACAGCAGACCCGCGTTGATGTCGCCGAGCACCGCGCCCGCCTGGAACGGAATCACCGCCCACACCGCGAACGCCGGCACCACCACCATGATCGGCGCGATGACGTAGATCCAGCGGCTCGCCTGGGCAGGCTGGATCACTTCCTTGAGTAGAAGCTTCAGCACGTCGGCGATCGGCTGCAACAGGCCGCCGGGGCCGACGCGGTTCGGACCGAGACGCACGTGCATCCAGCCGATCAGCTTACGCTCCCACAGGATCAGGTAAGCGACGCACAGCAGGATCACGACGGCCACCACCAGGATGCGCACGAGCGCCCACACCGTAGGCCATGCCACACCGAGAAGCTGGGCGCCGCCCGAGTTGATCGTATCGAACAAGCTCATTTACGCCTTCTCCACCACCAGTTCACCGAACAGGCTGCCCAGCGCTGCACCGGCAGGCGTAGCCGCCGATACGCGGACGACCGTCTCCGCAAGATTCGCGTCGCGCACGGCCGGCAACTGCACCGCTTGCTCGCCCTGACGAACGCGCACCGCGTCGCCCTCTTTCAAACCCAGTTTGTCGAACAGCGCAGCCGGCAGGCCGACCGAATTCGCCGTACGGGCCGCCGCGGTCAGATGCAGCGACTCCGCGCGACGCACCAGCGCGTCGGCGTGATAGATCGGCACGTTCGCGAGACGCTCGAACTTGCCTTCCGCCGCCTTCACGGCCTGGCCGCGCGTCACCGCGACGCCGGTACGGTTCGACAGCCTCGAACTGAGGTCACCGTCGCCGAGCGCCGCTGTGCGCACTTCTTCGACCGTGTCGTATTCGAAGCCCGGCGCGCCGAGCAGACTGCCCAGCACGCGCAACACCTTCCACGCCGGACGCGTGTCGCCGAGCGGACGCACGACGCCGTTGAAAGCCTGCACCGTGCCTTCCGCGTTGACGAACGAGCCGCCCGTTTCGGTGAACGGTGCAATCGGCAACAGCACGTCGGCATAGTCGGCGCCGGTCTGGAACGGCGACATCACGACGACCATCTCGGCCTGCTTCAGCGCTGCAAGCGCTTGAGCCGGATTGGCCGTGTCGAATTCCGGCTCGAGATTCAAAAGCAGATAGCCCTTGCGCGGTTGCTCGAACACTTCGCGTGCATTCAGACCGCCTTCGCCCGGCAGCGCGTTCACGAGGTGCGCGCCGACCGTGTTGGCCGCTTCGGTCAGGAAACCGAGCGTGGCGCCGGTCGCTTCGGCAATCCATTGCGCCGCGGCGTGGATCGCCGCGAAGTCCGGATGGCGGACCGCTTCGTTGCCGAGCAGCACGACGCGCAGTGCGCCGTTGGTCAGCGATTTCGCGATCTGCTTGTGCGCGTCCGTCGGCTGCGTGCCGGCGAATGCTTCCGGCAGTGCGACGCCCTTCGCTTCGCCCACCGCGCCGGCGATCCCTGCCAACGCCTCGAGCCATGCCGACGGTGCGGCGACCACACGGTGCGCCTGCGGGATCATCGCGTCGTCGTTGGTGGCCTGGATCAACGTGAGCGCCGAACCGCCGCGTGCGACCTGGCGCAGACGCGCGGCGAACAGCGGATGATCACGACGCAGATCCGAGCCGATCACGAGGGCCGCATCGACGTTCGACAGATCGGCGATCGTGCCGCCGAGCCACGGCGCGCCGGTAACGGGGGCCGAGAAGTCCGACTGACGCAGACGGAAGTCGACGTTCGGCGTGCCGACCGCTTGCGCAATCTGCTTCAGCAGGAACAGTTCTTCGATTGTGCTGTGTGCGCTCGACAGCGCCGCAAGCGCGTTCGCGCCGTGGTCGCCGGCGATGCCCTTCAGACCCTTGACCACATAATCGAGCGCGGTTTGCCAGTCGGTTTCGACCCACTGGCCGCCCTGCTTGAGCATCGGCTTGGTCAGACGCTCGGGGCTGTTCAGACCTTCGTACGAGAAGCGATCCTTGTCTGAAATCCAGCACTCGTTGATCGCTTCGTTTTCGAACGGCAGAACGCGCATCACGCGATTGTTCTTCACCTGCACGATGAGGTTCGCGCCAACGGAATCGTGCGGGCTCACCGACTTGCGGCGCGACAGCTCCCAGGTACGGGCGCTGTAGCGGAACGGCTTGCTGGTCAGCGCGCCGACCGGGCACAGGTCGATCATGTTGCCCGACAGTTCCGAGTCGACCGTCTTGCCGACGAACGACGTAATTTCCGAATGCTCGCCGCGGCCAAGCATGCCGAGTTCCATCACGCCGGCGATTTCCTGGCCGAAGCGAACGCAACGCGTGCAGTGAATGCAGCGCGACATCTCTTCCATCGAGATCAGCGGGCCCACGTTCTTGTGGAACACCACGCGCTTTTCTTCGCTATAGCGCGACGACGACTTGCCGTAACCGACGGCCAGATCCTGCAACTGGCACTCGCCGCCCTGGTCGCAGATCGGGCAATCGAGCGGATGGTTGATCAGCAGGAATTCCATCACAGCTTGCTGGCCCTTCACCGCCTTGTCCGACTTGGTGCGCACGATCATGCCGGCCGACACCGGGGTCGCGCACGCGGGCACGGCCTTTGGCATCTTCTCGACATCGACCAGACACATCCGGCAGTTGGCCGCGATCGACAGCTTCTTGTGATAGCAGAAGTGAGGAATGTAGGTGTCGACCTTATGCGCAGCCTGGATCACCATGCTGCCTTCAGGCACCTCGACTTTCTTGCCGTCTATTTCCAGTTCAACCATGATGGTCAATCTTCCTTAACCTGTTACCGCTCAATCGTTCGCCTGTTCATCGCCCGCTTCGGGCGATGAATCCTGCGGTTGAGGTGTTCGTCTGGTAGTTATTCGTCAGCCAAATCTGTCGGCGCGACTCAGGCTGCCACTGTTTCGGGCGCCGCCGCCGTGCCGGCATGGCCGCCGACGAGGCAATGCTTGTGGGCGACGTGATATTCGAATTCGTCCCAGTAGTGCTTGAGCATGCCCCGAACCGGCATGGCTGCCGCGTCGCCGAGCGCGCAGATCGTGCGGCCCATGATGTTTTCCGCGACCGAGTTCAGCAGATCCAGATCTTCCTGGCGGCCGAGACCATGCTCGATACGATGTACGACGCGATACAGCCAGCCTGTGCCTTCACGGCAAGGCGTGCATTGACCGCACGACTCTTCGTAGTAGAAGTACGACAGGCGCAGCAACGAGCGCACCATGCAGCGCGTCTCGTCCATCACGATCACCGCGCCCGAGCCGAGCATCGAGCCAGCCTTCGCGATCGAGTCGTAATCCATGTCGGTCTGCATCATCATCTCGCCCGGAATCACCGGCGCCGATGAACCGCCAGGAATCACGGCCTTGATCTTCTTGCCGCCGCGCATGCCGCCGGCGAGTTCCATCAGCGTCGCGAACGGCGTGCCGAGCGGAATTTCGTAATTGCCCGGACGCTCGACGTCGCCCGACACCGAAAAAATCTTCGTGCCGCCGTTGTTCGGCTTGCCGATTTCAAGATAATTCTGCGGTCCGATGGCGAGCAGGAACGGCACCGCCGCGAACGTTTCGGTGTTGTTGATGGTGGTGGGCTTGCCGTACACGCCAAAGCTCGCCGGGAACGGCGGTTTGAAGCGCGGCTGACCCTTCTTGCCCTCGATCGATTCGAGCAGCGCGGTTTCCTCGCCGCAGATATACGCGCCGTAACCGTGATGCGCATGCAGCTGGAACGAGAAGCCCGAGCCCATGATGTTGTCGCCGAGGAACCCGGCGCGGCGAGCTTCTTCCAACGCTTCTTCGAAGCGCTTATAGACTTCCCAGATTTCGCCGTGAATATAGTTGTAGCCGACCGTGATACCCATCGCGTACGCGCCGATCGCCATACCTTCGATCAACGAATGCGGATTGAAGCGCAGAATGTCGCGGTCCTTGAACGTACCCGGCTCGCCCTCGTCCGAATTACAGACGAGGTACTTCTGGCCCGGGAACTGGCGCGGCATGAAGCTCCACTTCAGACCGGTCGGGAAGCCCGCGCCGCCACGGCCGCGCAGACCCGACGCCTTGACGTCGGCGATCACCTGCTCGGGCGCGATTTTTTCTTCCAGGATGCGACGCAGCTGGGCATAACCGCCGCGCGCCACGTAGTCTTCGAGATGCCAGTTGTCGCCGTTCAGTCCGGCGAGAATCAGCGGTTTGATGTGACGATCGTGTAAAGCCGTCATTTCGAAAGTTCCTCGAGCAGCTGGTCGATCTTCTCGCGGCTCATGAAGCTGCACATGCGTTGGTTGTTCACCAGCATCACCGGCGCGTCGCCGCACGAACCCATGCACTCACCTTCTTTCAGCGTGAATTTGCCATCGGGCGTGGTTTCGCCGAAGTCGATGCCGAGCTTCTGCTTCAGGTATTCAGCGGCGCTTTCGGAGCCGCCGTCAGGGCCGAGCTGGCACGGAAGGTTCGTGCAGAGCGTGATCTTGAACTTACCGACCGGCGAGGTCTCATACATCGTGTAGAAGGTCGCTACCTCCTGCACGGCGATTGCCGGCATGCCGAGATAATCCGCGACGAACTGCATGAGTTCGGGCGACAGCCAGCCATGCTCGGTTTGAGCAGTGGCCAACGCCGACATCACGGCGGACTGTTTCTGATCGGCGGGGTACTTTGCGACCGCACGATCGATTTCTTTCAGGCCTTCAGCTGAGATCATTTTCAGACACGACTCTTTCAATTCCTACCGAACGAAAACCTGTCGCTCACGTGATACTGCGACAGACCCGGCGTTCCTTTGCTTGACGCGCGTGGCGGTGCAACGACCGCGGACGCGCGCCGATGAATACGTCCTAGCGATCCACTTCGCCGAACACGATGTCCTGCGTGCCGATGATCGTCACGGCATCGGCGATCATGTGGCCGCGGGCCATTTCGTCAAGCGAGGACAGGTGTGCATAGCCCGGCGCGCGGATCTTCAGACGGTATGGCTTGTTGGCGCCGTCCGAGATCAGATAGATGCCGAACTCGCCCTTCGGATGTTCGACTGCGGCGTACGCCTCGCCTTCGGGCACGTGGAAGCCTTCGGTGAACAGCTTGAAGTGATGGATCAGATCTTCCATGTTCGACTTCATGCCGACGCGCGATGGCGGCGCCACCTTGTGATTGTCCGTCATCACAGGGCCGGGATTTTTACGCAGCCACTCAATGCACTGTTTCGCGATCCGGCACGATTGACGCATTTCTTCGACGCGTACCAGATAGCGGTCGTAGCAATCGCCATTCACGCCGACCGGAATGTCGAAGTCGAGCTTGTCATAAACTTCATACGGTTGCTTCTTGCGCAGGTCCCACTCGACGCCCGAGCCACGCAGCATCGCGCCGGTCATGCCGAGTTGCAGCGCCCGCTCCGGGCTGACCACACCGATGCCGACCAGACGCTGCTTCCAGATCCGGTTGTCGGTGAGCAGCGTTTCGTATTCGTCCACGCACTTCGGGAAACGGGTGAAGAAGTCGTCGATGAAGTCGAGCAGCGAACCCTGACGGTTCTCGTTCATCTTCGACAACGCCTTCGCATTGCGAATCTTCGACGCCTTGTATTGCGGCATTGCGTCAGGCAGATCGCGGTAGACGCCACCCGGACGGTAATAGGCCGCGTGCATCCGTGCGCCGGACACCGCTTCGTACACGTCCATCAGGTCTTCGCGCTCGCGGAACGCATACAGGAACACCGCCATCGCACCGACGTCGAGCGCGTGCGCGCCGATCCACATCAGGTGATTCAACACGCGCGTGATTTCGTCGAACAGTACGCGAATGTATTGCGCGCGCAGTGGCACGTCGATGCCGAGCAACTTCTCGATGGCAAGCACGTAGCCGTGCTCGTTGGCCATCATCGACACGTAGTCGAGACGGTCCATGTACGGCACCGACTGGATAAACGTCTTGCTTTCGGCGAGCTTTTCAGTCGCGCGATGCAGTAGACCGATGTGCGGATCGGCGCGCTGAATCACTTCGCCGTCGAGTTCGAGCACGAGGCGCAACACACCGTGCGCTGCCGGGTGCTGCGGACCGAAGTTGAGCGTGTAGTTCTTGATCTCTGCCATGACGTTCTCTTAGTGTTTCAGACCGCCATAGCGATCCTCACGGATCACGCGCGGCGTGATTTCCCGCGGCTCGATCGTCACCGGCTGATAAACGACGCGCTTCTCTTCCGGGTCGTAACGCATCTCGACGTAGCCGGAGACAGGGAAATCCTTGCGGAACGGATGTCCGATAAAACCGTAGTCGGTCAAAATGCGGCGCAGGTCCGGGTGACCTTCGAAGACGATGCCGTACAGGTCGAACGCTTCGCGCTCGTACCAGTTGACCGAATTCCAGATATCGACGACGGACGGCAGGATCGGCATGTCGTCGTCCGGCGCGAATACGCGCAGACGCAGACGCCAGTTGTTCTGCACCGACAGCAGATGCAGCACTGCTGCAAAACGCGGGCCGTCGTAAGCGCCTTCAGCATAGGTCTGGTAATCGACGCCGCACAGGTCGACACACTGCTCGAAACCGAGCGAGCGGTCGTCGCGCAGGCGCTTTGCCACGTTGAGGTAGTCGCCAGCCTTGACGACGATCGTCAATTCACCGACCGACTCGGTCACGCTCGTCAGGAGGCCGCCAAAGGCCGCCTCGAGGTTCGCTTTCAGGGTCTCGAGTTTGCTTGCCATATTGTGGGGAGGCTTTGGCCTTATTGACGGGCGATAGTGTTGGTGCGGCGAATCTTGGCTTGCAGCTGGATCACGCCGTACACCAGCGCTTCCGCGGTGGGCGGACAACCCGGCACGTACACGTCGACCGGGACAATCCGGTCGCAGCCGCGCACCACCGAGTACGAGTAGTGGTAATAGCCGCCACCGTTCGCGCACGAGCCCATCGAGATTACCCAGCGCGGCTCCGCCATCTGGTCGTAGACCTTGCGCAGAGCGGGCGCCATCTTGTTGCACAGCGTACCGGCGACGATCATCACGTCCGACTGACGCGGACTCGGACGGAACACGACACCGAAACGGTCAAGGTCATAACGGGCGGCGCCCGCATGCATCATCTCGACCGCGCAGCATGCGAGACCGAACGTCATCGGCCACAGCGAGCCGGTGCGCGTCCAGTTGATCAGTTTGTCTGCCGTAGTGGTGACAAACCCTTCTTTCAAGACCCCTTCGATACTCATTTGCTTTCCACTCCAGACGGGGCGGCAAGCCTGGCCACCCACGCAAACCGGCGATTAATCCATCATTCCCAGTCGAGGCCGCCCTTCTTCCAGATGTAGGCAAAACCAAGCAGGAACTCGAGCAGGAAAATCATCATTGCCGTGAACCCGGCCCAGCCGATGTCGCGCAATGCCACGCCCCACGGGAACAGGAACGCGGTTTCAAGATCGAAAATGATGAAGAGAATGGCGACGAGGTAGTAACGCACATCGAACTTCATGCGCGCATCTTCGAATGCTTCGAAGCCGCACTCGTACGGTGCGTTTTTTTCGGTGTCGGGTTTGTTGGGACCGAGGAGCTTGCCGATACTGACCAGTGCTACGCCTAAACCGGTGCCCACAATAAGGAACAACAAAACGGGGAAATAGGCTGCGAGGTTCAAGACAATCCTCAATCGGTTGGTTCTGAGTGCCGTCAGGAGCATAGCACCCCTGACGCGAAATCACTTCCTCAACACGCATGACGCAAGCCCTACAGCCATACGCCAGAAGTGAAAATGCCAGCCGAAGCGAAGCAAGCGGCTGGCATTTAGATAACATTTGGTGCCGACGGCGAGACTCGAACTCGCACAGCTTTCGCCACTACCCCCTCAAGATAGCGTGTCTACCAATTTCACCACGTCGGCACTATATGCAATCCGGGAAAACAACTTGTAAAACCCGCGAATCGCTTCAAGACTTGAATTGTAACTTGTTTAAACAGATTGTTCAACGCACAAGAGCACGCCTACAGAAAATTTATTTCGGCACACCCGTTGCCGGAACCGACGCGGGCGAAGCCGGCACTGCGGGCGATGCCGCCACCGGAGCCGAGCCTGCGGCCGGTGCGGAAGCAGGCGAAGCCGCGATCGGTGCAGTAGCGGCCGCGCCCAGCACGCCTGCCGACGGCTTCACGTGATACGCACCAAGGTAAGTGAGCGCCAAGGTCGTGGCAAAGAACAGCGCTGCGAGCACCGCCGTGGTACGCGACAGGAAGTTCGCCGAACCCGTCGCACCGAACAGGCTACCCGATGCGCCGCTGCCGAAAGCTGCGCCCATGTCGGCACCTTTGCCGTGCTGCAGCAACACGAGGCCGATGACCCCGAGCGCCGACAACAACTGAACGACGATAATCAATGTTTTCAAATACAGCATCACACTCACCTGAGTCTTTATTTAACCGCGCCGCACACGGTGTGTTGCGCGAAAAGGAGTCATCCTCGTCGAGACGCCCTGCTTAACCCGTCACGCTGGTCGCAGCGGCCGCCTTGCAGATCGCCAGGAAATCCTGATCTTTCAACGACGCGCCGCCGATCAGGCCGCCGTCGATATCGTTCTGACGGAACAGTTCTTCCGCGTTGTCCGGCTTCACGCTGCCGCCGTACAGCAACGGTACGTCCGCCGCACCCTTTGCCGCGAGACGAGCACGCAGGAACGCATGCACGGCCTGCGCCTGTGCCGCCGATGCGCTCTTGCCGGTGCCAATTGCCCACACCGGCTCATACGCGACGACGAGGCGAGCCGCGTCCTGAGACGACAGCTTCGCGAGCACTTCGTCGAGCTGACCGCCGACGACCTGCTCGGTCGAACCAGCCTCGCGTTCTTCGAGCGTTTCGCCGACGCACACGATCGGCGTCAAACCCGCCTCGAGCACACGCTGCGCTTTCACCGCGACCAGCTCGGCGCTTTCGCGGTGATACGCGCGACGCTCCGAATGCCCGACGATTGCAAACGTGGCACCGAAGTCCGTCACCATCGGCGCAGCCACTTCGCCGGTATAGGCGCCATGCGTGAACGCGGAAACGTCCTGCACGCCCCACACGACCGGGCTGCCTTCGAGCAGCGACTGCGCCTGCGCGACATAGAGGCTCGGCACGCAGACACCGACGCGCACGTCGGCCGGCAATTCATTGGCGCCCTGCACCACTGCCTGCAACAACGCGGCGTTCGCGGCGAGCCGCCCATGCATCTTCCAGTTACCGACTACCAGTTTGGCTCGTTGTTGATTAGACATCGTCTCGTATTGTCCTGTCTTGCCAGTCCGACCTGCTCCGGCGCGCGCAAAACGCGCAATTTTACTGCGTGGGGTGGATCGGGTCAAACCGATGGTGTCAAGCCTCCTGACCCCACGTCAACACGATCTTGCCGACGTGGGTGCTGCTTTCCATCAGCGTATGCGCGTCGGCAGCCTGGGTGGCCGGAAACACGCGATGCACGACCGGCTTGATGCGCCCGGCTTCGAGATGCGGCCATACGCGCTCTTTCAATTGCGCGGCGATCTGTGCCTTGAACTCGATCGGCCGTGGCCGCAGTGTCGAACCGGTAACAGTCAGACGGCGACGCAGCACTTCGTTCAGGTTCAGCTCCGCCTTCGCGCCGCCGAGCAGCGCAATCAGCACGATGCGGCCACCATCGGCGAGCGCCGACAGTTCGCGCGGCACGTAGCTGCCCGCGACCATGTCGAGGATCACGTCGACGCCACGGTCGTTGGTCAGCGACTTGATGACTTCGACGAAATCTTCAGTCCTGTAGTTGATCGCCCGTTCGGCGCCGAGCGCTTCGCACGCGCGGCACTTGTCGTCCGAGCCTGCGGTGGCGAACACACGGAAGCCGAGCGCATGCGCAATCTGGATCGCCGTCACGCCGATGCCGCTCGATCCGCCCTGCACGAGCAGCGTTTCGTTCGCGCCACCCTCACCCTGGCCGAGCTGCGCGCGATTGAACACGTTGCTCCACACCGTGAAGAAAGTCTCGGGCAACGAAGCCGCTTCGACGTCCGACAATCCCGCCGGCACGGGCAGGCATTGCAGAAGCGGCGCCGCCGCATGCTCGGCATAGCCGCCGCCCGCGAGCAGCGCGCAAACGCGGTCGCCAATCTTCAGACCGAACGGATTGTTCTTCGCTTCGATCGTGCCGCCGACGATCTCGCCCGCCACCTCCAGCCCCGGCAGATCCGACGCTCCCGGCGGCGGCGCATAGCCGCCCTTGCGCTGAAACACGTCCGGACGATTGATGCCGGATGCCGCCACCTTGATCAGCACCTCGCCAGCCTTGAGCTGCGGCGTCGGACGCTCTGCCAGCTTGAGGACTTCCGGGGCACCGAATTCAGTGATTTCGATCGCTTTCATCTGCGTCAACTCCAAGATTGGATTGCGTTGCCTACCCGTTGCTGCCGTCCGCCGTAGCGCTGCGATTCGAATACGCAACGCAATCCATCCTGCATGAAAAACGGCCGGCGTGCATGACACGGCCGGCCGTTTGTCCGTTACCGCCTTACTGCGGCGTCGGTTCGCCTTGCGGCGCGTCGTTCAGCAGTGCCTTCGCCGACAGACGCACACGACCCTTCTCGTCCGTCTGGATGACCTTGACCTTCACCTGCTGGCCATCCTTCAGATAGTCGTTGATGTCCTTGATGCGCTCGTTCGCGATCTCGGAAATATGCAGCAGACCGTCTTTACCCGGCAGGATGTTCACGATCGCGCCGAAGTCGAGCAGCTTGAGCACGGTGCCTTCGTACACCTGGCCCACTTCGACTTCCATCGTGATCGCTTCGATACGACGCTTCGCTTCGGCCATGCCTTCGCTGTTCGTGCTCGCGATCGTGACGACGCCGTCGTCTGAAATGTCGATCGTCGTGCCGGTTTCTTCGGTCAGCGCACGGATCACCGAGCCGCCCTTGCCGATCACGTCGCGGATCTTTTCCGGGTTGATCTTGATCGTGATCATGCGCGGTGCAAACTCCGACAGCTGCGTGTTCGCGCCTGCCACGGCCGAGGTCATCTTGCCGAGAATGTGCATGCGGCCTTCCTTAGCCTGCGCGAGCGCGACCTGCATGATTTCCTTCGTAATGCCCTGGATCTTGATGTCCATCTGCAGCGCGGTCACGCCTTGTTCCGTACCCGCGACCTTGAAGTCCATGTCGCCGAGGTGATCTTCGTCGCCGAGGATGTCGGTCAGCACCGCGAAGCGGTTGCCTTCGAGAATCAGGCCCATCGCGATCCCGGCGACGTGAGCCTTCATCGGCACGCCGGCGTCCATCAGCGCGAGGCAGCCGCCGCATACCGAAGCCATCGACGACGAACCGTTCGACTCGGTGATTTCCGAGACGACACGGATCGAGTAGCCGAATTCGTCGGCGCTCGGCAGGCATGCGACGAGCGCGCGCTTGGCGAGACGGCCGTGACCGATTTCACGGCGCTTCGGCGAACCGACGCGGCCCGTTTCGCCGGTCGCGAACGGAGGCATGTTGTAGTGGAGCATGAAGCGTTCGCGGTACTCGCCTTCCAGCGCGTCGATGCTCTGCTCGTCGCCCTTCGTGCCGAGCGTCGCAACCACCAGCGCCTGCGTCTCGCCGCGCGTGAACAGCGCCGAGCCGTGGGTACGCGGCAGCACGCCGGTACGGATTTCGATCGGGCGCACGGTGCGCGTGTCGCGGCCGTCGATACGCGGCTCGCCGTTCAGGATCTGGGTACGGACGATCTTCGCTTCGATGTCGAACAGCACGTTGCCGACCGACGCTTTGTCGGCCGCCACGGTACCGGCTGCCGCCGCTTCTTCTTCGAGCTTCGCCGAGGTCGCCGCGTAGACTTCCTTCAGCTTGGTCGAGCGAGCCTGCTTGTCGCGGATCTGGTAAGCGGCGAGCAGATCGGCTTGCGCGAGTTCCGTGACGCGCGCGATCAGCGCTTCGTTCTTCGCGGCCGGCTGCCAGTCCCACTCGGGCTTGCCGCCTTCGCGGACCAGTTCGTGGATCGCGTCGATCGCGGTCTGCATCTGCTCATGACCGAACACGACGGCGCCGAGCATCACCTCTTCGCTCAGCTGCTGCGCTTCCGATTCGACCATCAGCACCGCGCGTTCGGTACCGGCGACGACGAGGTCGAGCGCCGATTCCTTCATCTGCGGACGCGTCGGATTCAGCACATATTCGTTGTTGATGTAGGCCACGCGTGCCGCGCCGACCGGGCCGTTGAACGGCAGGCCGGACACCGCGAGCGCCGCCGATGCGCCGATCAGCGCCGGGATGTCGGCGGGGATTTCCGGATTCAGCGACAGCACGTGAATCACGACCTGCACTTCGTTGTAGAAGCCTTCCGGAAAGAGCGGACGCAGCGGACGGTCGATCAGTCGCGAGATCAGCGTCTCGCCCTCCGACGGCCGGCCTTCGCGACGGAAGAAGCCACCCGGGATCTTGCCGGCGGCGTAGGTCTTTTCGATGTAATCGACGGTGAGGGGGAAGAAGTCCTGGCCCGGCTTCGCGGTCTTCGCGCCGACCACGGTGGCGAGCACCACGGTGTCTTCGACGTCGACGATCACCGCGCCGCTCGCCTGGCGAGCGATTTCACCGGTTTCGAGGCGAACGTTGTGCTGCCCCCACTTAAACTCTTTGACGATCTTATTGAACATAGTCATTGCTTTTCCTCATCGTAATGCCGCGCGGACCGGAAGCGGCGCGGCAACGCCGGGGCCGGCGCCGCATGGGAAGAGTCGTGCTATGCCATTCCAGAGAGTCACGTGCTGCACGCGCGCGCGAACCGCTGGAATGACACAAAACTCTGCCCTGAAGCCCGGCCTTGTTTCCTGTTACTGCTTTTCTACTGCTGCCCTGCTACTGCTACTACGCTTGCCCGTGGACGCCGCGCGAACCGGCATACGCCGCGGATCACAGGCGGTGCGCGTTACACGAAGCGCGCCGTGCAAAAACAAAATGCCTGTATCAGCGAAACTGACACAGGCATCTTGCTGAACGACTGGCCGATTACTTACGCAGACCCAGCTTCTCGATCAGGCTGCGGTAACGATCCGCGTCCTTACCCTTCAGGTAGTCGAGCAGCTTGCGACGGCGGCTCACCATGCGCAGCAGACCGCGGCGGCTGTGGTGATCCTTCGTGTGCTCCTTGAAGTGGGAGGTCAGTTCGTTGATACGGGTCGTGAGCAGCGCGACCTGAACTTCGGGGGAGCCGGTGTCGTTAGCTGCGCGTGCGAATTGCGCGACGACTTCGGACTTCTTGCTTGCTTCAACTGCGGACATGTCAATTTCCTTGATAACTGGACAGGCGGTCACGGAAGAAAGGCCGTGCCGTGGGATACCCGTTTCACAATTTACTGAGCCCCGTTCGTGGCTGAATTAGCTGAATGAGAACCCAGCCGAACAACGGGACGCGTATTGTAGCACAGCCGACATCTGCCGCGAAGCCCGCGCTAGCAAGGCGAATCGCGCGTCGCTCAGGGGCGCCGCATCCGACAGACCGTCGGCAATACCGTACGCTCGGCTGATAGCGCCAGCACCGTGCGAAAGCCGTAGCCGGAACCTTCGTTATCGAAATGCACGCCGGGTGTGCCGGCTTTGTCCATCTGCATCACGTAAAGGGGCTGGATCAGCTGATGGTCGTCGGCGCGCATCCAGGATGCGTGAAAACCGTTGTCGAAGCGGATTGCCTCGAGCGCTTTCGCGACCGCCGTCGGATCGGCGCTGCCGGCGCGGTTCATCGCGGCGGCGAGTGTGTCGAGCAGCAGTGGCATACGCAGCACCGGATAGTCGTCCTGCGCGGCCGGATAGCGCGCGCGGAACGCCGCGTACCATGCATCGGAGGCCGCGCCGCCGACGTTCGGATGCCACTCGGCCACGGCGATCACGTGACCCACGCCCGCGTCGCCGAGGGCGGCCGGCGCGCCGAGGCTGTTGCCGTAAAACGTGTAGAACTTCGTGTCGAGGCCCTGCTCGCGCGCCGCCTTCACGAGCAACGTCAGGTCGTTGCCCCAGTTGCCGGTGATCACGGCGTCCGCGCCGCTCGCGCGGATCTTCGCGATGTACGGCGCAAAGTCCTTCACTCGGCCGATCGGGTGAAATTCGTCGCCGACCACCGCGATGTCGGGGCGCTTCGCCGTGAGCGTCGAGCGCGCGAGGCTGCTCACGTCGTGGCCGAAGCTGTAGTCCTGGTTCAACAGGTAGACCTTTTTCACCGTCTTGTCGCGCTCGATCACCTCGGCGAGCGCGGCCATCCGCATGCCCGCGTGCGCGTCGAAGCGGAAGTGCCAGAAGCTGCAGTTCGCGTTGGTGAGCGCGGGGTCGTCGGCCGAGTAGTTCAGGAACAGTTCGCGGTTGTCCGGCTCGCGGCTGTTCTGCTTGTCGATCGCGCCGATGAGCGCCGCGGCGACCGCCGAGCTATTGCCCTGCAGGATATAGCCGATATGGCGATCCGCGGCTGCGCGCATTTGCGTCAGCGCTTCTTCCGCGCTGCCCTTGCTGTCGAGCACGACGAGTTCGAACGGATGCGCGCCGTCCGCGAGCTTCACGCCGCCGCGCGCGTTGACCTGCTCGACGCCGAAGCGCAGATTGCGCTCGACCGCCGCGCCCGCATTCGCGAACGGGCCGGACATGCCTTCGATCAGCGCGAGCCGGATCGGGGCGCCCGTCGGTTTGCCGGTCGGATTCACCCCCGAACTCGTCGCCTGAGCCACGCCAACGCCCACCGCCGCCATTGAGATCGCCGTCAGCGCAATCGCCGCCGCCCGTTGCCACACTGCCGTCATGGTCGTCCTGCCTGAAGCTTCGAAGCGCGGATCATAGAACCACGCGCACGGAATAGGCAAGCCGGCGCATCTGTTCTCCTTTGGAGGCGACCCACGTTCGGGCAGCGCCATTCTTTCGCCACGGCGCGTGTCAAAATGGTGGGTCTCGATGATAAGAACCGCTATTCAAACGCCATCGGAGGAATACATGTCGAACCGCCATCACCGCACGGCGGCCTCTATCACAACCCCGGCCGGCGCGAGTCTGCGGCGCGCCGCGTTCGTTTGCCTGAGCGTGCTCGCGCTCGCCGGCTGCGCCCAGCCGTGGCAGCAGTATCAACAGGGAGCGGATGCATCGACGGTGATCGCGCGGCTCGGACCGCCGCGCGAAACCTACGACCTGCCCGACGGCGGCAAGCGCCTGATGTGGCCGACCCAACCGATGGGCGAAACCACCACCGCCGCCGACATCGACGCGGCCGGCAAGATCGTCAACATGCGCCAGGTGTTGCAACCCAACGAGTTCTACCGCGCCGAGATCGGCAAATGGACGCGCAGCGACGTACTGGTGAACTTCGGCCGTCCGGTCGAAACGTCGTACTTCCCGATGATGAGGCGCGAAGTCTGGACCTATCGCTATCTCGAGGACAACGTCTGGTACATGCTGTACAGCTTCTACTTCGATGACCAGGGCATCTTGCGCCTCACGCAGAAGACCCCCGACCCGCTGCACGAGCCCGACCGCCGCAGCCTGTTCTGAGTCCTGAGCGCGATCTTCGAACGAAGATCGCTATCTCAAAAAAGCTGCCTTCCGTAGGCAGCTTTTTTATTCTCTAAGCATAAAGAAGAATTTAATCCTGTTCACGTCAACAACTTCGCAAAAGAAAGGTTATTGTAAACACCGTTCGTGCACCGGCTGACGATCGACCGCGCAACTGCGGTTCCGGTCCGGTGCCAGGTCAATTGCCTCTGCTACGGAGCTGCTACGATGAACCGCCCCAAACACCTGCTGGTCGCCAACGTCGCGTGGGCCCATGAAACCGCGACGCGCAATCCGGCATTCTTTCGCGACCTCATGCGCGGACAGAACCCACACATTCTGTGGATAGGCTGTGCGGACAGCCGAGTGCCCGCCGAAACGATCACGCATTGCGAGCCCGGCGATCTGTTCGTCCATCGCAACATCGCCAACCTGTTTGATCCCGGCGACGACAACGTCGCGAGCGTCCTCGAATACGCGGTGCGAGTGCTCAAGGTCGGCCACGTGATCGTCTGCGGACACTATGGCTGCGGCGGAGTGCGCGCCGCGCTGCTGCCCCCGGACCCCGCGCTGCCCCATGTAAACCGGCGTATCGCGCCCCTCTGCGCGCTCGCGCAAACGCATCGCCCGGAACTGGAGGGCGCGGCGACCGAATCGGATCGCGTCAATCGCCTCGCCGAGCTGAACGTGCTCGAACAGGTGAGGCAGCTACGGGCGAGCCCGATCGTGCACGAGGCTGATCCGGCGCCGCTCGTGCACGGCTGGATCTTTGCGCTCGACGACGGGCGCCTCAAGGTTCTCACCTCCGGCTACAGCGCCGACGACGCGATGACCTGCCCGACCGCCGCGCACAGCGCGGCCTAGCGAAGCGCGTCGCACCCGCCATTCGAACCGCGGACGGAGCCGACAGCGGAATCCTCATCGAGCCACCCCTGTTCGTCGCCCGCCGCCCCACCTCTCGCTTCTGGACTCCATGGTTACTCAAACCCCCTTCTCCGCGCTCCAGCGCGACGTGCTCGCCGGAACGGCCGTTTTTCTGGTGGCGCTGCCGCTTTGCCTCGGCATTGCTCATGCATCGGGCGTCGACCCATTTGCCGGACTGGTATCGGGCATCATTGGCGGGCTCGTGGTTGCCGCGCTGAGCGGCTCGCGCCTGAGCGTGAGTGGCCCGGCCGCGGGCCTCGTCGTGATCGTCGTCGACGGCATCGCGCGGCTTGGCGGCTTTTCCGCTTTCCTGCTGGCCGTACTGCTGTCGGGCGTTATCCAGTTCGGCTTCGGCATGCTCAGGGCTGGCCGGTTCGCCGCCTACGTGCCGTCGCCGGTGATCAAGGGGATGCTCGCGGCCATCGGCGTGCTGTTGATCCTCAAGCAGTTTCCCGTAGCGCTGGGGCTGTCCGGCACCGCTCATTCCGCCCACTCGGCGGCGGCGCTCGCAACGCCGCTCGGCCCAATCTCGCTGACCGCCGTGCTGATCACGCTGCTGTCGCTTGCGATCCTCGCCGGCTGGGAAACACGCGCGCTGCGCCGCTTCGCTGTCGTGCGCATCATGCCGGCGCCGCTCGCGGTGGTGCTGCTCGGCATCGGCGCGACGCTCGCTCTCGATCTCGTCGCGCCATCGCTGGCACCGCCCGCCGAACGGCGGGTCGCGTTGCCGTCGCTCGAATCGTTCGCGGCACTGCAAGCCGTGCTCGCGTCGGCCGACTTCGGACCACGCTTCGCCCAGCTCATCAATCCAGACATATGGCGCGTTGCTATCACGATCGCCATCCTCGCAAGTCTCGAAACGCTACTGAGCCTCGAAGCGGTCGAACAGATCGATCCGGAACGCCGCCGCGCACCGCCCGATCGCGAACTGAAGGCGCAGGGCGTGGGCAATCTGATCGCGGGTGCGATCGGTGGCCTGCCGATCACCGCGGTGATCGTGCGTAGCTCCGCAAACGTGCATGCCGGCGCAAAAAGCCGGCTCTCGGCGATCGTTCATGGCGTGTTGCTTCTCGTGAGCGTGTTCGCGCTCACCAGCGTGATCAACTTGATCCCGCTCGCCTGCCTTGCCGCGATCCTGATCTTCACCGGGTTCAAACTCGCCAAGCCGTCGTTGTTCGCTGGGCTTGCGCGACAGGGATTCGCGCCGTTCGCACCGTTTATCGTCACGGTCGTCGGTGTGCTCGTCACCGATCTGCTGATCGGTATCGTGCTCGGCATACTGTGCAGCATGCTGTTCGCGCTGTACGCAAACCTGCGCGGCCCGATCGTGCTCGCGCAGCATGGCGATCACTACCTGCTGTCGTTTCGCAAGGACGTATCGTTTCTCGGCAAGGTGCCGCTCAAGCACTATCTGCAGCAGATTCCGGATGGCGCCACCGTCATCGTCGACGCGACACGCGCCGATTTCGTCGATCACGACGTGCGCGAACTGCTGGATGCGTTCGTCGCGGATGCGCCCCGCCGCGGAATCACCGTCGATCTCAGATATCAGGTCCGCGAGCAGGCGCGCGCAACGAGCGGCTGGTCGCTGCGGCGCACGACAGCGGAGTAGTCCCCGCGTATCGAGTCATCGCGCCCGCGCGATGACCGCGAAAAAAAGCCCCGCATGCCAGGCATCGCGGGGCTTCTCCTTCGATTCACCGTCGAGATTGCGCGCTACCGGCGCGCCATGTTCGCGTTACTCCGAGCGCTGCGGATTCAACTTGTCCGCATTCGAATAGAGTTTGTTGAGCGCCGAGAAATACGCCTTCGCGGACGCCGCGACGATATCCGGATCGGTGCCGGTGCCGTTGACGATGCGTCCGCTCTTCGACAACCGCACGGTCACTTCGCCTTGTGCCTGAGTGCCGGTCGTGATCGCGTTGACCGAGTACAGCAGCAGCTCGGAGCCGCTGCCCACTTCCGTTTCGATCGCGTTGAGCGTGGCGTCGACCGGGCCGTTGCCGCGTGCTTCGCCGGTGATCTCTTTACCCTCTACCGAGAACACGACCTTCGCGTGCGGCTGCTCGCCGGTTTCCGAATGCTGCGACATCGACAGGAATTTGTAGTGCTCCTTCTCGTGCGCTTCGGCCGATTCCTCGTTGACGATCGCGATGATGTCTTCGTCGAAAATCTCCGCCTTGCGATCTGCAAGTTCCTTGAAACGCGCGAACGCGGTATTCAGTTCGGCTTCACTGTCGAGCGCGATGCCGAGCTCCTGCAGACGCTGTTTGAACGCATTGCGGCCCGACAGCTTGCCGAGCACGATCTTGTTCGCGGTCCAACCCACGTCTTCCGCACGCATGATTTCGTAGGTGTCGCGCGCCTTCAGCACGCCGTCCTGATGGATGCCCGACGCGTGCGCGAAGGCGTTCGCGCCGACCACGGCCTTGTTCGGCTGCACGACAAAACCAGTGATCTGCGACACCAGCTTCGAGGCCGGCACGATTTGAGTCGTATCGAGACCGACGTCGAGTCCGAAGTAATCCTTGCGGGTCTTCACCGCCATCACGATTTCTTCGAGCGACGTATTGCCCGCGCGCTCGCCCAGACCGTTGATCGTGCATTCGACCTGGCGCGCGCCGCCGATCTGCACGCCGGCGAGTGAATTCGCGACCGCCATGCCGAGGTCGTTGTGGCAATGCACGGAGAACACCGCCTTGTGCGAGTTCGGAATGCGCTCGCGCAGCGTCTTCACGAGCTGGCCATAGAGCTCCGGCACGCCGTAGCCGACCGTGTCCGCGATGTTGATCGTGGTCGCGCCTTCGGCGATCACCGCTTCCAGCACACGGCACAGGAAGTCCATATCCGAGCGGCTGCCGTCTTCCGGCGAGAATTCGACGTCGTCGGTGAACTTGCGCGCGAAACGCACCGCGAGCCTGGCCTGCTCGAAGACCTGCTCGGGCGTCATGCGCAGCTTCTTTTCCATGTGAAGCGGCGACGTCGCGATGAACGTGTGGATGCGGAAATGATCGGCCGGTTTCAGTGCATCGGCGGCCTTCTGAATGTCCTTGTCGTTCGCGCGCGCAAGCGAGCAGATCGTGCTGTCCTTCACCAGACCGGCGATCGTATGGATCGCGTCGAAGTCGCCGTTCGAGCTGGCCGCGAAACCCGCTTCGATCACGTCGACTTTCATCCGTTCGAGTTGCTTGGCGATGCGGATCTTCTCTTCCTTCGTCATCGATGCGCCGGGCGATTGCTCGCCGTCACGCAGCGTGGTGTCGAAAATGATCAGTTTGTCGGACATGTCGGGCCTCCTCGGGAGTCGTTCAGATGTGGGACTTGGTTTTGGGATAGGACGATGGGCGCCACCGCTAGCAAGGTAGGGCGATCGCGATGATCGCGGCCGGCGCGGACGGAACGCAAAAACGCATAAGGGCGAGAACCAAGCAGGATGCCGCGGCGCAGCGAACGGTCTCGCCGAGCCGGCAAAATCGGCCACGCCAACGCACTGATCCGACGACTATAGCGGCATTCCAGCCACCACGCAATGCACGCCTGGGCGGCCTGCGGCGCGCTCCGAAGCGGGCTCGTAACAGCATCAGCCAACGAAAAACGGCAGCACGTGGGCTGCCGTTTTTCGTATGTCGCTGCGATGCAGCGAAGTTCGAATCGTCACCGGTCGTGCGACATCGAACGCGCCGGATTGGCCCGGCCGCGCATCGCCTGATACGCCCAGAACACGTAGCCGGACAGACCGTACAGCACGAACAGACCGAACAGCATCAGCGGCGGGTCGGACGACACTAGCACGAACGCGACCACCACCAGCAGGATCACGCCGAACGGCACGCGATGCCGCACGTCCAGCGCCTTGCCGCTGTAGAACGGTGCGTTCGACACCATCGTCACGCCCGCATAGATGGTCAGCACGAACGCGACCCACGGCAGCCAAACGAGCTTCAGCGGCACGCGGTTGTCGGTGGCGAGCCACACGAAACCGGCGATCAGCGCCGCCGCGGCCGGGCTCGGCATGCCCTGGAAAAAACGCTTGTCGACCACGCCGATGTTCGTATTGAAACGCGCGAGCCGCAGCGCCGCGCCGGAGCAATAGACGAACGCCGCGAGCCAGCCCCACCGGCCGAGGTCTTTCAGTATCCACTCGTACATCACGAGCGCGGGCGCAACCCCGAACGACACCATGTCCGACAGGCTGTCGAACTGCTCGCCGAACGCGCTTTGCGTATGCGTCATGCGCGCGACGCGGCCGTCCATGCCATCGAGCACCATAGCGACGAAGATCGCGATCGCCGCGATCTCGAAGCGCACGTTCATCGCCTGCACGACGGCGAAGAAACCGCAGAACAGCGCGGCCGTGGTGAACGCGTTCGGCAGCAGGTAGATGCCGCGCTTTCTGAGGAATTGCTGACGCTGCGCGCGCCGGCTGTCGACGGCCGGCGACTCCGTGACCACCGGCTTGTTGCGACGAAACGGACGCGGCAGCGGTCCGCTGCTGCGAGGTCGACGCGGTTTGAATGCGGCCATTCGGACAACCTCCTGTATGCCGCTTTACAGCTCGGCGAGGATCGTGGACGACGCCGACACCTTCTCGCCGATCGATACGCGCGGGCGGCTGCCCACCGGCAGATACACGTCGACGCGCGAACCGAAGCGGATGAATCCGTAGCGCTGGCCACGGGTCAGCGGCTCGCCGGCACGGACGTAGCAAAGAATGCGCCGTGCAATCAACCCGGCGATCTGCACCGACGTGACCGTCTGGCCGCCGGCCATCTCGATCACGACCGCGTTGCGTTCGTTTTCGAGCGAGGCTTTATCGACCGCGGCGTTCAGATACGCGCCGGGAAAGTATTCGACCTTCGAGATCGCACCGTCGACCGGCGAGCGCTGCGAGTGCACGTTGAACACGTTCATGAAGACGCTGATCTTTAGCGCTTCACGATTCGCATAGGGGTCGTGGGCGGTTTCTACCGCGACGATACGACCGTCGGCGGGACACAGCACCGCGTTGGCCTGCGTCGGAATCGGACGCGCCGGGTCGCGGAAGAACTGCACGACGAAGATCAGGATCAGCCAGAAGAGCCACGCAAAGCCGAACCCCGCGAAGGCGTGAACCAGTAGTGCAACGACGGCCGCGATGGCGATGAACGGCCAGCCTTCTCGCGCGATGATCGGATGAGGGTAATTCATGGATGGCTTCTGTGTTTTTGTAAAACCGTAGGATAGCAAAAGCCGCCCAGGGTTCAGCACCCTTGGACGGCTTTTTGACTGGTCCGGCCCCCGCGCTGAAGGCGCCGCGCCGGACCTCGTGACGTCGAGACGCTTAGTTCTTCGACTGGTCGACGAGCTTGTTCTTCGCGATCCACGGCATCATTGCGCGCAGCTTCGAGCCAACCTGCTCGATCTGGTGCTCGGCCGTCAGACGGCGACGCGATTGCAGCGTCGGTGCGCCAGCCTTGTTTTCGATGATGAAGCTCTTCGCGTATTCGCCGGTCTGGATGTCGGTCAGCACGGCCTTCATCGCCTTCTTCGTTTCAGCGGTCACGATGCGCGGACCCGTCACGTACTCGCCGTACTCGGCGTTGTTCGAGATCGAGTAGTTCATGTTCGCGATGCCGCCTTCGTAGATCAGGTCGACGATCAGCTTCAGTTCGTGCAGGCACTCGAAGTACGCCATTTCCGGCGCGTAACCCGCTTCGACCAGCGTTTCGAAGCCGGCCTTGATCAGGTCGACGGTACCGCCGCACAGCACAGCCTGCTCGCCGAACAGGTCGGTTTCGGTTTCTTCGCGGAAGTTCGTTTCGATGATGCCGGCACGGCCGCCGCCGTTAGCCGCTGCGTACGACAAAGCGATGTCGCGCGCCGCGCCCGATTTGTCTTGCGCAACCGCGATCAGGTGCGGCACGCCGCCACCTTGCGAGTAGGTGCCGCGAACCGTGTGGCCCGGTGCCTTCGGCGCGATCATGATCACGTCGAGGTCGGCGCGCGGAATCACCTGGCCGTAGTGGACGTTGAAGCCGTGCGCGAACGCGAGCGCTGCGCCCTGCTTGATGTTCGCGTGGACTTCCTTCGCGTACACGTCGGCGATCTGCTCGTCCGGCAGCAGCATCATGACGACGTCCGCGCCCTTCACGGCCTCCGCGACTTCCTTCACTTGCAGGCCAGCGTTTTCAGCCTTGCTCCACGATGCGCCGCCCTTGCGCAGACCGACCGTGATGTTCACGCCGCTTTCCTTCAGGTTCAGCGCGTGCGCATGACCTTGCGAGCCATAGCCGATGATGGTGACCTGCTTGCCCTTAATGAGGGAGAGATCGGCGTCCTTGTCGTAGAAAACTTTCATGTCGGTTCCTTGGCTAGATTCGATGATTCAGAGAAATTCAGGTACTGCGAATGTTGTTATTGCCAGCCGGGCGATGCCGCGTTGCCCGGCCTTGCGAAGCGCGACGTCAGACCTTCAGAATGCGCTCGCCGCGACCGATGCCCGAGCTGCCCGTGCGGACCGTCTCGAGAATCGCCGTGGAGTCGAGCCCCTCGATGAAGGCGTCGAGCTTGTCGCTCGCCCCCGTCAGTTCGATCGTGTAGGTCTTTTCGGTGACGTCGATGATGCGGCCGCGGAAAATGTCCGACATCCGCTTCATCTCCTCACGTTCCTTGCCGACCGCCCTCACCTTGATCAGCATCAGCTCGCGTTCGATGTGAGCGCCCTCGGTAAGGTCGACCACTTTCACCACCTCGATCAGGCGGTTCAGATGCTTCGTGATCTGTTCGATCACGTCGTCGGAGCCAACGGAGACGATGGTCATGCGCGACAGCGAACGATCTTCGGTCGGAGCCACCGTCAAGGTTTCAATGTTGTAGCCGCGTGCCGAGAACAGACCCACCACGCGCGACAATGCGCCTGGTTCGTTTTCCAGCAGGACGGAAATGATGTGTCTCATGTTTCGCTTCTTCCAGATGTAGTGTCGATGTCTGCGAGCGGAGCGGCGCCGCTTCGTCTGCTTTCGCCTTTTGTGAAGGCGCGCATCACGAAGCCGGCGCTGGAGTTACCCGTGCGCCCCGTCGTTAAAGATCTTCCGAACCCAGGAGCATCTCGGTGATGCCCTTGCCGGCCTGAACCATCGGCCAGACGTTTTCGGTCGGATCGGTCTGGAAGTCGAGAAACACTGTGCGATCCTTCAGGCGCAGCGCTTCCTTCAGCGCCGGTTCCACATCGGCCGTGCGCTCGATGCGCATGCCCACGTGACCGTACGCTTCGGCGAGCTTCACGAAGTCCGGCAGCGCATCCATGTACGAATGCGAATAGCGCTTGCTGTATTCGATCTGCTGCCACTGGCGCACCATGCCCAGATAGCGGTTATTCAGCGAAATAATCTTGATCGGCAGGTCGTACTGCTTGCAGGTCGACAGCTCCTGGATGCACATCTGGATCGAGCCTTCGCCCGTGATGCACAGTACGTCGTCGTCCGGATGGGCCATCTTCACGCCCATCGCGGCAGGCAAGCCGAAGCCCATCGTGCCGAGGCCACCGGAGTTGATCCAGCGACGCGGCTTGTTGAACTTGTAGAACTGCGCGGCCCACATCTGGTGCTGGCCGACGTCGGAGCACACGAACGCGTTGCCGTCGGTCAGCTCCCACGCCTTTTCGACCACGTACTGCGGCTTGATGATGTCGCTCTTGCGGTCGAACTTCAGGCAGTCTTTCGCGCGCCAGCCTTCGATGTCCTTCCACCACTCGGCGAGCGCCGCGGTGTCGGGGCCATGCTCGGCCGTCTGCAACTGCTCGATCAGTTCCTTCAGCACTTCCTTCACGTCGCCGACGATCGGAATGTCGACCTTGACGCGCTTGGAAATGGAAGAAGGATCGATGTCGATATGGATGATCTTGCGCGGCCGCGACGCGAAGTGATTCGGATCGCCGATCACGCGGTCGTCGAAACGCGCGCCGATGGCGATCAGCACGTCGCAGTGCTGCATCGCCATGTTGGCTTCGTACGTACCGTGCATGCCGAGCATGCCCAGGAATTTCTTGTCACTCGAGCGGTAGCCGCCCAGGCCCATCAGCGTATTGGTGACCGGATAACCGAGCAGATCGGCAAACTGGTTCAGCTCACGCGACGCGTCCGCGAGCACGATGCCGCCGCCGGTATAGATATAGGGGCGCTTCGCCGACAGCAGCAGCGACACCGCCTTGCGGATCTGACCGGAGTGGCCCTTCGTGACCGGGTTGTATGAGCGCAGCGACACGCTCTTGATCGGCTCGTATTGGCACGGCGCCTTCGACACGTCCTTCGGAATGTCGATCAGCACAGGGCCGGGACGGCCGGTACGGGCGATGTAGAAAGCTTTCTTGACGGTGGCGGCGAGATCGCGCACGTCCTTCACGAGGAAGTTGTGCTTCACGCAGGGACGCGTGATGCCGACCGTGTCGCATTCCTGGAACGCGTCCTGACCGATCGCGGCAGTCGGCACCTGGCCGCTGATCACGACCATCGGGATCGAATCCATATAGGCGGTGGCGATGCCGGTCACGGCATTGGTGACACCGGGGCCGGAGGTCACGAGACAAACGCCGACCTTGCCGGTCGAGCGGGCATAGGCGTCGGCAGCATGCACGGCGGCCTGCTCGTGGCGCACCAGCACGTGCTGGAACTTGTCCTGCTTGTACAGCTCGTCGTAAATGTAGAGTACCGAGCCGCCGGGATAGCCCCAGATGAATTCGACGTCTTCGTCGGCCAGTGCCTTCATGAGCACGGTGGCGCCGATAGAGTCTGCTTCGTGAGGGGGGGTCGTATCCGACGTGGAGAATTCCGCGCTGGGCATATTCATTGATTCACCTTTCGAATTTTCGGCAAAAAATTGATCGGGTGCTCTCTGCCGGGCTTGTGGCTCGGGTTCAAGCGGCGCGTCCAGTTGACAGGTGGGCTTCTTGGGCCACACCTCAATTGAGACAACTCACTTATGTTGCGAACCAGCGACGATAGCTGTTGGCGCGCTCGCGGTCAAGAAAATATTGCCATTAGGACACGCGCAGGAGCGCGCGATCGGACAGAATGTGATTGTCATGCAATTGCAAGGTTCAGCAGGTTTCACCCCAATCTGAGCAAAAATTTGTTAGCATCCGCGAGTTTTACGACATTTTTCGACCGATTACGCGCACGCTTGCTGCGCCGACCCCCACACGGATGGCATCAGACAAGGAACTCGCCGATTTTCTGGCGGGCGTCGAAAGGCGCGCGTTCAAGCAGACGGTCTACGCCGTGCGGGACGACGATGCGTCCCTCGACATCGTGCAGGACGCGATGATCAAGCTCGCCGAGAAATACGGCGACCGCCCGGCGGCCGAACTGCCCCTCCTGTTTCAGCGTATTCTGCAGAATGCGACACACGACTACTTCCGTCGTGCCAAAGTACGCAATACCTGGGTTAGTCTATTCTCGTCGCTCGGCAATGCCGACGACGACGAATTCGACCCGCTGGAAACCTTCGAGGCCGAGGCGGGTTCGGCTGGCGCCGAGAGCAACGAGCAGAAGCTCGAGCGCGAGCAGGTCCTGCAGTTGATCGACGACGAGATCCAGAAATTACCGGCACGTCAACGGGAGGCGTTTCTCATGCGTTATTGGGAGGATATGGATGTCGCCGAGACTGCCGCCGCAATGGGCTGCTCCGAAGGCAGTGTGAAAACGCACTGCTCCCGGGCCACCCACACGCTGGCGCAAGCGCTCAAGGCGAAAGGAATCACGCTATGAGCTCCCTCGAAAACACAGAACTCGAGTTTGCGCGTCGACTGCGCCGCGCGCTCGACGAAAACACCGCCAGCCTCCCTCCCGCCACCGTCGACCGGCTTGCCGCCGCGCGTCGCGCCGCGTTGGCGCGCAAGAAGCCCGAAGCCGTCAGCGCGCCGGTGTTCGTGCCTGCGTTCGCCGGCATGCCGGCCGGGTTGCCGCAGAGAGGCTTCGAGCCGCGCCGCCGCTGGTCGCTGCGCCGCTTCGCGCTCGCGTGGCCGCTCGCCGCGCTGGTGGTGAGCCTGATCGGCATCGCGTACTGGGAAGACCAGCAGCGCACCGCCGAACTCGCCGATATCGATGCCGCCATGCTTAGCGACGACCTGCCGCTCAATGCCTATCTCGACCACGGCTTCAACGCGTATCTTTCACGCGCCCACTGAGCGGGAGATTCCTCGGGTGAGTTACAAGCGCGGCCTGGCCGTTGTTTTCGGATGCACGATCGCGGCACTGGTGTCGTTCGTCGCGACCTATCCGCGCTTTCATCCGAGCCCGTCCCCGGCGGGCCATCCGTCGCCCGGCGTCAACGTCGCCGCGCCCGCGCCCGCCCCTGCACTTTCCGTCGACTTGCCTGGCCTGCCCGGCAGCAACAGCCCGCTCGCGTGGTCGCGTCTAAGCGCCGCTGAGCATGTCGCTCTCGCACCATTCGCATCGCAGTGGGATTCGTACAGCGACGAACGCAAGCGAAAGTGGATCAAGATCGCGTCGCGATACGCAAAGATGTCGCCGGATGCGCAAAAGCGTCTGCATGAGCGCATGAGCGAATGGGTGCGCATGACGCCCGATCAGCGCCGCGTCGCGCGCGAGAACTACCAGGTTTCGAAGGAATTGCCGCGCGAAGCGCGCCAGAACGCGTGGAAGGCGTACCAACAACTGCCCGAAGAAACGAAGGAGCGGCTCGCCGCCAGTGAGCGCAAGCGTCGCCCCAGCGTCGTCAGCGCGCCGCCGTCGGCTCGCAATGAGATCAAGGGCATCGACCGGTTCGTGAACGCGCGCGAGCACGGCGCGGGCGCCAGCGCTGCCGCGGCGGCGAGCGCCGCGCCGGGCGCCTCGGCACCGGCCGCGGCCTCGCTGCCGGCCACCCCCGCGATTCCAGCGGCGGGCAGCTTCGTGCCGGCGACGCCGGTGCCGGTGTCGCCGGCCGAAGCGCCGGCGATCTTCCACGGCTCCTGATTCCGATCCCGAGCCCATTACGTGTCCCAGTCGCTCGTCACTCCCAGCCTGCCCGCCGCCGCGCCCGGCGGCACGGCGCCCACCGTCCGGCGACGGCTGGCGGCGCTGCTCTACGAAGCGGTCATTCTGTTCGGCGTGGTGTTTCTCGCCGGCTATCTGTTCAGCACGCTGACGCAGCAGCGTAACGGGCTCGCGCATCACAACCTGCTCGCCGGCTGGATTGGCTTCGTGGTTGGCGTGTATTTCGTCTGGTTCTGGACGCATGGTGGCCAGACGCTGCCGATGAAAACCTGGCGGTTACGGGTTGTTGGCGCTGATGGCGGGCCGGTTTCCGTTGGACGGGCGATTACGCGGTATGTGCTCGCCTGGTTGTGGTTTTTGCCGCCGTTGGCGGTGCATCCGCTTCTTGGCTTGCGGGTGCCGCAGACGCTTGTTTTTGCGGGCGTCTGGTTCGTGGTCTGGGCCGCGAGTGGGCGGTTTGATCCGCAGCGGCAGTTTTTGCATGATCGGCTCGCGGGGACGCGGGTGGTCCAGGTTGTGCGCTAGCGCGCGTGCTGAATGCGTTGCCGCCTTTGGCGGTGTTAGGGCTTTTTGTCTTTGTTCTTGCAGTGTTGGCCTTTACTTGCTGACTTGTCGGTCTATTGGCGTTGCCCCTGTGCGGGGCGGCACCTACTTTCTTTGCTGCTGCAAAGAAAGTAGGCAAAGAAGACAGCTCAAACCGCTAACTCTTAAGCGGGTCCCTTGGTCCGCGTGAGGTAGTGGTGCATCTGGAATCCGTGCTCCCGCACATTCCGCGTTCATGACAAGGAAGTCATTCTTCCGGCGGCGCTCCGCGCGCCGAATCCCCGCTCCAAAACCACTCGTTGTTTCGGCGCCTCGCCGAGGCGCAGCCGAGGGCCCCCCGCTGCGCGGGCAAACCCGCCGGTTTCCCCGGCTGACCCGTCCGCGACGCACGCAGTGCGGAGTGGGATGAATGACGGCTTTGTCACTGCCGTCGAATGTGCGGGGGCACGGATTCCAGATGCACCACTACCCCTGCCAAGCCAGGGGACCCGCTTATGAGCTGGCGGTTTGAGCTGTCTTCTTTGCCTACTTTGTTTGCAGCAGCAAAGAAAGTAGGTGCCGCCCCGCACAGGGGCAACGCTAATAGACCGACAAGCCAGCAAGGAAAGGCCAAAAAAGCCAGAACAACCAAAAAACAGGCCCCGCCAAGGCCCCCGTAATAAGAACTTCTCATGACTGTCACGGCAGAGTCACTCGCGCCTGGCCCAATACGGGCACCGCCACTCGACGCGTGAGCCATGGACCCCAATACGTCCGCGACTTCCCTGTTTCGTCAAACCGGTCCGAGCGTCGACCCCGTCGCGTTCCGGCCCGCCCCGGGTTCTACTCATCACGGCCTGCCGCTGCCGGCGACGCCATCACTCGACGCCCACGCCGATCATTCCGACGACGGCCACGACGATCCACATCGCTATCGCACGATCTGGCTCTCGGATATCCATCTCGGCTCGAGCGGCTGCCAGGCCGGTTATCTGCTCGACTTCCTGCGCCACAACGAATCGGAGTACCTGTACCTGGTCGGCGACATCATCGACGGCTGGCAGTTGAAGAAAGGCTGGTACTGGCCGCAGGCCCACAACGACGTTGTGCAGAAAGTGCTGCGCAAAGCGCGCAAAGGCACCCAGGTCATCTACGTGCCCGGGAATCACGACGAAGCCGCGCGCCAGTTCTGCGACCTCGCGTTCGGTGACATCCACGTGCGCGGCGAAGCGTTCCACACGACGCTCGCCGGCAAGCGGCTGTGGATCGTGCACGGCGATTTGTTCGACGGCGTGATCCAGCATGCGAAATGGCTCGCCTATCTCGGCGACACGCTGTACACGATGATCCTCGTGCTGAACCGCTGGTTCAACCGGATTCGCAGCAAGCTCGGCTTCCCGTACTGGTCGCTGTCGCAATACCTGAAGCATCAGGTCAAGAACGCGGTCAACTTCATCTCGTCGTTCGAAACCGTGATGACCGACGAAGCGCGTCGCCGCGGCTGTGACGGCGTCGTCTGTGGGCACATCCACAAGGCCGAAATGCGCGAGATCGACGGTGTGCTCTATTGCAACGATGGCGATTGGGTCGAGAGTCTGTCGGCGCTCGTCGAGACCTATGAAGGCGAACTCAAGGTGATCTTCTGGACCGCGCTGCGCGCGCCCCAGAAGGGCACGCAAAAAGCCCGCGCCACTGCCTGAGCAGTTCCACTCTCCAATTCCACAGGGCCCGCAGCGATGAACAACGCGATGAAGATCATGATCGTCACCGACGCATGGGAGCCGCAGGTCAACGGCGTCGTGCGCACGCTGAAGAACACCCGGCGCGAACTCACCGCGCTCGGCCATCAGGTCGATCTGCTGACACCGCTCGAATTCCGCACCATCCCGTGCCCGACTTATCCGGAGATACGCCTGTCGCTGCTGCCGCGCCGCCGGCTGCGCGAGCGCATCGACCGTTTCGCGCCCGATGCGTTGCACATTGCGACCGAAGGTCCGCTCGGCATGGCCGCCCGCGCATATGCAATCGAGCACAAGCTGCCGTTTACGACCGCGTATCACACGCGCTTTCCCGAGTACGTGCAGGCGCGCTTTCGCATCCCGCTCGCGGCGACCTACAAGTTTCTGCACTGGTTCCACAAGCCATCGCTCGCGGTGATGGCGCCCACGCCCGTCGTGAAGCAGGACCTCGAAAAGTTCGGCTTCACCAATGTCGTGCTGTGGACGCGCGGCGTCGATCTCGAGATCTTTCGTCCGATGGACTCGAAGGTGCTCAACACGGCGCGGCCGATCTTCCTGTACGTGGGACGCGTGGCGGTCGAGAAGAACGTCGAGGCTTTCTTGCAGCTCGATCTGCCCGGCTCGAAGTGGGTCGCGGGCGAAGGTCCGGCGCTCGCCGAACTGAAGTCGCGCTACCCGCAGGTCAACTATCTGGGCGTGCTGTCGCAGGCCGAACTCGCGAAGGTCTACGCGGCCGCCGACGTCTTCGTGTTTCCGAGCCGCACCGACACGTTCGGGCTCGTGCTGCTCGAAGCGCTCGCATGCGGCACGCCGGTGGCCGCGTATCCGGTCACCGGCCCGATCGACGTGCTCGGCGACGGCGGCGCCGGTGCGATGCATGAGGATCTGCGCGAGGCCTGTCTCGAAGCGCTGAAGATCGAGCGATCGCATGCGCGCGCATGGGCCGAGCGCTTTTCGTGGGCAGCGGCGTCCGCCCAATTCGCCGCGCATTTGAAGCCACTGCGCGCCACGGCGTATCGTGAGGAAAGCGCCGCTGCGTGATGCGGCGCGCGGAGCTATCCATGCGAAGCAGTAGATCCAGCGCCGAAGGCGCGTCGAACGGCGCGCTGCGCGCCGTCGAGTCCAGCCGCGACACCACGAGCATCGAACCGTTCGACGATGTCCGCGAGCCGGGTGTGAGCGGGCATGCGGATACCGTGCATCGGGTGAACGGCGAGAGGTCCAGGAACGGCGGCCCCAGCGTCTCGGGCGGCGTGCAACGCGACGCCAGCCACGACACGACCCGCGACTCGAGCCACGACGCCCCCAACGAACCGCTCAGCCCCGACGACCCGCTCGCCCCGCTGCCCTTCAACCCCTACAAAGGCAACCGCGGCCTCACGCGCGCATGGCACGCGATGAAAAACTCGCTGGCCGGTTTTCGCGTCGCAATTCGCGAGGAAAGCGCGTTTCGTCAGGAACTCACGCTGGCCGCGATCCTGATTCCGTGCGGCCTCGTGGTGCCCGTCGATCCCGTGTCGCGCGTGCTGCTGCTCGGCTCGGTGCTGCTCGTGCTGATCGTCGAGCTGCTCAATTCGAGCGTCGAAGCGGCCATCGACCGGATCTCGCTCGAACGTCACGAGCTCTCCCGCCGCGCGAAGGATCTCGGCAGCGCGGCCGTGATGGTCGCGCTCGGCATGTGTGTGATGACGTGGGGGGTGATCGTCGGGCCACTGGCGGTCGGCTGGGTTCGCGGGTGGCTTTGAGTCTCGACGCGGGTTGAAGCGCACGCTTGGGCCATGTCCAACAGGTTGAATATCCGCGCAGGCGGTTGGGTATTAGAACGCTCGGTTTATAATCGTTTGACGGTCTCACAGGAAAGCGCTCGCGCAAACGTATCCGCGCATCGCCTCATCCTGCCCTTTCGGGGGGCCTGCCGGGTGTCGGCGGGTTCGGGAGAGCTCAATATACCAACCGCATCCGGGTGGAACACGCAGCAGCGGCACGCCGCCATGCGCCCCAGCCCGGCATAACCAGGGCCGGACGACATGGAAGCCAAACCTCCCCGCCGCACGCGCGAACGGATTCTCGAACTGTCGTTGAAGCTGTTCAACGAAATCGGCGAGCCGAACGTCACGACGACGACGATCGCCGAGGAAATGGAAATCAGCCCAGGCAACCTGTACTACCACTTCCGCAACAAAGACGACATCATCAACAGCATCTTCAGCCAGTTCGAGCAGGAGATCGAGAAGCGTCTGCGTTTCCCCGACGACCATCGTGCGACCATCGACGAAATGTGGTCGTATCTGCAGTACATGGTCGATTTCACTTGGCGCTACCGCTTCCTGTACCGCGACCTCAACGACCTGCTCGCGCGCAACCGCACGCTCGAGACGCATTTCAAGCAGATCATCAGCCACAAGGTGCGCTTCGCGAGCCAGTTCTGCGAGCAACTCGTCGCCGACGGCGAAATGGTCGCAACGCCGCAGGAAATGCAAGTGATCGCGACCAACGTCGGCGTGATCGGCACGTACTGGCTGTCATATCAGTTCGTGATGAATCCGCGCAAATACAACGAGCAGGAAGCGATCCGCGAGGAGCTGCATCAGGTCAGCGTGCAGATCGTCTCGCTGATGGCACCCTATCTGCGCGGCCGCTCGCGGCAGCTGTTCGACGACCTCGTATCGGGCACACTGCCCAAGCGCGAGTTCTACGACTACTTGCCGCCGCGTGAAGGCGCCGCGCCTCGCAACGAATCGAAGGAAAGTTGAGCATGAAGTCGGTGTGTGTCTATTGCGGCTCTTCTATGGGAGCCAAGCCGTTGTATGCGCAGGCGGCGCGCGCGTTCGGCCGCGCCCTCGTCGAGGCCGATCTCGCGCTCGTGTTTGGGGGCGGCAAGGTCGGACTAATGGGCGTGATCGCCGACACCGTGATGGCCGAAGGCGGCCGCGCGATCGGCGTGATCCCCGAGCTGCTCGTCAGCAAGGAGGTAGGTCATAACGGCCTGACCGAGCTGCACGTCGTGCCCGACATGCATCATCGCAAGAAGATGATGGCCGAACTATCCGATGCGTTCGTCGCGATGCCGGGCGGCGCGGGCACGCTCGAGGAGCTGTTCGAGGTCTTCACGTGGGCGCAGCTCGGCTACCACGGCAAGCCGGTCGCGCTGCTGAACACCGGCGGCTTCTACGAGCCGCTGATCCGCCTGCTTAGGCACACGGTCGACGAAGGCTTCCTGCGCAAGACCTATCTCGACATGCTGCAAATCGACGCCGATCCGCTCGCGTTGATTGGCAAGCTGCAACGTTACGCGCCGCCCGCACGCGACAAATGGGCAGCAGTGCAAGGCGACGCGATCTGAATCCCGTTCCGCCGAACTCGAACTCGACGGCGGAGCGCCGCGCACGCATCACCACAACGACGAGGTTGCGATGACGAAAGCTGTTCTGATCACCGGCGGCAGCCGCGGCATTGGCCGAGCCACCGCGCGTCTGCTAGGCGCGCTCGGCTGGTGCATCGGCGTGAACTACGTGCGTGACCTCGCCGCCGCGCAGCAGACGGTCGCCGAGGTCGAACACGCGGGCGGCCGCGCGCTGCCAATCGCCGGCGATGTCGCGAACGAAGCCGACGTGACCGGCATGTTCGATACGCTGCAGCAATCCTTCGGCCGCATCGATGCGCTCGTCAACAACGCCGGCATCGTCGCGCCGTCGAGCCAGCTCGCCGATATGGACTTCGCGCGTCTGAAACGCGTGTTCGACGTGAACGTGCTCGGCGCCTATCTGTGCGCACGCGAAGCGGCGCGGCGCATGTCGACCCAGCGCGGCGGCGCCGGTGGCGCAATCGTCAATGTTTCGTCGGCGGCGGCGCGGCTGGGTTCGCCGAACGAATACGTCGACTACGCGGGATCGAAAGGCGCCATCGACACGATGACCATCGGCCTCGCAAAAGAACTCGGCCCGCACGGCGTGCGCGTGAACGCGGTGCGTCCGGGTCTGATCGACACCGAGATCCATGCGAGCGGCGGCAAGCCGGAACGCGCCGCACAACTGGGCGCGACCACGCCGCTCGGCCGCCCCGGCCGCGCCGACGAAGTCGCCGAGGCCATCGTATGGCTGCTCAGCGATGCGTCGTCGTACGTGACGGGCGCGTTGTTCGACGTTGCCGGCGGCCGGTGAGCGAACGTCGCGTGCAAGTGGACACGCAAGCCTTGAACGCAGGGCGCGGTCCGCTCCACACCTCCTCTCGTTCCACGTATCCCCGTCGATTTGTCGTGAAACCGACACAACCGCTCATCGAATGCGAGCGCCTCCCCGCAGCTGTAATCTTCCGTAATACTGCAGCGCTACAATCGACCGGATCGAATGCATTTGCAGGCGACGTAAGCAAAACATAGGTACGAGGCCAACGCCGACGCGTACGCTGACCAGAGACATCCATGCAAGACAAGCAGTCCACGCGCTGGCGCGCGCACAATGCCAGCGCGACGGCCGCCACCTCGGCCGCTCCAGCGGGCCGTGCGCAAGAGGCCGCGCTTACCGCCAGCACCGCACACCCGTTTGCCGGCGCGCAGGTCCAGCCCGCCATCGGAGACACAGCAGATTCGGCGCTCGCGATCCACAGCGTCGACACCGCGCACGCATCGGGCTCAGCGGTTTCCGCCGACCGCGCCACGCGTGGCCTGCAGCGTTGGCGCGCGCTCGCGGCGATCCGTCCGCTGCTGTGGTTCGTCGCGCTGGCGATCCTCTGCGCGTGGCTCGTCCCCGGCATTCTCGGCCACGAGCCATGGAAGCAGGACGAAACCTACACATTCGGCATCGTCCAGCACATGCTCGACACCGGCGATTTGGTCGTGCCGACCAATGCCGGCCAGCCCTTCGTCGAAAAGCCGCCCATCTACGACTGGGTCGCCACCGGCTTCGCGTGGATGTTCGGCCGCTATCTGCCGCTGCACGATGCGGCACGGCTCGCGAGCGCGCTGTTCGCGGGCCTCACGGTGTACTACACCGCGCGCGTCGCGCGTCGCGCGGTCGCTGCGCCGAGCTGGTTCGACCTGCGCGTGATCGGCACGCTCGCGCTGTTCGGCGGCACGCTCGTCGTCGTCAAGCACGTGCACGACATGATGACCGACGTCGCACTGATGGCCGGCGCCGCGCTCGGCTTTTGCGGATTGTTCGAACTCGTGCTCGTGCATCTGCGTGACGACCCGGGCGCGGCCTCGTATTTCCCGATGCATGCTCAGGCCGCCCGGCAGATCAGACCGCTCGATGCCCGCACGCGGCGTCACGCGATCCTCAGCGGCGCGGCGATGTTCGGCGCGGGTGTCGGCGTGTCGCTGCTTGCCAAGGGGTTGTTCGTGCCGCTCGTGTTCGGCGCCACCACCTGCGCGGCGCTGCTGCTCTATCCGGCATGCCGCAGCCGCGGCTTCGCGGGCGCGCTGTGCCTCGCCGCGCTCGTCTGCGCGCCGTTCGCGCTGATCTGGCCGATCTGCTTCTACCTGCGCTCCGAGGCGCTCTTCAAGGTATGGCTGTGGGATAACAACGTCGGGCGCTTCTTCGGTTTTTCGGTCGCCGAGCTCGGCTCCGAAAACGAGAGCCACCTGTTCGTGCTGCGCACCGTGCTGAGCGTCGGTTTTCCGGTCGTGCCGCTCGCGCTGGCCGCGCTCGCCGGTGGCGCATGGCGGCGCTGGCGCGATCCGCGCGTGGCGTTGCCGATGCTGTTCGCGGGCACCGGTTTCGCGGTGCTGCAAACTTCGGCGACGGTGCGCGAGCTCTACATCCTGCCCTTCATCGCGCCGCTCGCGCTGGTCGCGATGCAGGGCGTCGAACGCTTGCCGGCGCGCCTGCATACCGGCTGGGATATGACGAGCCGCGTGCTGTTCGGCAGCGCGGCCGCACTCGTGTGGATGGTCTGGTCCACCATGACGAATCCGGCGAGCAACCATGCGTCGCTGCATCTGCTCGGCCGCTGGCTACCGCTCGACTGGGTGCTGCCGATTTCGCCCGCGCTGATCATCGGCGCGCTGGCGCTGACGATCGGCTGGCTGTGGCTGCTGCCGTCGTTCAAGTACGCGGGCAAATGGCGCGGCGCGCTCAGCTGGTGCGCGGGCGCGATGCTCGTCTGGGGGCTCGTCAGCACGCTGCTGCTCCCGTGGCTCGATTACGCGAAAAGCTACCGCTCGGTGTTCCGCGACCTCGGCGCGAAGATGGATATCGAATGGAACGACGGCGACTGCATGGCGAGCTCCGGACTCGGCGAATCCGAAGCGCCGATGCTCTTCTACTACACGGGCATCGTGCATCAGCCGAGCGAAGATCCGCGCACGACCGCCTGCACGTGGCTGATCGAGCAAAGCCGCCGGGACAACGCGCGGCCGCCGGCCGGCGAATGGCGGCTGTTCTGGTCCGGCGCGCGGCCGGGTGATTCGGATGAGCTATTGCGCGTGTTCGTGCGTACGCCGGTGGCGGGCAAGATACACGGCGACGAGTAAAGCCGCGCAACGCGTCGCGCCGGCCGAGTGCCTCGCGCGCGTCCGCGTTGATTCAAAACGACGAACCGGGCTCGCGCAGAAAAGCGATCTCCTCGTCGCTCGATTCACGTCCGAGCAACGCGTTGCGATGCGGAAAGCGGCCAAACCGCTCGATCACTTTCGCGTGGCGCAGCGCGTATTGATAGTAGCCTTCACCGCCCGGCTCCTGCGCAAGCTGTTTGAAGAGCCGCAGCGACTCCTGCTGGCTAGCGAGCGATTCATCGTGCTCGAACGGCAGATACGCGAACGCGCGATGCTGCACGCCTGGCAACAGCCGATCCGCGCCGCTCGCGATTATTCGTTGCGCGGTTTGCAGCGCCTTGCTGTCGGTCGCGAAAGCGCGCGGCGTCCCACGATGGCAGTTGCGGGAAAACTGGTCCAGCACGATCACGAGCGCCAACGCGCCCAACGGCGTGGCCTGCCATGCGTCGAGCTCACCCGCGTTGGCCGCATCGATCAGGTTACCGAAACGTTCGCGCAGCATCGCATCCACGGCGTCATTGCGCTTGAACCAGAGCTTGCGCTCCGTGCCGTGCTCCGGCGTGCCCGGCGCGCCGAACCAGCAGTCGAGAATCTCGCGCGCACGCGGCTCGAGCGCCGCATAGTCGGCTTCGACCGAGTACGGTGCCGAGGCGGCGTGCGGCGGCGGCGTGTCAGCCATTGCGGTTGCGCATCCAGTCGGCGGTTTCGAAGAACGAACCGAGCAGGCGCTCGCGCAGCGGCTCCGGCAAGCCGATGTCCTCCATCGCCCACGCCATGCACCTCAACCACTGGTCGCGCTCGCTCGACGCGATCGCAAACGGCAGATGCCGCGCGCGCAAACGGGGATGGCCAAAGCGGCTGATGTAATGATCGGGACCGCCGAGCCAGCCGCACAAAAACCAGAACAGCTTGTCGCGCGAACCCTCGAGCGATGCCGGATGCAGCGCGCGAATCCCGGCGAAATCCGCCTCGAGATCCATCAGGTCGTAAAACCGGTCGACCAGTTCGCGCACACGCGCCTCGCCGCCCACCAGTTCGAAGGCCGTCGGCTTGTCCGAGGACACTTCGTCGTTCAAATCGCTCATACCCTGCTCAACAGCAAATGAACATCACAAAGAAAACTCACGCGTCGCGCAGCGATTGCAGCGCAGGCCGCGCCAACACATGCCGCAGACTCAGCCACCCGCCGACGCCCGCACACGCGATACCGGCACCAATGCCCGCCGGCAGCAGCCACGGATCGAATTCCAGATAAAACTCGAACACGTGCGTGGCCAGCAGCGAGCCGATGATCTGCGCGCCAGCCGCCGCCATCAGGCCGGCCAGCGCACCGACCGCGACGAACTCGGCCACCTGCACCGCCCGCACCTGACGATGCGATGCGCCCAGCGCGCGCAGCAGCGCGGATTCTCGCATACGCTCGTCGCGCGTGCCGGCAAGCGCCGCGTACAGCACCAGCACGCCGGCCGCGAGCGTGAACGCGAACAGGAACTGCACCGCGCCGATCACCTGCTGCAATACGCGCTGCACCTGCGCGAGGATCGGGCCGGTGTCGATCGCGGTCAGATTGGGATACGCGGCGATCAGGCCGTCGATCGTCGACTGCTTATCCGCGGGCAGATGGAAGCTCGTGATGAACGGCGCCGGGAAGTCCTGCAACGAGACGGGCGGCATCAGCACGAAGAAGTTGACCTTGAACGACCCCCAGTCGAGCTTGCGCACGCTCGTCACCGGCGCCTCGACGGTCAGCCCCGTCACGTCGAAGCGCAGCACATCGCCGGGCTTCACGTTGATCAGCTTCGCGAGACCCTGCTCGATCGAAATCTGCGGCTTCGTCGTATCGCCGAACCAGTTGCCCGCGGCGATCCGGTTGTCGTCGGGCAGTTGCGTCGTGTACGACAGGTTGAACTCGCGGTCCACCAGACGCCGCGCGTCCGCGCCCTTGAACGAGTCCGGGTTGACTGCCTTGCCGTTGATCGCGACGAGCCGCCCACGCACCATCGGCGACAAGTCCACACCAGCGATGCCGTGCGCGTCCAGATACTGGGTGACCGCGTCGCGCTGATCCGGCTGGATGTCGATGATGAACTCGTTGGATGCATCGGGCGGCGTCGATTTACGCCAGCCCTGCACGAGGTCGTTGCGCGTCATCGCGATCAGCAACAGGCACATCAGGCCGATGCCGAGCGCGGTGATCTGCAGCGCGCTCGTGCTGCTGCGCCGCTCGAGCGACGCGAGCGCATAGCGCCAGCCGATGCCCGCATTGACGCGCTCGCTGCGCACCACGCGCGCCGCGCCCCACAACGCGAGCCGTGCGATGCCGGCGAACACCAGCAACCCGCCCGCGAATCCACCCGCGACGATGCCGCCGAGCTTCAATTCGCCGGCGGCGAGGATCAGCAGCCCCGCGAACAGCACGATGCCGAACGCGTAGGCGGCCCACGCGGTGCGGCCCTCCTCGCCCCATTCACGCCGCAGCACGCGCACCGGCGGCACCCGCGTGAGCGGCAACAGCGGCGGCAGCGCGAAGCCGAGCAGCAGCACGAGGCCGGCCGCGACGCCTTCGAGCGCGGGCCACAGCGTCGGCTGCGGCAACACCACGTCGATCAGGCCGCCGAGCCACGTCAGCAGCGCGAGATGCCCAAGATAGCCGAGCGCCACGCCGAGCGCCCCACCGATCACGCCGAGCCCGACGAATTCGAGCGTGAACAACGCCCGTAGCGCGGAGTGGCTCACGCCCAGACAGCGCATCGCCGCGCAGCCGTCGAGATGCCGGCGCATGAAGCGGTGCGCGGCCATCGCGATCGCGACCGCCGCGAGCAGCGCGGTCAACAGCGACACGAGCGTCAGGAAATGGCCCGCGCGATCGAGCGTCTGACGCACCTGCGGCTGCCCGTCCTGCAGCGACTCGAGCGCGACGCCGCGCATCTTGCCGGCGTCGACGTGCTCATGCGCAAACTGCGCGAAGCGCGCGACCGCGTCGTCGGACCCGGCGACCAGCAACCGGTACGTGACCCGGCTGCCGTACGTGATCAGGCCGGTCGATTGCACTTCGTCGGCGCGCAGCATCAGGCGCGGCGAAAAGTTGACGAACGAGAAGCCGCGATCGAGCTCGCGCGTGATCAGCGCGCCGACCGTGAAGCTGCGATTGCCGACCTTCACCGCATCGCCGACCTTCAGCTTCAGTGCGTCGAGCAATTCCTGATCGACCCACACGGTGCCCGGCGCCGGAATCGACGTCGCCGGATGATCGGCGGCACCCGGCGCCGCCGCGATGCGCAGCGCGCCGCGCAACGGATAACCCGGCGACACCGCCTTGACGGCGGCGAGCCGCGACGCCGGCTGCGCGCCGGTCGAGTTGATCATGCTGGGAAAGATCGCCGTGGTGGCGGTGCGCAGGCCCAGGGTGCGCGCCTCGGCCGCGAATTGCGGATCGACAGGATGATCGGCGCGCACGATGAAGTCGGCGGCGATCATGCGCCGCGCATCGCGCTCGAGCCCCTGATGCAGCCGGTCGCCCAGAAACCCGACGCTCGACAACGCCGCGACCGCCAGCACGAGCGCGAGCAGCAACATCGTCAGTTCGCCCGCGCGCCAGTCACGCGCCGTCATCCGCATGGCCTGGCGCAACAGATCGATGCCGCCGAGCCGGCGCGCCGGTCTCGTATCGGCGCGCGTTCTTGAACCCGCCTTAGATCCTGGTAGTGCTTCGCTCAATCGTGCCTGCTCCTCGCCAATCGCGACACCATGTGCGTGGCCATGCCGCGAAAACCGCCCTGCACCCCACGCCACAATCGCGGCAATGCCCACGCCGCGAGTAGCAGAAAGCCTACCATCAAGACCAGAAACGCGAGCGGCACGAATAGCGCAAGCAGTATCCCGCCGACCGCGAGGCCGTCCTCGGCGGTCGACGTGACGACGTTCGACAGCGGTTCGGGCGACAGATTGATCAGCGCGCGGGTGCCCGCCTTCGCAAGATGCGCAGTGCCGGCGAGCGTGCCGCCCGCGAGCGCGGCGACGGTCAGCAGCGTCGGATCGGCGTGGCCGAGCGCGCCGGCGGCCAGCACGGCGCCGGCCGGAATGCGGATGAAAGTGTGGATCGCGTCCCACAGCGAGTCGAACGCGGGGATCTTGTCGGCGAGGAATTCGGCCAGCGTCAGCACGGCCGCCGCGCCGATCACCCATGGCGATGACAGCGCGGACAATGTGTTCGGCAAGTGAATCAGGCCAAGACGTTCTAATACGCCGGCCAAAAGGACCGTTAGATAGAGGCGCAGACCGCTGCCCCATGAAAGGCCCGCTGCAAGCGAAAGTGATTCAAGCATGGCCGCCTCCACGCGCTTTGTGCTTGCCGGACGCCGCGACGGGAACCAGCGGGGGTTCGGCGCCGAAGCCGTCAGGCTTGCCAAGCCGGCCGCGCCAGCCAGGCCGCGGGCAATCTCAACGTCGTTGCTGTCTCATTATAGCTACGATGATTCGCAGAACGTAGAGCGGCGAGGCCGCGCTGTGGCTTACAGGCAATGGCGGCCGCGCGCCGGGCGGACGTAGCCGAGGGTCAGTGCCCCGACGACAGCTTCAGCCCGACGAGGCCGATCACGATCAGCGACGCACTGGCGACGCGCGCGACCGTCAGCGCCTCGCCCATCATCACGACGCCGAAAATGAACGCGCCGACCGCGCCAATTCCTGTCCACACCGCATAGGCCGTGCCGAGCGGCAGTTGCCGCATCGCCAGCGCGAGCAGCGCGAAGCTGCCGAGCGCGGTCACGACCGTGAAGACGGACGGCCAGAAACGGGTGAAACTTTCGGAAGTTTTGAGACCGGCTGCCCACGCGACTTCGAGCAACCCGGCGATCAACAGAAGAAACCAGGACATCGAAACAGCTCCATGAAAAATGGGGCCGTCCCCGATGATTGATAGAAGCGTAAGGTCGTCCTTACGTCGGGAGATTATAACGGAGCGGCTTCGCGGACGAGCTCACACCGCGCCCACCAGCCGATATCCGACGCCCGTCTCCGTGACGATATGCTCCGGCTGCGCGGGATCGCGCTCGAGCTTGCCGCGCAGGTGCGCCATGTAGATGCGCAAATAGTGGTGACTCTCGACATGCGACGGCCCCCACACATCGCGCAGCAGCTGCCGGTGCGTGAGCACGCGGCCGGCGTGGCGCACGAGCGTCGCGAGCAGCCGGTATTCGATCGGCGTCAGATGGACCGCGGCGCCGTCGCGCGTGACCTGGCGCAGCGCGAGATCGACGATGACCGCGCCGAAGCGCACCTGCGGCGATTCGTTCGCGCCGCCGTGATTGCGCCGCCGCAGATGCGCGCGGATGCGCGCGAGCAACTCGGACACGCCGAACGGCTTGGTCAGGTAGTCGTCGGCGCCGGCGTCGAGCGCGGCGACCTTTTCGCTTTCCTGAGTGCGCGCCGATAGCACAATTACCGGCAACTCGCTCCAGCCACGCAGCTCTCGGATCACATCGAGGCCGTCGGTGTCGGGCAGACCCAGATCGACGATGACGAGATCGGGCTTGCGCGTCGCCGCTTCGACGAGACCCTGTTTGCCCGTCTCTGCGTCGTACACGGCGATGCCCTCGCCTTCGAGCGCCGTGCGCACGAAGCGGCGTATCTGCTTTTCGTCTTCGATCAGAACGACGGTGATGCTCAGGTCACTCATGGGCGGGTCGGGTGAGCGGGTTGAGGTCGGCGGCGGCGGCGGGGGCGCCTTCGTCTTCGAGCGTATCGAACGTCTCGGGCGCGTCGGGCGGCGTCTTGACCGGCAGCGTGAACCAGAAGCGCGCGCCCTCGATGTGGCCATCCGCGGCCGTCCGGTTGAGCGCGCCGATTGTACCGCCGTGCGCCTCGACGATCGCGCGGCAGATCGCGAGGCCAAGGCCGATGCCCGGTTTCGCCGATTCCTTCTCGCCGCGCGTGAACTTCTCGAACACGCGCGCTTCCATGCCGGCGGGCAGGCCGGGGCCGTTGTCGTCGATCGTCACGCGCACGAACGGCGCGCCATCCGCGTCGATCTGCTGCGCGCCGATCATCAGCGGCGTGCCGGACGCCGTGTATTTGGCCGCGTTCTCGAACAGGTTCGAGAACAGCCGCTCCATCAGCACCGCGTCGAGATGCAGCAGCGGCAGATCGGCGGGCAGCGTGACCTGCACCGGATGATCGGCGAGCACGCGCTTGCACGCCCGCAGCGCGGCGCCGACGGTCTCCTCGAGCAGCGTCCATTGCTGGTTCAGCTGCAAGCTGCCGGCCTGCAGGCGCGCCATGTCGAGCAGATTCGTGACGATGTCGGTCATGCGCAGCGCTTCTTCGTGGATTGCATCGACGAGTTCGTCGTTACGACGCGCGGCGGATTGCGGGTCGGTCGGCCCCTGTCCTCGCTGCCCCTGAGCGAGCATCGACGAAAACCCGACGATCGTCGTCAGCGGCGTGCGCAGATCGTGCGATATCGCCGACAGCAGCGAATTGCGAAGCCGTTCCGACTCCATGTTGACGAGCGCATCGCGCGCGATATCGACGTAATGCACGCGTTCGAGCGCGAGCGCGATCTGCGCGGCGAACGCATCGAGCATGCGCCGCTGTTCCGGCACGGTCAGCTCGCGCTCGTCACGCACGACGACCGCGAGCACGCCGCGCGTGCGCATCGGCGCCTTTAGCGGCAGATACAGCGCCGCGGCGGCCGGCAGCGTGTCGGTGCCGTGGCCGGCCGGCTTCTGCTGATCGTAGACCCACTGGCCGACGTCGAGGTCGAGCGCGTCGCCTTCGAGCGTGATCGCCGGGTCGGGGTCCTCGATTTTCTGTTTGACCTGATCGGCGCTGTCGGGCAGCAGAATCGCGGCACGCGCGCCGAACACCTCGCTCACGTGCCGCGTGCCGATGCCGACGATCTGCTCGGTCGCAAGCGCCGCGGCGAGCTCGCGCGCCATCTCGTACATCGCGCCGGTGCGCTGCTCGCGGCGTCGCGCGACGCTCGCCTCGCGGCGCAGGCTCGAAGTCAGATGGCTGATCACGAGCGATGTCAGCAGCATGCCGAAGAACGTCAGCAGGTACTGCGTATCGGACACCGACAGTGACATGCGCGGCGGCACGAAGAAGAAATCGAACGCGGCGACGCTCGCGAACGACAGCACGACACCCGGCCCGCGCCCGAGCTTCACCGCGGTGAAGATCACGCCGAGCAGATACAGCATCACAAGGTTGGTCAGATCGATGCGGTCGATCAGCTGGCTCGACAGCAGCGTGATCGCCGCGCCGATCGCGAGCGCGAACGCATACGCGCGCGGCGGCGAGCGACGCTCGCGCGCCGCGCTCAATGCCTCGCGCCACGCGTTCGCGGTCGTGTTCAACAGATGGCGCTGTTCGCCGCCGTCGCGCTCCGACGACACGCGAATCAGCGTGAGATCGAGATCGCCGCTCTTCTCGGCGATGCGCTCGCCGAGCGGCCGGCGCAGCCAGCGGCTCACGCCCGTGCGCGACGATGCGCCCGCCACCAGCTTGGATACGTTGCGCGCCTGCGCGTAACCGATCAGCGCGTCGAGCGCATCGGTGGCGGCGAGCGTCGCGGTTTCGGCGCCGAGTTCGGCGGCGAGCTTCAGCGCGTTCAGCGTGCGTGCGCGGCGCGCGTCGGGCAGACGCTGCAACGCGGGCGTTTCGACATAGACTGCGAGCCAGTCGGCCTTCAGGCTCGCGGCGAGGCGCGCCGCCGAGCGCACCAGCGCCGGCGCTTCGGGACCAGGACCCACGCACACCAGCAGCCGCTCGCGCGCCTGCCAGATGCGCTGGATCGAACGATCGGCGCGGTACTCGCGCATCTGCGCATCGACGCGATCGGCGGTGCGGCGCAGTGCCAGTTCGCGCAGCGCGATCAGGTTGCCCTTACGAAAGAAGTTGCGCACCGCGCGCTCGGCCTGCTGCGCCATGTACACCTTGCCGTCGCGCATGCGGTCGAGCAGTTCCTCGGCCGGCAGATCGACGAGCGTGACTTCGTCGGCATGATCGAACACGCGATCGGGCACGGTCTCCCACACGCGGATGCCGGTGATCTGGCCGACCACGTCGTTCAGGCTCTCCAGGTGCTGCACGTTGACGGTCGTATAGACGTCGATGCCGGCGTCGAGCAGTTCGTAGACGTCCTGCCAGCGCTTCAGATGGCGCGCGCCCTGCACGTTCGAATGCGCGAGTTCGTCGACGAGGATCAGTTGCGGCTTGCGCGCGAGCGCGGCGTCGAGATCGAACTCGCCGAGCTTGCGGCCGCGATACTCGATATGCGCGAGCGGCAGCACGTCGAGCCCCGCGAGCAACGCGGCGGTTTCGCCGCGCCCGTGCGTTTCGGCAATGCCGACCAGCACGTCGACACCCTCTTCCTTGCGGCGGCGCGCGGCCTGCAACATCGCGTAGGTTTTGCCGACTCCTGCCGACGCGCCAAAGAAAATTTTCAGCCTGCCGCGCAGGCGCTTTTCTTCGTCGCGCTGCAGCTTGTCGAGCAGTTCGTCAGGATCGGGGCGGTTCATGCTCAGTGATTGTCATAGTCGTGCGAGCGGCGGTACCTGCATGTTGGCACGGCCCGCGCCGGCCCGCAAATGGCGCAGCGGCGCCACGCGGACGCCGCTGTTTGGTCGATGAACCGCAAGCGCGGCTGATGCGTTGTAGTTGCGTTTCGCGTCAACCGCGCTTCATTTCATCGAGCGCGAGATTGAGCTTCAGCACGTTCACGCGCGGCTCGCCGAGCACGCCGAACTGGCGCCCCGTCGTGTAGCGCTCGACGAGCGCCTGCACGTCGCTCGGCGCGAGGTGGCGCGCCTGCGCGACCCGCTCGAGCTGGTACGCGGCCGCGGCCGGACTGATCTCCGGATCGAGCCCGCTGCCCGACGACGTGACCAGATCGACCGGCACCGGCTTCGACATGTCGGTGCCCGCGTCCTTCAGCGCGGCGAGCCGGCCCTTGATCTCGTCGAGCAGCGCCGGGTTGTTCGGCCCGAGGTTCGAGCCGCCGGAGTTCTGCGGGTTGTACGGCATCGGGCTCGTCGCCGACAGCCGGCCCCAGAAATACTGCGGCGCGTCGAACTGCTGGCCGATCAGCTGCGAGCCGACCACCTTGCCGTTCTGCTCGATCAGGCTGCCGTTGGCCTTGTCGTGGAACGCCGCCTGGCCGAACGCGGTCATCACGGCGGGATAAGCAAGTCCGGTGACCACGGTCAGCACCGCGAAGATCACGATCAGCGGACGGAACAGATTTTTCATGATGAGTCTCTTTCCCTTTTCATCAATGCTGGTTTCTGCGCAGCGACGCGCTACGCGCCTCAAACCCAGCCGAACACAGCGAGGACCATATCGATCAGCTTGATGCCGATGAACGGCACGATGATCCCGCCGAGTCCGTAGATCAGCAGATTGCGGCGCAGCAGGATCGCGGCTCCTAGCGCGCGGTAGCGCACGCCCTTAAGCGCAAGAGGAATCAGCAGCACGATGATCAGCGCGTTGAAGATCACCGCCGACATGATCGCCGAGGTCGGTGTCGCGAGATGCATCACGTTCAGCGCATTCAGCGCCGGATACGTCGATGCGAACGCGGCCGGGATGATCGCGAAGTACTTGGCGACGTCGTTGGCGATGGAGAACGTGGTCAGCGAACCGCGCGTCATCAGCATCTGTTTGCCGATCTCGACGATCTCGATCAGCTTGGTCGGATTCGAATCGAGGTCGACCATGTTGCCGGCTTCCTTGGCTGCCTGGGTGCCGGTGTTCATCGCGACCGCGACGTCGGCCTGCGCAAGCGCGGGCGCGTCGTTGGTGCCGTCGCCGGTCATCGCGACCAGACGCCCTTCAGCCTGGTGCGCGCGGATCGTCGCGAGCTTCGTCTCCGGTGTCGCTTCGGCGAGGAAGTCGTCGACGCCTGCTTCGGCCGCGATCGCGGCGGCGGTCAGACGGTTGTCGCCCGTCACCATCACGGTCTTGATGCCCATCTTGCGCAGCTCGGCGAAGCGCTCCTTGATGCCGCCCTTCACGACGTCCTTCAGCTCGATCACGCCGAGCACGCGCGCGCCCTGCTCGCCCTTCTCGGCGACCACGAGCGGTGTGCTGCCCCGTCGCGCGACCTCGGCGACCGCATTGCTGACTTCGTTCGGGAAACGGCCGCCGTGCGTTTCGACGTACTGCTTGACCGCATCGGCCGCGCCCTTGCGGATTTCGCGGCCAGGCAAATCGACGCCGCTCATGCGCGTCTGCGCGGTGAACGCGAGAAACACCGCGTGCAGCGGGGCCATATCGCGCTGACGAATATTGAAGCGCTGCTTCGCCAGCACGACGATGCTGCGGCCTTCCGGCGTTTCGTCGGCCAGCGACGACAACTGCGCGGCATCGGCCAGCGCCTCTTCGCTCAAACCCGGCGCGGGCAGAAACTGCGACGCCTGGCGGTTGCCGAGCGTAATCGTGCCGGTCTTGTCGAGCAGCAGCACGTCGACGTCGCCGGCCGCTTCGACCGCGCGGCCCGAGGTCGCGATCACGTTCGCCTGCATCATGCGGCTCATGCCGGCCACGCCGATTGCCGACAACAGGCCGCCGATCGTCGTCGGGATCAGACACACGAGCAGCGCGACGAGCGCGGTGATCGTCACCACATGGCCCGCCTTGGCGGCCTCGACGGAAAACATCGAGAACGGCAGCAGCGTCGCGGTGGCGAGCAGCATCACGATCGTCAGCGCGACGAGCAGAATCGTCAGCGCGATTTCGTTCGGCGTCTTCTGACGCTTCGCGCCTTCGACCATCGCGATCATGCGATCGAGGAACGCCTCGCCCGGGTTCGCCGTGACGCGCACGACGATCCAGTCCGACAGCACGCGCGTGCCGCCAGTCACCGACGAAAAGTCGCCGCCCGACTCGCGGATCACCGGCGCCGATTCGCCCGTGATCGCCGATTCGTCGACCGACGCGACGCCATCGATCACTTCGCCGTCGGCCGGAATCACGTCGCCGGTTTCGACCAGCACGACGTCGCCTTTGCGCAGATCCGACGCGGTCATGATGCGGATCGGCGACTTCGGATGCGGCTCGTTGAGCTTCTTGGCCATCACGTCTTTCTTCGCGCTGCGCAGCGACGCGGCCTGCGCTTTCGAGCGCCCTTCGGCGAGCGCCTCCGCGAAGTTCGCGAACAGCACCGTGAACCACAGCCACAACGTGACCGCGAGAATGAAGCCCGCGGGCGCCTCCGCCTGACCGCCGAGCGCGGCGATCCACAGAATGGTCGTCAGAATGCTGCCGACGTACACGCAGAACATCACCGGGTTGCGAAACTGCGTGCGCGGCGTGAGCTTTTTAAAGGAGTCCACGATCGCCGGACGCAGCAGCGCCGGGTCGAACATGGACCTCGTAGCGTTATGTTCAGTCATTGAATCCTCGAATATCCTTGTGCGCTTGCGGGCTTGCCGCGTGCAAGCGCCTGTTCGGTCGTTGGGCGTCGTTGATCGAGGCCCCGCGTCACTGCACGCCCATCATCATCAGATGCTCGACGCCAGGACCGAGCGCGAGCGCCGGGACGTAGGTCAGCGCGCCGACCAGCAGCACCGTGCCGAGCAACAGCACGACGAAGAGCGGGCCATGAGTGGGCAGCGTGCCGCCCGTCACAGCAATGCGCTTCTTGCTCGCGAGCGAACCCGCGATGGCGAGCACCGGAATGATGGTGCCGAAGCGGCCGAACCACATGGCAATGGCGGTGAGCCAGTTGTAGAACGGCGTACTCACCGTTAGACCCGCGAATGCGCTGCCGTTGTTGTTCGCGGCCGAGCTGAACGCGTAGAGGATTTCGGAGAAGCCATGCGCGCCTGGGTTCGCGATGCCGGCCTTGCCCGCGTCGGTCAGCACCGCGATCGAGGTGCCCACGAGCACGAGCAGCGGCGTGAGCAGCACCACGATCGACACCATCTTCATCTCGTAGGCCTCGATCTTCTTGCCGACATATTCCGGCGTGCGGCCGATCATGAGCCCCGCCACGAACACCGCGAGCAGCGCGAACACGAGCATGCCGTAGAGACCCGAACCGACACCGCCGAAGATCACTTCACCTAGTTGCATCAACAGCATCGGGTACAGGCCGCCGATCGGCGTCAACGAATCGTGCGTATTGGCGACCGCGCCGCACGAAGCCGCCGTGGTCGCGACCGTGAAGATGCCCGACTGCGCAATACCAAAGCGCGTTTCCTTGCCTTCGGCATTGCCGCCCGCCTGCAGCGCGTTCGCCGACTGATCGACCTTGAGCGCCGTGAACGCGGGATTGCCGCTTTGCTCGGCGCTGATCTCGCCGAACACGCAGACGCCGAACGCGATCGTCATCGCCGCAAGCACCGCGACACCCTGGCGGCGGTCGCCGATCACGCGGCCGAACACGAGCGCGAGCGCCGCCGGGATGATCAGGATCGAGAAGATCTGCACGAAGTTCGAGAACGGCGTCGGGTTTTCGTACGGATGCGCGGAGTTGCCGTTGAAGAAGCCGCCGCCGTTGGTGCCGAGCATCTTGATCGCTTCCTGCGACGCGACCGGACCCATCGCGATGGTCTGCGTCTTCACGGGCGTATCGACCGTCACCGGATTGCCCTTTGCGTCCTTCACCGGATTACCTTGCGCGTCGAGCTTCGGCGCGGCGTACGTGGTGGTCTGCAGCGTCGGCACGTCCTGATAGGCCTTGAAGTTCTGGATCACACCCTGGCTCATCAGCAGTGCCGCGATGATCGCGGCCATCGGAATCAGCACGTACATCGTCACGCGCGTGATGTCGACCCAGAAGTTGCCGATGGTCTGCGCGGTATGACGCGCGAAGCCGCGAATCAGCGCCATCACGACGACGATGCCGGTCGCTGCCGACAGGAAGTTCTGCACGGTCAGACCGAGCATCTGCGTCAGATAGCTGACCGTTTGCTCGGGCGTGTAGTCCTGCCAGTTGGTGTTCGACACGAAGCTGACCGCGGTGTTGAACGCGCTGTCGACCGACATCGCGCCGAACTGCTGCGGATTGCCCGGCAGCCATCCTTGCACACGCAGCAGCACATACAGGAATGCCACGCCGAGCACGTTGAACGCGACCGTGGCGATCGCGTAGTGCTTCCAGCCCATTTCCTGCGCTGGATCGACGCCCGCGATACGGTAAAGCAGCCGTTCGAGCGGCGCGCCAAAGCGCACCACGCTTGAGCTGCCGTCCATCACGGCGCCCAGATAGCTCGCCACCGGCACCGCGGCGGCCAGTAGCACGACGATAAAAAGACTCGCCTGCAGGACATCGTTCGTGTTCATTCAATGTCCTCCGCGCGCAGCAGCGCATACACGAGATAAACGAACAGCAGCGCGGTGGACGCGCCGGCCAGCCAAAGCATCCAGGTCATCAGCGCGCTCCCTGTCCGCGACGGAACTGCATCAGCTTCTCGCAGCCGCCAATCAGCCCAAAGGTCAGCACGGCAAACAGCGCCAGGCCCCCGACATACAGCACATCCATTTTGTTTCCCCATTTACGGATTTTGGATAGATGCAACGGTATGCCGAACAGCCTAAAGGGCTGGTCAAAGTTCATGGGGTGCGCGTAAAAATCGCGTAAACGGACAAGGCCGTTTCATCACGCGATGAAACGGCCTTGATGGATGACAGGTAGCGCAGCCGGAGGCCGCGCAGTTGGTGTTTTACGGCAGCAGGATCGTCGAGCCCGTCGTGCGGCGCCCTTCGAGCTCCGCGTGCGCCTGGCCGACGTCCGGCAGCGCATAGCGCTGATTGATGCTCGTCTTCACCTTGCCCGATCTCAGCACGTCGAACAGCTCGGCCGACATCGCCTCGTAATCGGCGCGTTTCGCGATATAGGTGAAAAGCGTCGGGCGCGTAAAGAACAGCGAACCGCGTCCCGCGAATTCCGACGAATCGATCAGCGGCAGCGGACCCGACGCGTTGCCGAAGCTCACGAACAGGCCGAGCGGCGCGAGACAGTCGAGCGACTTTTCGAAGGTGTCCTTGCCGATCGAATCGTAGACGACCGGCACGCCCGCGCCGTTGGTGATCTCGCGTACGCGCTTCGTGAAGTTTTCGCGCGTATAGACGATCGCGTGATCGCAGCCGTGCGCTTTCGCGATCTCGGCTTTTTCGTCGGAACCGACCGTGCCGATCACCGTCGCGCCGAGCGCCTTCGCCCACTGGCACACGAGCAGGCCGACGCCGCCCGCCGCGGCCTGAATCAGGATCGTGTCGCCGGCCTTCACCCGATACGTGCGGCGCAGCAGATACTGCGCGGTCAAGCCTTGCAGCATCACCGACGCGGCCTGCTCGTCGCTGACCGCATCGGGCAGCTTGACGACCTGCGCGGCCGGCAGCACGCGCTCCTGCGCGTACGCGCCGGGCGGCCGCGCGACATACGCGACGCGATCGCCGACCTTCAGACCGCTCACGCCCGAGCCGAGCGCGCTGACCTCGCCGGCCGCCTCCATGCCGAGCCCGCCCGGCAGCGGCAGCGGATACAGGCCGGTGCGGAAATACACGTCGATGTAATTGAGGCCGACCGCCGTCTGGCGAATGCGGATCTCGCCCGCACCGGGCTCGCCCACCTCGACGTCGACCCATTTCATGACTTCGGGGCCGCCGGTTTTGTCGAAACGGATTGCCTTGACCATCATGTCTCCTTGTTCTGTAGGGGTATGGGTTCGGGGACCCGCGCGCTCACGCCTCGCCGGACAGGCGCAGCGTCAGCACGTCGAGCACCATGCGCGCGGTCGAAATATTCGTCGCGCACGGAATGTTGTGCACGTCGCACGCGCGCACCAGCGCGTTGATGTCCGGCTCGTGCGGCTGCGGCGTCATCGGGTCGCGCAGGAAAATCACCATGTCGACGCGCCCTTCGGCGAGCTGCGCGCCGATCTGCAGATCGCCGCCGTGCGGGCCCGACAACATGCGCTCGACCGTGAGGCCGTGCGCGTCGCTGATGCGTCCGCCGGTCGTGCCGGTCGCCACGATCTCGCAGCGCGCGAGCGTGTCGACGTATTCGCCGGCCAGTTTGACGATGTCGTCCTTCTTGTGATCGTGTGCGATCAGCGCAATGCGGGTGCTCATGACTTAAGACTCCTCAAACCGTTGTGAATATCGTTGTTGTGATGTGATGGCTGTCGTTCGTGTGCGGCGGCTCGGTACGGGCGTGCTCAGTACGTACCTGGATAAGCGCCGCCGTCGATCAGCCAGTTCTGCCCAGTGATGTAGCCGGCATGCGTGCTGCACAGGAACGCGCAGGCCCGGCCGAATTCTTCGCGATTGCCGAAGCGCCCGGCGGGGATCGTCTTCATGCGCTGCTTGCGCGCTTCGTCGATGGAAATGTTGTGCGTCTTCGCCTGCGCCTCGATCGTGACCGCGATGCGGTCGGTATCGAACAGACCCGGCAGCAGGTTGTTGATCGTCACGCCGGTCGGCGCGACCTTGCGCGCGAGACCCGCGACGAAGCCGGTCAGCCCCGAGCGCGCGCCATTCGACAGGCCGAGCACGTCGATCGGCGCCTTCACCGCCGAGCTCGTGATGTTGACGATGCGCCCGAAGCCGCGCGCGCTCATCGTGTCGATGGTCTGACGGATCAGCTCGATCGGGGTCAGCATGTTGGCCTCGAGCGCGCGGATCCAGTCGTCGTGCGTGAAGTCGCGGAAATCGCCCGGCGGCGGGCCGCCCGCGTTGTTGACGAGAATGTCCGGCTGCGGGCAGGCGGCGAGCGCGGCGGCGCGCCCTTCGGGCGTGGTGATGTCGCATGCGACCGCCTTCACCTTTACGCCGCTTTGCTTACGGATCGCCTCGGCGGTCGCTTCGAGCGTTTCGGCAGTGCGCGCGACGATCGTCAGATTGACGCCCTCGGCGGCGAGCGCTTCCGCGCAGCCGCGTCCCAGACCTTTGCTCGCCGCGCAAACCAGCGCGGTACGTCCTGCGATTCCCAAGTCCATGTGGATGCCCTCATAGCGAAGTTTCCCCAGATTTTAGAAGAATCGGTGCCGGACTGTGCCGCGTCGCTTCAATCTCAGGTATCGCCGGGCGGTACTCTTTCGGTAAACTTGCGCGGTGGCGTGCATTTCCTCCGTTCGTCCGAGCTTCGGGCGCTGGCGAAACCAACGGATGGGCGCGCCGAACCGATCCACCTTGCCGCCACGCGCGAGCCCGCCATGACCCAGGACAGCCGTTTCCCCAATCTCTTCATCCTCGATCACCCGCTGATCCAGCACAAGCTGTCGCACATGCGCGACCGGGATACGTCGACGCGCACGTTCCGCGAATTGCTGCGCGAAATCACGCTGCTGATGGGCTACGAAATCACCCGCAACCTGCCGATGACGACGCGCCGCATCACCACGCCGCTCGTCGAGATCGACGCGCCGGTGATCGCCGGCAAGAAGCTCGCGATCGTGCCGGTGCTGCGCGCGGGCGTCGGCATGTCGGACGGGCTGCTCGAGCTGGTACCGTCGGCGCGGGTCGGTCACATCGGCGTGTATCGCGCGGAGGATCATCGGCCGGTCGAATACCTGGTGCGGCTGCCGGACCTCGAAGACCGCGTGTTCATCCTCTGCGATCCGATGGTCGCGACCGGCTACTCGGCCGTGCACGCGGTCGATGTGCTCAAGCGCCGCAACGTGGCCGCGGAGAACATCCTGTTCCTCGCGCTCGTCGCCGCGCCCGAAGGCGTGCAAGTGTTCCAGGACGCGCACCCGGACGTCAAGCTGTTCGTCGCGTCGCTCGATTCGCATCTGAACGAGCATGCGTACATCGTGCCGGGCCTGGGCGACGCGGGCGACCGGTTGTTCGGTACGAAGAACTGATGCGCAGGAGCCGGCGGGGTGGCTCGGCAGTGTCCCTGCCCTAAAGCCGCCCCCGCTTTCGACGGCACCCGGCCGTCCCGGTGACACATCCGCGCCGCCTCCATTCATTTTCACTTCGATTTCATTGCATTTACGGCCGGTTTCGCGCCGCGGCCCCCTCTGCCGCACCCTCGCGGCGTGATAAAATTCGAATCCGCTCGATGAGCGGCTCGACTCGCACGATCACTCGCACCACCGTCTGCAATTTCGACCGGCGCCCCGCGCCTTCGCATCAGGTCATGCGGCGCCTGGCCGCGGAAGCTGCCCCGCTTCCATCGCGCTGCCGCCCTGCGGCCCCGCTTGGGCCGCAGCCCATGCATGAACCGGCTCGAACGCCTGCCGGCGGGCATGCGTGGAACGACGCGCGTGAACGGCCAGGCTGAGATCGGCGACAGGAGAGGCCGCGCCGACGGGCTAAGCCGAGCAACAAGCGCGAGCAACGAGCACGAGCGGCCGGCAGCCTTTCACCTGACGGTTTGGGATCGGGACACGACACGCGAGGCGCAACCCGCGAGGCGCCCGACATCGCAACGACAATTGCACTATGCGTGCGCCCCGCTGGCGCGCGCGACGGAGAAAAGTATGGCGGGTCATTCGAAATGGGCCAACATCAAGCATAAGAAAGCAGCGGCCGATGCCAAGCGCGGCAAGGTCTGGACGCGGCTCATCAAGGAAATCCAGGTCGCGGCGCGTATGGGCGGCGGCGAAATCGACTCGAACCCGCGTCTGCGGCTCGCGGTCGACAAGGCGTACGACGCCAACATGCCGAAGGACAACATCAACCGCGCGATCCAGCGCGGTGTCGGCGGCGCGGAAGGCGCGAACTACGAGGAAATCCGCTACGAAGGCTACGGCATCGGCGGCGCGGCGGTGATCGTCGACACGATGACCGACAACCGCACCCGCACGGTCGCGGAAGTGCGTCACGCGTTCTCGAAGAACGGCGGCAACATGGGCACGGACGGCTCGGTGTCGTTCATGTTCGATCACGTCGGCCAGTTCCTGTTCGCACCCGGTACCGCCGAAGATTCGCTGATGGAAGCCGCGCTAGAGGCGGGCGCCGACGACGTCGTGACGAACGAGGACGGCAGTATCGAAGTGCTGTGCCCGCCGAACGATTTTTCGAAGGTGAAGACAGCGCTCGAAACGGCGGGCTTCAAGGCCGAACTGGCCGAAGTCACGATGAAGCCGCAGACCGAAGTCGAATTCACCGGCGACGACGCCGTGAAAATGCAGAAGCTGCTCGACGCGCTGGAAAATCTGGACGACGTGCAGGAAGTCTATACAAACGCGTCGATCGCCGGCGAGTAATGGCGCGCCGGGCTTTCGCATCGTTTGCCCTTGCTGTCGATGGTTTATTGCACGGCCGAGCACAGCGCTCGGCCGTTTATGGTTTTTAAGTCTCGGGGATTCACATGAAGTTACTCGTCGTCGGTTCCGGCGGTCGCGAACATGCGCTGGCATGGAAGCTCGCGCAATCGCCGCGGGTTCAGCTCGTCTACGTCGCGCCCGGCAACGGCGGCACCGCTCAGGATGAGCGTCTGCTCAACGTCGACATCACCGATCCGGCCGCGCTCGCCGATTTCGTCGAAAAAGAACAGATCGCGTTCACGCTGGTCGGGCCGGAAGCGCCGCTCGCGGCAGGCATCGTCAACCTGTTCCGCTCGCGCGGTCTGAAGATCTTCGGGCCGACCAAAGAAGCCGCTCAGCTCGAAAGCTCGAAAGATTTCGCCAAGGCGTTCATGAAGCGCCACGGCATCCCGACGGCCGAGTACGAAACCTTCGCCGACGTCGCCGCCGCGCACGCGTATCTGGACGCCAAGGGCGCGCCGATCGTGATCAAGGCCGACGGCCTCGCCGCCGGCAAGGGCGTCGTGGTCGCGCAAACGCTGGAAGAAGCGCACGCCGCGGTCGACATGATGCTGTCGGACAACAAGCTCGGCGACGCCGGTGCGCGCGTCGTGATCGAGGAGTTCCTCGCCGGCGAGGAAGCGAGCTTCATCGTGATGGTCGACGGCAAGCACGTGCTCGCGCTCGCTTCGAGCCAGGATCACAAGCGTCTGCTCGACGGCGACCAGGGCCCGAACACGGGCGGCATGGGCGCCTACTCGCCCGCGCCGATCGTCACGCCGCAGCTGCATGCGCGCGTGATGCGCGAAATCATCCTGCCGACGGTGCGCGGCATGGAGAAGGAAGGCATCCGCTACACCGGCTTCCTGTACGCCGGCCTGATGATCGACGCGCAAGGCAACCCGAAGACGCTCGAATTCAACTGCCGGATGGGCGACCCCGAAACGCAGCCGATCATGGCGCGTCTGAAGGGCGACTATTCGAAAGTGGTCGAACACGCGATCGCCGGCACGCTCGACACCGTCGAGCTCGAATGGGACCGCCGTACCGCGCTCGGCGTCGTGCTCGCCGCGCACAACTATCCGGACACGCCGAGGAAGGGCGACCGCATCAACGGCATTCCCGCCGAAACCGCGGATTCGGTCACGTTCCACGCCGGCACCACGCTGACGGACGGCAAGCTGACCACCTCGGGCGGGCGCGTGCTGTGCGTCGTCGGTCTGGCGGATTCGGTGCGCACCGCGCAGGCGGCCGCCTATCACACGATCAACCAGATCGCCTTCGACGGCATGCAGTACCGCCGCGACATCGGCTATCGCGCGCTCAATCGCAAGCACGACGGCAAATAAGCGGTACCGCCGGGCGCCGTGCGAGCGGCGCCCACGCGCGACAGCGCGCCGCGGGCGTGCGGCACGACGCGCGCTACACTGCATTTTTCGCGCTCGTCGCGACAGACGGGCACGGAGCCCGCGGATCGACCGAAGCGGCAAGCCGCTTTCTCCATCCGTCTACTGCGTCCGTGCCATCCGAATGCGCGGTCCGAGCGTCCCGGCAGCCAACCCGGCGCGAACGCGGCCGTCGCCCTCTTTCGAAGAACCTGCATTCATGAGCAATTCGAGCTACGACGCACAAGCCGTGCGCAACTGGCTGCAAGGCCTGCAATCGCATATCTCCGACACGCTGGGCGCCTTCGACGGCACCGCATTCGCGACCGACGCATGGCAGCGCGGACCCGGCGAGAAGCTGCGCGGCGGCGGCGTCACGCGGATTCTCGAAGGCGGCCAGTTCTTCGAGCGCGCCGGCATCGGCTTCTCGGACGTCGCCGGCGACGCGCTGCCGGGCTCGGCGAGCGCCGCGCGGCCGCAACTGGCCGGGCGCGGTTTCGAGGCGATGGGCGTGTCGCTCGTGCTGCACCCGCACAATCCGCACTGCCCGACCGTGCACATGAACGTGCGCCTGCTCATTGCGACCAGGGAAGGCGAAGAGCCGGTGTTCTGGTTCGGCGGCGGCATGGATCTGACGCCCTACTACGGCTACGAAGAGGACGCGCGGCATTTCCATCAGGTGTGCCGCGACGCGCTAGCGCCATATGGCGCGGACCTGTACCCGAGCTTCAAGCGCTGGTGCGACGAGTATTTCTTCCTGAAGCACCGCAACGAGGCGCGCGGCATCGGCGGGATTTTCTTCGACGATTTCTCGGCGCCCGGCTTCGAGCAATCGTTCGCGATGCTCAAAAGCGTCGGCGAAGGTTTTCTCGAGGCGTACCTGCCGATCATCGAACGGCGCCGCAATACGCCCTACGGCGAAGCCGAACGCGCGTTCCAGGCCTACCGGCGCGGGCGCTACGTCGAGTTCAATCTGGTCTTCGACCGTGGCACACTATTTGGGCTGCAGAGCGGCGGACGCACCGAATCGATCCTGATGTCGATGCCGCCCGTGGCGAACTGGCGCTACAACTGGCACCCCGAGCCGGGCACGCCGGAAGCTCGCTTGTACAGCGATTTCCTCGTGCCGCGCGAGTGGGTGTGACGCGCCACCCGTGTCGCTCACGGTCACGACAAAGGATCCTCACCTGAAGCCGAACGCTCACCCTGTCGCGCTGCCCCGCCGGATCGGTCTTCTGGGCGGCACTTTCGATCCGATCCACGACGGTCACCTCGCGCTCGCGCGGCGGTTCGCCGACGTGCTGCGGCTGACCGAACTGGTGCTGCTGCCGGCCGGCCAACCGTGGCAGAAAGCCGACGTATCGCCTGCCGAACATCGACTCGCGATGACGCGCGCGGCGGCCGCGTCGCTCGCGATCCCCGGCGTGACGGTGCGCGTCGCAACCGACGAAATCGAGCACGAGGGCGCGACCTACACGGTCGATACGCTGCAACGCTGGCGCGAGCGCGAAGGCGACGACGCATCGATCACACTGCTGATCGGCGCGGATCAACTGGTTCATCTCGATACGTGGCGCGACTGGCGGCGCCTGTTCGAGCTCGCGCATATCGGCGCGGCCACGCGGCCCGGCTTCGACCTCGCGTCGGTCGCCCCCGCGGTGGCGAGGGAAATCGCCGCGCGCCGTGCGAAAGCCGAGGTGCTGCAGGCCACGCCCTGCGGCCATCTGCTGATCGACACGACGCTCGCGTTCAACGTTTCGGCCACCGACATTCGCGCGCATCTGCGCGAGCAGGTCAGCCAGCGGCTGGTCCACGCGGGTGCGAGCGACACCGCCCAGGATCAGGCCACGAGTCACGTCCCCGCCGCGGTGTGGGACTATATTCTTCAACATCATCTGTACCACCGGTAACTCCATGGATATTCGCAAACTGCAGCGCGTAATCGTCGACGCTCTCGAAGACGTCAAGGCGCAAGACATCAAAGTGTTCAACACCACCCATCTGACCTCGCTGTTCGATCGCGTGATCGTCGCGAGTGGCACGTCGAACCGGCAAACCAAGGCGCTCGCGTCGAGCGTGCGCGAAGGCGTGAAGGAAGCCGGCGGCGAGATCGTCAGCACCGAGGGCGAGGACATCGGCGAATGGGTGCTGGTCGATTGCGGCGACGCGATCGTCCACATCCTGCAGCCGGCGCTGCGCCAGTACTACAACCTCGAGGAAATCTGGGGCGACAAGCCGGTGCGCATCAAGCTGTCTACGCCGAGTCCGTTCGGCGGCGCGCGTGCAAGCGAGCCCGACGACGAGGAAGACGAGGATTTGCCTGCCGCGAAGCCCGCGCGCAAGACTAGCGCGCGCCGCAAGTAAGCGGTGCGTGTCGGCCACACCGCTACTTTCGTCGCAATGAAACTGCATATCCTCGCCGTCGGCCACAAGATGCCGGACTGGATCGCGACCGGCTTCGACGAATACGCGAAGCGCATGCCGCCCGAGCTGCGCATCGAGCTGCGCGAGATCAAACCGGAGCAGCGCTCGTCGGGCCGTTCGGCCGAAAGCGTGATGGCCGCCGAGCGGCAGAAGATCGAAGCCGCGTTGCCGAAGAACGCGCGCATCGTCGCGCTCGACGAACGCGGCAAGGACTGGACCACGATGCAGTTCGCGGGCGCGTTGCCGGGCTGGCAGCAGGACGGCCGCGACGTGGCCTTTCTGATCGGCGGCGCGGACGGTCTCGATCCCGAGCTGAAAGCACGCGCCGATATGATGCTGCGCGTGTCGAGCCTCACGCTGCCGCACGCAATGGTGCGCGTGCTGCTGGCCGAACAGCTTTACCGTGCGTGGACCATCACGCAAAATCACCCGTATCATCGCGCGTGAGTGCCGGAGCCAGCGCGGCGACGCCTTGCAACCCTTCGTTGTTGATGGCACGTCGCGGGTGCTCTGGTCGATACGCTTCTTGAACGCATTGCCGCCACTTCATGCGATGATGCGCCCGACGCGCCGCGCATCGATGCCATGAATGGATTCGGCGCATCGATCGCGTCGCCGAATCAAGCTCGCCCCGCCCGCTCTTCCACGCCCATCCGCGTTCACCGCCGCCACGCCATCCGTTCCCCGCTCCACCGAGACCCGTTCATGCCCACGCCCACCGCTTCGCTGCATCCGTTCGTCTACCTCGCCTCGCAAAGCCCGCGCCGCCAGGAGCTGCTGCAACAGCTCGGCGTGCGTTTCGAATTGCTGCTGCCGCGCCCCGATGAAGACGCCGAAGCGCTCGAAGCCGAACGGCCCGGCGAACACGCGCGCGACTACGTGCGGCGCGTATGCATTGCGAAAGCGCTTGCGGCGCGCGCGCGTCTCGTGGCCGCTGGTCGCGCGGTGCGGCCGATCCTCGTCGCCGACACCACCGTCACGATCGACGACGCGATTCTCGGCAAGCCCATCGATGCCGACGATGCGGTCGCGATGCTCACGCGCCTCGCGGGCCGCACGCACGAAGTGCTGACCGCGCTCGCCGTGATCGATGCCGACGGCGCGCTGCTGCCGGCGGCGTTGTCGGTGTCGAAGGTGCGTTTTGCTGCAGTGCACGCAGACGCGTTGCGTCGCTATGCGGCGAGCGGAGAGCCGCTCGGCAAGGCGGGTGCCTATGGCGTGCAGGGACGCGCGGCGGAGTTTATCGAGCATATAGACGGGTCCTATTCGGGTATCATGGGTTTGCCGCTTTTTGAAACCGCTGCCCTCCTGCGTGCAGCGCGCATCGACTTCTAGAACAACACCATGAATGAAGAAATCCTGATCAATGTCACGCCGCAGGAAACGCGCGTCGCGCTCGTTCAACAGGGCGCCGTCCAGGAACTTCATGTCGAACGAACGCTGTCGCGCGGGCGCGTCGGCAATGTCTATCTCGGCAAGGTCGTGCGCGTGCTGCCTGGCATGCAATCGGCGTTCATCGACATCGGCCTCGAACGCGCTGCGTTCCTTCACGTCGCCGACATCTGGCATCCGCGCATTGCCGGCGAAGCGCAACATCAAGCGCCGCATCAGCCGATCGAAAAAATCGTCTTCGAAGGTCAGACGCTGATGGTGCAGGTCGTCAAGGACCCGATCGGCACGAAGGGCGCGCGGCTGTCCACGCAAGTGAGCATCGCCGGGCGCACGCTCGTTTATCTGCCGCAGGAACCGCACATCGGCATCTCGCAGAAGATCGAGAGCGAGGCCGAGCGCGAGGCCGTGCGCGCGCGACTGACCGCCGTGCTGCCCGCCGACGAGAAAGGCGGCTACATCGTGCGCACGATCGCCGAGGATGCGACGAGCGAAGAGCTTGCCGCCGATGTCGCGTATCTGCGCAAGACGTGGGCGACGATTCTGTCGCAGGCGCAGCGCATGCCGCCCACCAGCCTGCTCTACCAGGATCTGAATCTCGCGCAGCGCGTGCTGCGCGATTTCGTCAACGATGAAACGTCGCGCATCCAGGTCGATTCACGCGAGACGCATCAGATGCTCGCCGATTTCGCGACCGAATTCACGCCGGCGGTATCGTCGAAGCTGCATCACTACACCGGCGAGCGGCCGCTATTCGATCTCTACAACATCGAGGCCGAGATTCAGCGCGCGCTGTCGCGTCGCGTGGACCTGAAGTCGGGGGGCTACCTCGTGATCGACCAGACCGAGGCGATGACGACGATCGATGTGAACACCGGCGGTTACGTCGGCGCGCGCAACTTCGACGACACGATCTTCAAGACCAACCTCGAGGCCGCGCATACCATCGCGCGGCAATTGCGGCTGCGCAACCTGGGCGGCGTGATCATCATCGATTTCATCGATATGGAAAACGCCGAGCATCGCGACCAGGTGCTAGGAGAATTGAAGAAGGCGTTGTCGCGCGATCGCACGCGGGTGACCGTCAATGGCTTCTCGCAGCTCGGGCTCGTCGAGATGACACGCAAGCGTACGCGTGAGTCGCTCGCGCATGTGCTGTGCGAACCGTGCCCGGTTTGCCAGGGCAAGGGGCAGGTGAAGACCGCGCGCACGGTGTGCTATGACGTGTTGCGCGAGATTCTGCGCGAGTCACGGCAGTTCAATCCGCGCGAGTTTCGTGTGGTCGCTTCGCAGCAGGTGATCGATCTGTTTCTCGAGGAAGAGTCGCAGCATCTGGCGATGCTGATCGATTTCATCGGCAAGCCGGTGTCGTTGCAGGTGGAGTCGAATTTGAGTCAGGAGCAGTACGATATTGTGCTGATGTAGGTATTGCACCGGATCGGGCCGGATCATTCACACCGGTCTGGGCGAAGTGCCCGCATCAGCTTTTCGATGTTCTTGTCAGCACCCGATTCAGATTCTCGCCTTTAGCGTAAGTGATTCGCAAAGCACGGCCATTTCAGCACCACACGACGGCTCGAGAACAAATAACAGGCGAGCTCCAGCCCTCAGTTTCTGGACGTACTCATCACCCTTCTGCTCGCTGAGCGTGGTCCCCTTCGAGTCGTCGCGACTATCGATCCACTGGATCCACATCCGAACCTCCGCGAGCGAAAACGCGTACCGCGGCGAGATCAAAAGCCTGGACACGACATTCTGCCCGGCGAAATCAATCATGCGTTGCCCGATCACGCCAGAAAATCTTAGCTCTTCGACTTCACCGCCAACCCGGCGAAAGCGAAGTTCCAAGGCACGTGCGAGGGGATCATGGTCAATCCCAACTAGCTCCGCGTCGTGAAAACTTGGAAAGTCCGTAACGTTCCGAATATCGGTGTATGTACCCGTGTCCATATAAGCTCCCATAAAACTCACGGCAACAGGGAAAAAGGTAGGCTTGGGCCTCGTACTCCGCGATCCCAATTGTGCGCGTGAGGGATGCCTTGACCATGGTCATGGTCAAAATCAAAATCGACAACCGCCTTCCCATCGTCCCCGTACAGACGCATCTGCCCGCTGCCCGCATTCGTGTACCACGTGCCCGGCTCGCCATGGTTTGGAGTCTTGGCGATCTCGAAGGAAACGCCCGCCGGCATATCCGGCTGATAGTCGAACGCCTGCGCATCGCCAAGCGGCGTTGATACCGGCGTAGCAATCGTTCCATCGGGCAACATGTCGCCCGGGCGGGCGAACCAGATCGCGAGGCCATCGTCAGCCGCCAGTCTCGGCAATTTCGGCCGCTGTAGCGAGCGCCCGACACTCTCAACGGGCACCGCGCGCCGGAATAGCTGCGACGGCGTGACGGTCGCATAGTACGGCCGGATTTCCTGTTCGCCAGGAGCGCCGTTCGCGCCCGAAGCTTGCCGCTTTGACACGACTGCGATCACATCGCCGCTTTCGACGGCGGACTGTAGCGCACGGATCAACTGCTCCGGCGCGGGACCGCTCGCGGACCCGCGGCCACGTACGCTTCGCATGAAGCCGGTGAGCTGCGCTAGCTGGCGTGCGTCGCGCGTCAGCTCCCACGAGCGTGCCGAAAGAATGATCTGACGGCCGGCGCGCGCCTCGTCGCTCCTCGTGTTGCCACGATATTCGTGGCGCGTGTAAAGCTTGCAGTTTCGGTTGGCCCCAGCTTTGAAGTCAATCGCCATCGGTCTGCAACCCCATCAACATGCGTCACCCCGCCAGATCGATTTGAAACGGGTATACGTAGCATAAGGCTGGAGACAGCGCGATAGAATCGAAACAATCGATGACACTCTTTAGTTTGCTGGTCGACCACGCGGAACCAATAAAGCATCGCCATGCGCGCGTCGAAGCGCGCTGGAGTCCAGACAGATTGTGGCATGAGCCGGCCCCACCCCAATGGAACAAGACCCCGGCGATTGAGTTTGGAAATGCCTGTTGCAACGAGTCGAACGTATAAACTCAGCGCAACTTCCAGAGGGAGACATCTAATGCAACTTCTTGATCACGTATCGATCGGCGTTCCCGACATCGAGGCAGCCCGCCCTTTCTACGACGCCATCATGTCAGCTCTCGGCACGAGCAAAGTCTTCGACCGTCCCACCGCCTTGGGCTACGGCGAGCGTTGCACGATCGACGACAGCTCATCGACCTATCTGGCCGTGTATCTCGATCCAAATGAAATAACAGAAAACAAACGTCACTGGTGCTTCAAAGCGCCGTCCCGCGAGCATGTCGATGCATTCTTCAAAGCGGGACTCTCGACCGGCGGCAAATCCGACGGCCAGCCCGGCTTGAGGCCCCACTATCACCCCGGCTACTACGCCGCATTTCTGATCGACCCGGCCGGCAATCGCATCGAGGCCGTGTGCCATGCCGCGAAACCCTAAACCCAAACCTCTCCAGGCCTAAGCCGCCACCTCACACCCCGCCTGCTCCAATACGGCCTGCGCCCGGTCATGCAGATCGCCGCCAGCCAACGACGCATCCGACGACCTGACCCACGCGGCGATCCTTAATGTCGCGCCGCCATGCACCGGATAATCCGCGACCGACACCACCGGTGCAAGCGTCGAACCGCTCAGCACACGCGGCTCGTCGGCCACGAGCTTCTGCAGTTGCCCGATCGCCGCATCCACGTCCTTGCGCTGCGCGAGTTCCACGTCGACCTCGATGCGCTGCGTGCCGCCACAACTGTAGTTGATCACCGGATTGCTCCAGATCTGGCTATTCGGCACGAACACGATGTTGCCGTCGCCGCGTTCGATCCGCGTCGTGAAGAGCCCCACCTCGCGGACGATGCCAGCCGCGGCGCCGCTGCCTTCGATCACGTCGCCGACGCGAAACGGTCGCAGCAACAGCAGCATCATGCCGGCCGCGATGTTCTGCAACGTGCCTTGCAGCGCGAGGCCGATCGCGAGGCCAGCCGCGCCGAGCACGGCCAATACGCTCGCGGTCGCGATGCCGACTTCACCGAGCGCCGCGATGAAGGCGAGCACGCGCACGGCCCACGTGCCCATCGCGGCCAGCATCGGCGCCAGGGTCGGGTCCGCGCGCGTGCGCGCGAGCGCCTTCGCGAACATCGCGCCGACGCGGTTCGACAACCACCAGCCGACCACGACGATCAGCACGGCAATCGCGATATGGACGACGTCGTGTGTCAGCGTGACGAGCAGTGACGGCTGAAGATGAAAGAAACGGTAGAGGGAGTCGTTCATCGTCGGCTTGGTCCGCTTGATCGATACCGATGCAGAGCAAGCACGACGCGTTCCTGTCCATCCGTCGCAAGATGCGGTACGTGACTTGCTAACCGGCCGTCGATCTCGACGGCATCAAGAAGATGCGCTCGAGCGTCTCAAAGATTGAGATGGACGATCTGCGCTTCAATGCTGCGCGCCGTGCTCGGCGCGATTCGCGACGTTACACGCCGCGGGGCAGCGCTGCCTCGATGAACACCGCGCACAACGCTTGCATGCCCTTCGCGTCCTCCTCGTCGAAGCGCGCGACGATTGGGCTATCGACATCCCACACGCCGATCAGCGTACCGTCGGGCGCGACGAGCGGCACGACGATTTCCGATTGCGACGCGGAATCGCATGCGATATGACCGGGAAACTCCTGCACGTCGCGCACGACCTGGGTCTGACGGGTTTGCGCGGCCGTACCGCAGACGCCCTTGCCGAGTGCAATGCGCACGCACGCGGGCTTGCCCTGGAACGGGCCGACCACCAGTTCGCGGCCGTCGTGAAAGTAAAAGCCGGCCCAGTTCAGATCGCTCAACGAATGAAAGACGAACGACGAGAAGTTCGCGGCGTTGGCGATCCAGTCCGTTTCGCCGGCCAGCAGCGCGCGCGCCTGCGCAACCAGTTCTTCATATTGCGCGGCTTTCGGCAGATGCGAGGTGGAGGAAACTTGGAACATGACGGTGTCCGTGAGCAGAGCGGGAGGGTAAACGGTGAAGTTTAAAGCAAGCGAAATCCCCGCGCGCGGAAGTCGAACGGGGTGACACACGCCGCGCGTCTATGCTCGCGTCCCTTCCAGTTCTCAATTTGCCCTTTTTAGTTTCTATCTCAATATTATAAATAACTCATTTCGCATTATTTTAACTCAAAATGATTTTTGCGAGTTCTATTTTTGTTATATTACTCACTCCATTCGATCTGCTTTTTTAAGATACTCGATGCCAAACGCAAATTCAGATAAATCCATGAGTGAAGCAGGCTATACCGCCCTTCGTATAAATGAAGGCGTCGTTATGCGCTACTACAACGATGCACCAAAGAATGGCAATTGCACTTGGGGCATCGGCACATTAGCCCACTTCGGTCCGTGTACGGCGGAGGAACTAGCGCGAACGGTTGTTCCCGAAGAGGCAAACACTATTCTGCGAAATCGGGTTCGTGAGGCAGAGGCAGCAGTTAAAACCGTGGTCACGCAGTACGAATTGACTCAGGCACAGTTCGATGCTGCCGTGTCTTTTGCTTATAACTCGTCACGCCAGAACACACGCGACGCGCTAGGTCCCGCAAATACCGGAAACATGACAGCCGTCGCAGAAAAAATGATGCTCAATGTGATGATTACCCCGCGCGATCGCAATGGCCGAAAGATCGGTCCTGCGAAGAGAAGCCGGGGACTAACGAGCCGCCGCCAACGAGAATCCGCGCCCTTCCGGCAGTCCGCACAATGACAGGCCACAAGATTTTTGCATATGTGGCTCTCACACTGGCCGCCTCGGCGAGCGTGTGCGCGGCACAAACACCGCACGCGACGATTAATGATTTCGTCGGCAATTGGATCGTGACCGATGTAGTTGACTACGCCGATATTTCTGGTGGCATCCCCGAAGCAAAAAGGATTCTCGGCATGAGAATGACAATTACGCCGCAATCCATGAGCTTCGACAGTGAAACCTGCCAGCCGAACACAGGTTTTACCGTCAAACGAATCGACACGCTTTCGGCGTTGAAGAATCAGTTCGGGCTTCGCGTGAATGAAACCGGATTGCCCGCTACAACTGTTGTCGTAGATAGCGACAATTGTTTTGCGGTTTTCCGGATGGACGCTCACAGGATTGTGTTTGGGTGGGACGGCATCATCGTTCGCGCGCTACGGGATCAGTGAGAGCTCGCTGAGTACCGTCCCAGAGGCCTAGGCCTGCTACTGATCGACCCCAATAATCACGCTCGACGCCTTGAAAATCGCCGTCGCCGTCTTGCCGCTCGCGAGGCCAAGACGCTCCACGCTGTCGTTCGTGATGATCGCCGCGATCTGTGCGCCACCTGCACTGATCGTCACTTCCGAATTGACCGCGCCCTTCGTGACGGCCGCGACGGTCCCTTCGACGCAGTTGCGCGCCGACACCTGGTGCTTCGCGACATCGACCATCACGATCACCGACGATGCCTTCACGAGCGCAAACGCCTGCTTGCCAGCCGCGAGCCCGAGCGATTTCGCGCTGCCGTGCGTGATGATCGCGACGATCTCGAGACCGTCCGACGTGCGCAGCGTGACTTCGTCGTTGACGGCACCGTGCGTGACGTCAGTGATTTCGCCGCTGAACTGATTGCGGGCGCTGGTTTTCATAGCGTGCTCCCTGTCGATTGAAGCGCGTGGCAACGCGCGGGTAGACGGACAAATCGAGTGTAGCGGATGCCGCGCGCGCCGCCACCAAACATCCAATGCGCCGCGGGTATCGCCGGCACCGTATCATCGTGGCCTTGCACCTCATACGCCGAATCTTTATGCCTGTCGCCGTTCTCTCCGGCCGTGCCTGCCGCACCGCCATGCTATGCGCCGCCGTTACGATGCTCGTCGCGTGCGGCACGCCAACGCCGCCGCATGGCACGCACGCTTTCGTCGATAACGTCACGCTGTTTCCGCTCGCCCATTACGACCAGAACGTCGATCACTGGCTCGATCCGAACAGCCCCGACTACGATCGGCCGTTTCTCAGCGCCGCCGAGCAGCGCGCACACTTCGACGCGCTGTTCGCGCGCTACTTCGGCACGGGCGAGAACGCGCCGTCGCCATGGAATCCCGCCTGGGTGAGCGCACGCGTGTTTCGCGAGCAGGGCGAGGACATTGCCGCACTGCAACAGCGCCGCATCGACAAGTTCGACAACAGCGGCAAGCATCGCAGCGTCATCGGTTACGGCGAAAACTTCCGGCCGCACGACAAAGCGTGGATCGACGCGATCGCGCGCAACATCAACGTCGCGCAATTCACGCAAGCGCCGGTGTATCAGCCCGAGCGGCGCGCGATCGCGACCGGCAACCTGATGGTGCGCGAACTGCCAACCACCGATCCGTCGTTCTACGACCGTCACCTGGCTGGCGAAGGCTATCCGTTCGACAACCTGCAGATTTCGGCGGTGCGGCCGGGTACGCCGCTCTATGTGCTCGGCGGCAGCGTCGACGGTGCATGGCACTACGTGCAGACGCCCGACGTGCAGGGCTGGGTGCGCAGCGACGGCGTGGCGTTCGCCGACGATCGTTTCATCGATCAATGGCGCGCGGCGGCCGGCAAGTCGCTGGGCGCGGTGATCGCCGCGTCGGCGGCGGTCAACGACAGCCGCGACGTATTCCGCTTCAACGCGCCGGCCGGGACGATGCTGCCGCTGCTGACGGGTGGCTCGGCATCGCCAGCCGCGACCAGCACCAACGCAGGGGCGCTCCAGCTACTCGTTCCCGCGCGCGACGTCGACGGCCGCGCGCTGATCCGCACCGCGTCGCTCGACACCACGCAGATCACGCCGATGCCGCTCACCGCGACACCGCGCCATCTCGCGATGCTGTTGAAGGCGCTGATCGGCCGGCCGTACGGCTGGGGGAACAGCGGCCTCTACAACGATTGTTCGTCGGAACTGCAAAGCATCTTCGCGGCGTTCGGCGTGTGGCTGCCACGCCATTCGTCGACGCAGATGAGCGCCGGCCGCATGATCGATCTGTCGGACTCGACGCCCGCCGAGCGGCTCGACTATCTGGCGCGGCATGGCGTGCCGCTGCGCACGCTGATCTACATCGGCGGCCACGTGATGCTGTACCTCGGCAACACGACGCGCAACGGCGCCACGGTCCCGGTCGTCTATCAGGACGTGTGGGGCCTGCGTCCGGCCGACAACAGCCGGCGCGCGGTGATTGGTGGCTCGGTAATCCTGCCGCTCGACGAGCGCATCGCCGAGGACGCGACGCTGCAGTCGCTCGCCGCGACGCGGACGTTCCAGATCAGCATCCTCGGCGCACCGGCCGGCAGCGTGGCGCCGTCGTCCGCGCCGCCTGCGGACGAGGACAATCCGGCGGGGTGAATGACAACGGCGACTTGCCCTCGCCCGGGCCCGAAAATATTTTTCCCGGAGTGTCGATCCAACGGTCACAAACTCGTCGTAACGTTGAAGACCCAGCTCACGCAGCCGGTCTTTCCACTGAGGAACCGTTACTTCAAGGAGTCACCGTCATGTCCAGCGCCGCAGTCAAACCAATCCCGGAAGGGATGCACTCGCTCACGCCGTACCTGATCTGCAAGAACGCCGCCGAAGCGATCGCGTTCTACACGAAAGCCTTCAACGCCGTCGAACAGGTCCGTCTGCCGGGCCCCGACGGCAAGGTGATGCACGCGACCCTGAAAATCGGCGACTCGATGCTGATGCTGACCGACGAATGGCCCGAGCACCAAACCTTCGGCCCGAACACGCTGAAGGGCACGCCGGTCACGATTCACCACTACGTACCGGACGTCGACGCAAGTTTCAAACAGGCGGTCGACGCAGGTGCGACCGTCACGATGCCCGTCACCGATATGTTCTGGGGCGACCGCTATGGCCAGGTCAAAGACCCGTTCGGCCACAGCTGGTCGCTCGCGACGCACAAGCGCGACCTTAGCGCCGAGGAAATCCAGAAGGCGATGGCCGCGATGGATTGTTCGTCCCAAGAGAAGAAGTGAGCTGAAGGTGGGCGTCGGGCGAACGCACGCCCGGCCCCACCGACACCCGTCCCGAAGGAGCAACGCCATGCAGAAAATCGCGCCGTGCCTGTGGTTCGACGGCAATGCGGAAGAAGCCGCGGAGTTCTACACGTCGGTGTTTCCGGCTTCGCGCATCGCCACTACGCTGCACTCCACGGACGCCGGCCCCGGACCGGCGGGCGAGGTCGTCGCCGTCACCTTCGAAATCGAAGGCCAGGAGTTCATGGTACTGAACGGTGGCCCGCAATATAAATTCACGCCGGCCATCTCGCTGATGGTTCACTGCGACTCGCAGGAAGAAGTCGACCGCTACTGGTCGAAGCTGCTCGACGGCGGCGAGCCGGTGGCCTGCGGGTGGCTGCGGGACCGCTTCGGCGTATCGTGGCAGATCACGCCGAACGTGCTGCTGCAGATGTTGCGCGATCCGGATCGCGCGAAGGCAAGTCGCGTGATGGCGCAGATGATGAAGATGGTCAAGCTCGATATCGCGCCGCTGGAACAGGCGTATCGCGGCGAGTAGGACCGGGCAGCGAGCGCCCGCCTTCCCTCGCTTGCGCGATCTTTTGATAGGATCGGACTCGACCCCAACACGGCGAGACAACCACGGTGCGCGTCAACCATCAGGCTTTCTTCTGCTCGTTGTTCATCGCGCGTCTCGCCGAGCAGATCCTGCTCTTTCTGGTGCCGCTCGTCGTCTATCAAACGACGCGCCAGGTTTCATGGTCGGGCCTCGCGTTCTTCATCGAGACGCTGCCGCGCTACCTCGTGTTCCCGTTCTTCGGCGCACTCTGCGACCGCTTCCCGCCGCTGCGTCTGATGCGGCTGAGCCAGGCAGTGCGAGCCCTCGCGTGCTTCGGTGGTATCGCCGCGTATGCGCTGTTCGGCGGCATCGGCTGGCTGATCGCGCTGTCGGCCGCGTGCGGCGTGCTGACGAGCCAGGGGCTCGTCGCGCGGGAGGTGATGCTGCCGCAGATCTTCAGCACGCAGCAGATCCAGAAAGTGCTCGCTTATTCGCAACTGGCCGACCAGCTCGGCTTCGTGCTCGGGCCGATGCTCGCCGCGCTGCTGCTTGGTGTGTGGCGTTGGGAATGGGTGGTCGCCGCGACCGGCGTGCTGTTTCTGTGCGCCGACGCGGCGCTGTTGGTCTGGCAGCGACTGAGCGGTTTTCGCGCGCGCTCGCCCGGGTCCGCTCAATCGCTAGCGCGCGCCGCTCGCTGGAGCACGCCGCTGCGCATCGCGCTCAAGCACGTGTGGACGCTGCCAGGCCTGAAAAAGGTCATCATGCTCGCGGCCGCGGAGAACCTCGTCATCGGTGTCACGCTCGCGACATCGGCGGCGATGGTGACGGGCTTGCATGCGCAATCCAATCGCTACTACGCAGCTTTGCAAACGGCCGGCGCCGTCGCCACGGTGCTGGTGCTGCTGACGGTGGCGCGCGCCGGCTGGCCCGCGCGCGTGCTCGGTCTCGTCGCGTTCGTGACGATCTGCGCGGGCGGCGTGATCGCGGGCGCGAGCGCGTCGCCGTGGGGCTATGCGCTCGGCTTTCTGCTGATCGTCGGCTTCGACAAGATGTTCAACGTGTACATCCGCAGCGCGCGTTTGCAGATCATTCCGCCCGAGGACTACGGCAAGACGATCGGCGTCGCGATTTTGCTGAACAATCTGACGCAGCCGCTCGCCGGCCTGCTGGTCGGCGTGTTCTCCGCTCGTACGCAAACGGGCCCACTGATCGTCGCGCTGTCGCTGACGATGGGCGGCATCGGCGCCGCGGTATCGATCGGCTCGGCGCTGCTGCGCCGCAAGCGCGCGTGGGCGCTCGAAGACTGACCGCGCTTCGACGCACGACGACACGCGCAAAGTTACCCACAGTTTTTGTTGGCAAATCTGTGCATAACTTCCCGGGAAAAGCCGCAAGCCTTTGATACGGCTGTCGTTTTTTCGTCTGCATCGAAGGTGCGGCAGCGCACGGAGTTTTACCGGGGTTCATGCTCGAACGGAAGTCATGATGCATGACAGGTTGCAACGCAACCGGGAACTCGCCCGCGCGCAGGACGGCGATGATCCGCGTGGCCCAGCGGATAGTCTCAGCCGGCTTCACACACCCGTCAGCCAAACCCGGCACACTGTAATTCATGACGAAAAGGCTACGTTCGCGTGCTGCGCAAATAGGCGTATTTCACGGCTAAGCATTCATGAAAAAGTAAAGCCACATGCAGCGCAGTTTTTTTGTATCGGTGACAATGTGTCTGCCTGATCTGAGATTACCGGGTGTGCGTGCGTAACCCCGATGTGAACTCAGGTTCACATTCAACCTGAAATAGGCAATTCAATAGGCATGAATTGTTAAATGTGATTTGCAAAATTCAATTGATAAATCACATCTGTCAATTGCGTTCAGAATGCAGCACATTTAATCAAAATGCTTCGCGAGTCGAATACTGAAAGATCGGCCAATCATGAATTGCGGCGCGAAGCCGGCACCGCGCTACGCGAAGACGCGGGGGTTGTCGGCGTGTCGGCGGGACGGCGACGCGCGCTGAAGGCACTGACGTGGCTCGCCATCGCCGCGCCCGCGGGCTGGCTCGCGAGCCGCCCGCCGTGGCGCACATGGACCGCCGACTTCCGCACCGCGACCGGCGAACTGCACGACATACTGCTCGCGGATGGCTCCCAGATCACGCTGGGCAGCGCGAGCGCGATCGACGTCGCGTTCGAAGCGAACGTTCGCCGCGTTGATCTGCTTGAAGGGGAAATCATGGTGCGGCCCGTGAGCGATGTCCGCGGCACCGCTGGCACCCGAACGACTCATGCGCCTTTACTCGTGCAAACGGCCGAAGGCGTCGTCGAAGCGCGTGGCGCGCAGTTCAGTGTGCAGCAACGGGATGGTTTCACGCGCGTGGCTGCGTTTCGCGGCGACGCGTTGGCGACGCCGGCAGCCACCGCGGCGCTGATGCTGACGCAGGACCAATGGTGCAGGTTCACGCGCGACGGCATCGCGGCGCCGCTCACGCTCGACCCACGCGAGGCGATGTGGACGCGTGGCCTGCTCTACGCGAACGACATGCGTATCGCGGAGCTCGTCGATGAACTCGCGCGCTATCACGCCGGCGTGTTGCGCTGTGCCGCCGACGTCGCCGATCTGCGCGTGTCGGGCATCTTTCAGCTCACCGATAGCGACGCCACGCTCGCGCTGCTGCAGCGGATCTACCCGATCCGTCTGCGCTCGATCACGCCTTACTGGACCCTCGTCGAAGCGCTCGACAGCACGAGAATCTGACGCTCAAGCCGCCACGGCCTGCGGCAACGCGAACCCTTGCTCGCCCTGCTCGCCGCCGATTGCATCGATCAGATCGCGCAGCATGCGGTCGAGTTCGGCCGTCATCAGCGCGACGTCGGAATCGAAGCGTTCGTCGTCGTTCTGCGCGGTCGGATCGCTCGCTTCCTTGAGCACGTCGAGCGGCGCGATGCGCTTGATCGTCAGCGACGGCGTCAGCACGAACGACACGCGATCGTTCCACGTCATCGCCAGCCGCATGCATTGCTTACCTGCCTCGATGTGGCGGCGCATGTCTTCGGCGTCCAGCGCATGTCCGACATAGCGGACCGTCGCGTTGCCCTCGGCGGGCGAACGCAGCTCGGTGTCCTGATCGAGCGTGAAACCCGCCGGCGCGTCGCCGTCGAGCAGCCAGCCGGTCATGGCCGCGACCGGCGACTGCGCGACGCGCACCGTCATCAGCGGCAACTGGTCGATCGACTTGACGAGCAGACCGCGCACATCGTCGGCGAGCGCCTGCGACGCCGCGTCGATCACGAGCCAGCCATTCGTGCAATCGATCCACACGCGCGTATCGCGGCGGATGCTGAATGCGCGCGGGCGCAACTCGTCGGTGACCTGCTCCTTCAGGTCGCGCATCTGCTTGCGGCCCGGCTTGAAGCCCTGCTGCTCCTCGAGCTCGGCCGCGCGCTCGCGCGTGATCTGGGTGACCACCGACGCGGGCAGCAGCTTCTTCTCGGCACGGAAGGTCAGCAGCATCTGACCGTTCATTGCGTAGACGAGCGAGTCGCCGTCGCGCGGCGGCGCCCACCCTTGGGCCTGCATCTCGACGCTCTGGCCGGGCGCGAACGCGTACGGCGCGAGCCACTTCTGCATCTGTTCAGGGGTGACGGACCACGGAGCGGGCAGACGGTGCAGCTGAAGGTTTTTGAACCACATGAGCGAAGTCGGATTTAGGCAAAGCGCAGCATTTTATCCGACCAAAACCAGACGGGGCGTTCTGGCCGACGCGATCGTGAATACTGCCGATTTTCAGAAATAAAGCAAAAAATCTTCCGACTACAGGCCCGCGCATCCGCGCGTTTTGGCGGCAAATCACCTAGACTTTTGGACAGGACAGACTAGACGGAGGCGGTCATGGCCGACCAAACCGCAAGTTGGCAAACGGTGCAATACGAGGGCTTCGAGATACACGTGTCACCTGTTCCGAAAGACCCGCCGGACCCGGCGCATGCCGCCGACGCGGCGGCCACGCAAAAGAGTCGCTACACGTATCTAGGCTACGTCTGTCATCCGGGCGCCAATCCCCAGCTTCCCGGCCATGCGGTGCCGTTTCACGCGGATGGCGAGGAGAGCTTCGCGAGTGTCGACGACGCGCTCTACGAAGCGGTGCACGTGGGACGCAGCATCGTCGACGGCACGCATCCGGACCTGACGGTGCTGCCGCTCGTGACGGGCGGCGTTTGACACCCGAGGCGACACCCGCAGTGACACCCGCAGCGAGTCGAGCCGCCGTTTTCGGTTCGGCGCCCGTCAGCCCAACGCACGCTTGATGCGCGACTTCAGCAGCGCCCGGCGCAGCCGGCCGGTGCGCTCCGGCTCGCTGACCGCGAGCGCACCGTCGATGGCGGTGCCGCGGCGCAGGTAATAGCGGTCGAACGTCGCCTGCGTCATCCCCCACTTGTTGAGAAACTGGCGACGGCCGTCGTTCTTCACGATCTTGCCGGTGCTCTTCTGCTGGAAGTGATAGACGAGACTGTCGCCGACGCCGACGAACACGCGGCAGCCCGCGTCCCACAGCTTCATCGAGAAATCGTTGTCGCTGCTCATGCCGGGGCTCAGCTCGCTGCTGTAGCCGCCCACCTTGAACCACCAGTCGCGGTGCACGAGCGTCGGCGGCCACGTCGCACCGCGCCAGTCGGCACGCACGAGACTGGGCGCGGCAGCGACCAGCTCGTCGGCGCGAAACACCTGGGCATCGCGGCCGAAGTCGCGCACGACCACGCACGGATTGCCCGAATCGACCGGCTCGATCATCGTGCCCGACAACATGAACAGCCTGTCGGCCGGCATCTGCGCGAGACGCTTGACGAGCGCTTCATCCCATCCCGGGCAGCAGTACATGTCGTCGTTCATGTAGACGATGTAGTCCTGCGTCGCGCGCGCCGCCGCGATATTGACCGCGTGGCAGATGCCGATATTGCCGGGCGACGCCGTATGCTCGATGCCCTCGTCGCGCACCCACGCGAGCGTGCCGTCCGAACCGTCGTTGACGTGCACGATGATCTGGTGCGGATACGTCGAATGACGGCGCAGGCTTTTGATCACGAGGCGCAGATAAGGCAGGTTGTTCCAGGTCGGGATGATGATTGAGAACATCGAGTCGGTCCGTTGTGCTGGGCGCGGGGCGCGGCATGCGCCGCGCGCCGGCCATGAATGTCGCGCGATTGTACCGCCCCCCGCCTGCGCGCACGACAGGCGCCGCCTGCCGCCGCCACGCCGAATACCGCGGGCCGGCGGTACCTTACCGCGTGCGGCAGCAAGCATTCCGCAAGGTAGGGCATGGTTATAATCCGGATCGCTCTGCCGTCTTGAAAACCTCAAATGGTCCGGCGTCCCCTGCAATTTCACCACCGGAACGGTAGTGTGCTCATCGATAACGTAGACCTATGATTTTTGCTTCCAGTCTGGTCTGGCTCACGTCGGCCCTGCTGTTTCTCGCGCCCGCGGTCAATCTGATGTGGCGCGGCGGCACCGGCTACTGCTTTTTCGTACTCGTCGCGCTCGCGCTCGGCGCGGCCATCGTCAACCGGCGCATGCCGGGCTATTTCTCCGCGTTGCGCACCTATCGCTGGTTCACGATCGGCATGCTCGCGTTCGTCGTCGGGATCGGCGCGCAGCAGCTGGCGCTCGGCTACTGGCTGCCACGCGAACTCGACTCGGTCGCGCGCTTCGTGTTCGCGCTACTGGTGTTCCTGCTGCTGCGCCAATTGCCGTCGCGCAATCTGCGCATGATCGGCTGGGGCTGTGCGGCAGGCGCGCTCGCGGTCGGCGCATGGGCGATCATCAATCAGCCGCCCGGCGGCTGGACCGATGCGAACCGTCTGAACAACTCGTACACGAACGCGATACCGTTCGGCGATACCGCGCTGCTGCTCGCGTTCCTGTCGGTATTCACGCTCGGCTGGGACAATCCGCGCGACTGGCGCGTGCTCGTGCCGCGCGTGCTCGCGCTGGTGTCGGGCGGCTATGCGTCGTTTCTGTCGGGCTCGCGCGGCGGCTGGCTCGCGGTGCCGGTGTTCGTCGTGCTGCTCGGCATGCAGTACCACTGGTTCACGCGGAAAAAGCGCCTGCTGGTCGCGACGCTCGTGATCGTTATCGGCGCGGGGGGGCTGTTGTCGACCGAACGGGTCCAGAAGCGCTTCGCCGAAGTGCCGAACGATGTATCGATGATGCACAAGGGTGAAGACTTCACGGCCACCGGTCTGCGCCTGCAACTGTGGGACGCATCGCGGATGATCGTCGAACGGCATCCGCTGTGGGGCGTCGGCAAGGGCCATCTGGTCAACGAACTCGGCGCGATGGCCAAGCGCGGCGAGGTGAAGGCCGAGATCGTCAACGAACGCGCGCATAGCGACTTCTTCTCGACACTGGCCGAGATGGGCGCGGTCGGCGTGATCTGCCTGCTGCTGTTCTACTACGGCATGACGGTGTATTTCTGGCGACACCGGCATGCGAGCGACCCGGCGATTCGCGCCGCGTCGTATTCCGGTCTGGCGGTCGCGTCGAGCACGGTGATCTTCGGGCTCACGATCGACGTGCTGGTGCCGGTCATGGTGACGGTACTGCTCGCGCTGCTGGTAGCGACACTGCTGGCGATGATCGATGCCCGCAAGCGCGAGCTGCGCAGCGAAGCGCCGGCCGCGCCGACGCCAGCCGCGCTCGTGCGCGAGACGCAGCCGCGCGATTGATTCCGATTCGACGAGAAGCGGCTGCCCGAGCGCGGAGCGCCGCCCTCATCCTCGCGTGAACACCTCGTAAAGCGCCGCGACGTGCGCGTCGACGCTCGGGTCGTACACGAGGCTGTCGCGCGGTGCCGCGATGCGCGCTGCGCCGCTCTTCACGCGTTCGACCGCCTGCCCGATCGCGCGCTCGAAACTGCCCTCGGACTGCCGCGAAAACTCGATCTTCGCGGCGCCGGTCACGGTCTCCGCCGAGCCGACGTTGTCGGCGATCACGAGCGGCGTGCCGCACATCACCGACTCGACACCGACGAGCCCGAACGGCTCGTACGCCGACGCGACGACCGTGAAATCGGCGGCCGCGAACAGCTTTTCGATCTCTTTGCTGTAACCCGCGTAACGAATTGTGTCGCCAGTTTTGGGCACCGGCCGGCCCGCGACGACGAGACAGACCGGCAGCGTCGTGCCCGAGAAAAACGCTTCGAGCAACGGATAGCCCTTGCGCTCGTGACTCGTCGACGAGAACACGAACATCACGCGATCGTCGGGCACGCCGAGCTGGCGGCGCACGGCCGCGCGCGCGGCGGCGTCGAGCGGCTTGAAGCGGGCGGTGTCTACGGGCGGATAGAGCACGTCGATGCGCGCTGCCGGCACGTGATAGAAACGCTGCAACTCGCGGCTCATCAATTGCGAATGCGCGACGATCGCGCGCGCCCGCGTGTAGACGCGCCGCTCGAGCTCGATTTGCCATTCGTCGCTGCGGCGCGCGGTGCGGCCCGCGGCTTCGAGCGAACCCGGATGCGTTCCGCCGCACAATGCGACGTCGGCATGCGTCGAGTGATTGATCGAGAACACGCACGCCGGACGATGCCGCTTCAAACGCTGCTTCAGACGCCAGTCGAACGCGAGGTTGCGCAGCTTGCGCGGCGCCCAGCGCACGTTGAGCGGTTGGGCATCGATCCACGCGGCCTCGGCAAGCGCCTCGTCGATCTCGCGCGCGAACAGCGTCGGGCGCAGACCGAGCCGATGCAGGCCGGCGATCACGTCGCGCGTGTAGCGCTCGGCGCCGCCGCTGTTCTTCAGCGCCTGGGCGGTCAGCGCGATGTCGGTGAGGGGCCGCTGGTTCGGGTCGAGGGTCGGCTCTGACAAGGATCGGTCTCGGTGAGGCGCACGCGCGGACGAGTCCTTGGGTGCGCAGTTTCGGGGCAGCGGCAATTGTAAAGGATGGATTTCGCCGGGTTCAGCTCGCGGTGCTCGGGTTTGCCGTGCGCGTCGCGCGGCGCGGCCGTCAGCGGCTAGAATCTAGGCCAATCGCTTTCTCCCCGACTCCATGACCGATAGCCTGGCGCACCTCGCACCCCCTGCAACCGCCGACACCGCCCGCCCCCTCGTCTCGATGCTCGTGATCGCCTACAACCAGGCAGAGCAGATCGGCGACGCCGTGCGCAGCGCGCTCGCGCAAACCTACGAGCCGCTCGAAATCATCGTCTCCGACGACGCGTCCCGTGACGCGACCTACGCCGCGATCGAAGCGGCACTCGCCGGCTACAGCGGGCCGCATCGCGTGATCGCGCGGCGCAATATGGTGAACCAGGGCATCAGCGCGCACCTGTCGCAACTCGCGCAGTTGGCGCAGGGCGAGTTGCTGTTCGTCGCAGCCGGCGACGACATGTCGGCGCCCGAGCGCTGCGAGCGCGTCGTCGACTGCTGGCTCGCGCATGGGCGCCGCCCCGACCTGATCGCGACCGATCTCGCCGACATGGACGAAACGGGTCACGTGCACGAGCGCGTGAGCCCGACCGAGCTCGACCGCTATCGCAGCTTCGACGACTGGCTCGTCGAGCGTCCGTGGCTGATCGGCGCCGCGCATACGTGGTCGCGACGCCTGATCGAGCGCTTCGGGCCGATGCTGCCGGGCGCCGCGGCCGAGGATCAGATCATGGTGCTGCGCGCGATCCTGTCGGGCGGCGCGATCAGTCTGCGCGAGCCGCTGGTGCGCTACCGGCGCGGCGGACTCTCACGCAAGCGTCGCTACCAGTCGGTCGACGAGCTGATCGCGCGGATGCGGCAGAGCAATCGCTACGGACTCGCGGAACTTGCGCAGCTGCAGCGCGACGCGCAGATCGCCGGCGTCGGCGAACGCATGCGCGCGGCGATGGCGCCGAAGCTCGCGCGCGAGCAGTTCATCCACGCGATGTTCGAAGCGCGCAGCCTGGGCGAACGCATCGGCCTCGTGACGCGCAGCGCCGGCGTGAAGCTCGGGCTGCGGATTCGGATGTTTCTGTATGCGAGTTGCCCGGTGGTCTATGCACCGGGCATCTGGCTCAAGCGGCTCGTGCGGGGCGGAAAGGCCTGAAGACGACGGTAAGGTCTGACCGCGCTTTGCGACTCGACGCGACCGCGGCTCACGAAACTCCGCGCGACGCGCCCCGCCGCTGCCGCAAGCGTCGCGCGAGACTCGGCCTTCGCACTTCGACGCCGAAGCTCAGCACACTCGCGCGCAAGCGCCGCAGCATCTTCACCGAGCGCACGAAGGTCTCGCCGGTGTGACTGATCATCACGAACTCGAACGCGCCGCGCCAGCTCGCGACACCACGCGAAAACGCGTTGATGTCGTGACGCGCATCGACGGGCAGCTCGGCGCCGAAGCGGCGCGTGAACACCCGCACCTGATCCGCGATGGCTTCGATCTGCCGCCGCCGGCTCGCGCCGCGCCGCCGTGCCGCCTCGGCACCGCATTCGTCGCGCGCCGCGCCGCGCTCGTTGGTCGCGCTCGCGCCGACCGCGTTGCCGTCATGCTGCCGATACTTCAGATGCGGCGCCGCGACGTGGCGAATCTCGCCGAACGACGCAACCACCATCGCGAGCCACCAGTCGTGCATCACGATGCCGGGCGGGAACGGCAGTGCGCGATCGAGCGCCGCGCGGTTGACGAGCATCGCGCAGCCGGGCACATGGTTGCTCAGCAGAAAATCGCGCAAGCGCGTCGCGCAGCGCGACTTCGCGGTGATATCGAACAGCGAGCGCGACAGACGGCACAGCGTCGAGTCGACGAGCTCGATGTCGCAGAACGCGAGCGCGGGCGTGGCGGCGCCGTCGCCCGCGCTTTCCGCGCGCCGCACTTCCCGCATCAGATCGGCGACTTTCTCGGGCGCCCAGACGTCGTCCTGGTCGGCAAGCGCGATGTAGTCGCCGCGGCAGCCGGCGAGCGCCCGCTCGAAATTGCCGACGATGCCCGCCCGCGTGCCATCACCGACGAGCCGCACCGGCACGCGTCCCGTATACGACGCGAGCAGTTCGCGGGTGCCGTCGCAGGATGCGTCGTCGGATACCACGACTTCGAGATGCGGCCAGCTCTGCGCTTCGAGCGAAGCCAGCAGCTCGGGCAGATAAGTGCGGCCGTTGTACGTCGCGAGCGCGATGGAGACGAGCGGCTTGCTCGGATCGTCGTCAAACATAGGCAGTCGATTTCCGCCAGGCGGGCCGTGATTGCCCGCCAGCATGCGATGAGCGCCGAAAAAGCGCAATAAATTGAGACTTAAACACAACACCGGCCCAGACAATGGGCCGGGTAGGAGAATCAGCGGCTGGGGGCCGCAATGTGCCGGATCAAACCGGGCTTTGCTGGAACTGGATGCGATGCAGATGCGCGTACAAGCCGTCGTGCTCGAGCAGCTCGCGATGGCTGCCACGCTCGACGATCCGCCCCGCTTCCATCACGAGGATGCGGTCGGCGCGCTCGATGGTCGACAGCCGGTGCGCGATCACGAGCGTCGTGCGGCCCTTCATCAGCGTTTCGAGCGCCGCCTGCACGTGGCGCTCGGACTCGGAATCGAGCGCCGACGTCGCTTCGTCGAGAATCAGGATCGGCGCGTCCTTGTAGATCGCGCGCGCGATCGCGAGACGCTGGCGCTGGCCGCCCGACAGCATCATGCCGTTGTCGCCGACGAGCGTCTCGATGCCCTGCGGCATCGCCTGCACGGTGTCCCACAGGTTCGCCGCACGCAACGCCGCCTTGACCTTCTCCGCATCGACCTCCTGACCGTACGCGACGTTGTGCGCGATGGTGTCGTTGAACAGCACGACGTCCTGGCTCACCATCGCGATCTGGCTGCGCAGCGCGTGCAGGTCGTACTCGGGCAGCGCGACGCCGTCGACCAGGATCGCGCCGCCGGTCGGATCGAAGAAGCGCGGCAGCAGGTTCACGAGTGTGGTCTTGCCGCTGCCCGACGGACCTGCAAGCGCGACCATCTCGCCCGGGGCGACCTTGAACGACACCTGGTCGAGCGTGTGACGGTTGTGCGTGGAGCTGGCGCCGTAGGTGAACGACACGTCGCGGAACTCGACCTCGCCGCGCGCGCGGGCGAGCGGTTTGCCGCCGCCCTTCGGCTCGGCCGGCTCGTCGATCAGACCGAAGATCAGCTCGGCCGCGGTCATACCTCGCTGCAACGGCTGGTTCACGTCCATCAGATGCTTGAGCGGCGAGATGATCAGCAGCATCGACGTGACGAACGCGACGAAGCCGCCGACCGTCGTTTGATCCGATGACGACTGCACCACCGCGATCGTGATCACGACCGCGAGCGCGATCGACGCGAGGAACTGCGTCAACGGCTGCGCGAGGCCGCCGGATACCGTCATGCGCATCGCGTAGCCGCGCAGGCGCCGGCTCATCGAGTTGAAGCGGTCCATCTCGTACTGCTCGCCGTTATGCACCTTGACGACCTTGTAGCCGCCCACCGTCTCCTCGACGATGTACGACAGCTCGTTGGTGAGCAGCTGATGCTCGCGGTTCAGGCGCCGCAGCCGGCGATTGATCTTGCCGACCAGCCAGCCGATGCCCGGCAGCAGCACCGCGACGATCAACGTCAGGCGCCAGTTCAGATAGAACAGATAGCCAAGCAGGAAGATCACCGTCAGCGAGTCGCGCACGAGCGTGACCATCACGCTCAGCAGCACGTTCAGAATCTGGTTGACCTCGAAGACGATCGCGTTGATGACCGTGCTCGCGGTTTCGCGCTGGAAGAACGCGACGCTCGTGTGGATCATGCGGTCGAACATCTTCAGACGCAGCTCGAGCAGGATCTTGTTCGACACGTACGCGAGCAGATAGCCGGACGCATACTGCGACACGCCGCGAATCAGCGCGAGGCCGATCACCGCGATCGGCACGAGCCACTTGGTCTTGTCGACCGCGTGCGAGCCGAAGCCCTTGTCGAGCAGTGGCTTGAGCAGCGCGGGAATGGCGGCGTCGGTGCCGGCGCTCACTGCCATCGCGACAATCGCGCCGAGCACGACCCACAGCAGCGGCTTGATGAATGGCCACAGGCGCCGCAGGACGACGGCCGGCGACGACGCATCGCCTGAACCCATGGGTTTGCTTAACGTTGGCTTCGCGCTCAAGGAATCCTCTGGAAATGCGGAACGGCGAGCACGCGGCGCAGGGTTGGATGGCCGCGTGGAATATCAAAAAAGAGCATTGTAATCGGTTGCAGATGACGGCCGGCGCTCGGCGCGCGACGGCATGCGCGCAACATCTGGGGGATACGCGCTGTGGTGTCGGACCGGATGGGCTGTGTATACTCGCTGCTCGATTGCCGGGTCGCGGGGCCCGCTCCATCACTTCTCCTCCACGCAACTCAGGTATGCAGGAAACCACTCTTGGCGTTGCCATCATCACCCGTAACGCGGCGGCGCGGCTCGCCGAATGCCTGCAGGCCGTGGCCTTCGCCGATCAGATCGTCGTGATCGACGGCGGCAGCACCGACGGCACCGCCGACATCGCCCGCGCGCACGGCGCGCGTGTCATCGAGCAAACGGACTGGCCGGGCTTCGGCCCGCAAAAGAACCGTGCGGTCGATGCACTGACCACCAGCTGGGTACTGTCGCTCGACGCCGACGAAATCGTCACGCCGGAACTTGCCGCATCGATTCGCGCGGCGCTCGCCGCGCCCGCCGCCGACGTCTACGCGGTCGACCGTCTGTCGAGCTTCTGCGGCCAATGGGTCCATCACAGCGGCTGGTACCCGGACTGGATTCCGCGCCTTTTCAAACGCGGCACCGCGCGTTTCTCCGACGATCTCGTGCACGAGCGCCTCGTGTTCGACACGCCCGCGCAACGCCTGACCGGCAAGCTGATGCACTACTCGTACTAGGACTACGAGGGCGTGCTGCGCAAGCTCGACGCGTATTCGACGGCCGGCGCGCGGCAGCGCTACGAGGCCGGGCAGAAGGGCAGCATTCGCCTCGCGCTCGGGCGCGGCCTGTGGGCGTTCGTGCGGACTTATCTGCTGCGGCGCGGCTTTCTGGACGGCCGCGCCGGGCTGATGATCGCGCTGTTCAATGCGGAGACGGTGTACTACCGGTTTCTGAAGCTGGCGCGGCTGGAAAAAACGGGCGGGCGATAAGCTGAGCTCAGATTAGCCGATACACGCGGCACCGGCCGATCCACACCGCCGACCTCGCTCAATACACGATCTCGATCGAGCTTCCCGCAAACTCGCCGCGCAGCGCGGCGAGCAGTTCGTCGGTCGGCTTCACGCGCCACGCGTCGCCCAGACGCATTTCGCCTTGCGCATGCTCGCTGCGATAAACCACCTGCACCGCGAGTCCATTCGGAATCTGCACCGCCTGACGCTGACGACCGCCATCGCCGCCGAAGCCGCCACGCCCGCCGCCGTTGCCACCGCCGTTGCCACGAGTGGCGGCCGCCGACGCGGCTGCCCCGGCCGGCTCTTCCTTGCCGGCGGTGTGCGCTTCGAGCACCCGGCGCAATGCCTGCGCGTTAGCGTTGCCGTTCATCTGCACCTTCAGCGAGTCCGCGTAGCGGCAGCGCGCGCGGCCGAGATCCATCACCGTTTCGACGGTGAAGCGGATGCCGCCCGTGAACGCGTCGTTACGCGCCTGGCCCTGCACGATCAGCAGCTCGTCTTCCTTGAACAGCTGCTTGTGTTCTTCGAAGACCTCGTTGAAGACCGTCACTTCGCACTGACCGGTGCCGTCGTCGAGCAGCGCGATCAGCATCTTGCCGCGCTGGGTCATCTGCGTGCGCAGCGACACGATCACGCCCGCAACCAGCTTGTCGCGCCCTTCCTTCAGCTCGCCGATCTTCTGGCGCACGAACCGGCGCACTTCGTCCTTGTATGCATCGAACAGATGGCCCGACAGGTAGAAACCGAGCGCGGCCTTTTCTTCCTGCAGCTTGCGCTTTTCCGGCCACTCGGGTTCGTCGACGAGTTCGTGGCCTTGCGACGGCGCGTCGCCCATGTCGAACAGACCCGCCTGCAGCGCATTGGCCGCCGCCTGCTCGGCCGCTTCCATCGCGAGCGACACCGATGCGATCAGCTGCGCGCGGTTCGCATGCAGCGTGTCGAACGCGCCTGCGCGAATCAGCGCTTCGATCGTGCGTCGATTGACGATGCGCCGGTCGACGCGATTGCAGAAATCGAAGATGTCGATGAAGCGGCCGTCCTCGCGCGCGCGCAGGATTTCTTCGATCGCGTTCTGGCCGCTGCCCTTGATTGCGCCGAGACCATAACGGATCGTGCGCGAGCGCTTGCCGTCGGCTTCGGCGACCGGCTCGAAGCGATACGCCGACAGGTTCACGTCCGGCGGCAACACGACCATCTTGTTCGCGAGGCAGTCTTCGAACAGGATCTTGACCTTGTCCGTGTCGTCCATCGCGAGCGACATGTTGGCCGCCATGAATTCGGCCGGATGGTGCGCCTTCAGCCACGCGGTGTAGTAGGCGAGCAGCGCATACGCAGCCGCGTGCGACTTGTTGAAGCCGTAGCCCGCGAACTTCTCCATCAGGTCGAAGATTTCGTCGGACTTCTCGCGCGTGAGGCCGTTCCTGGCCGCGCCTTCCGCGAAAATCTCGCGGTGCTGGGCCATCTCCTCGGGCTTTTTCTTACCCATCGCGCGACGCAGCAGGTCGGCGCCGCCCAGCGAGTAGCCGCCGATGATCTGCGCCATCTGCATCACCTGCTCCTGGTAGACCATGATGCCGTAGGTCTCTTTCAGAACAGGTTCGACGCGCGGGTCCGGATATTCCACCACCTCGCGGCCGTGCTTACGCGCGCAGAAGCTCGGGATCAGGTCCATCGGACCCGGGCGGTACAACGCGACGAGCGCGATGATGTCCTCGAAGCGATCGGGCTGCGCGTCCTTCAGCATGCCCTGCATGCCGCGGCTTTCCAGCTGGAAAACGGCGACCGTGTTCGCTTTCTTCAGGATCGAGAACGACGCGGGGTCGTCGAGCGGCACCTGGCCTAGCGACCAGTCCTGCTTCGACGGATCGAGGCGGCGGATGTAGCGCTCGGCCCAATCCAGAATGGTCAGCGTGGTCAGGCCCAGAAAGTCGAACTTCACGAGGCCGACCGCCTCGACGTCGTCCTTGTCGTACTGGCTGACGACGCCGCTGTCGTCGCCCTGCGTATAGAGCGGGCAGAAATCGGTCAGCTTGCCGGGCGCGATCAGCACGCCGCCCGCGTGCATACCGACGTTACGCGTCAAGCCCTCTACGCGCTGCGCGAGTTCGAGCAGCTGGTGCACTTCGTCTTCGTTGTCGAAGCGCTCCTGCAATAGCGGCTCTTCCTTCATCGCGTCGGCGATGGTCACGTGCTTGCCCGGCTTGAACGGGATCAGCTTCGCGACGCCGTCCGTGAACATGTAGCCGAGATCGAGCACGCGGCCGATGTCGCGCACGGCCGCCTTTGCCGCCATCGTGCCGAACGTCGCGATCTGCGACACCGCGTTCGCGCCGTACTTTTCCTTCACGTACTGGATCACGCGATCGCGGCCGTGCTGGCAGAAGTCGATATCGAAGTCGGGCATCGACACCCGCTCCGGATTCAGGAAACGTTCGAACAGCAGGTTGTAGCGCAGCGGATCGAGATCGGTCACGCCGAGCGCATAGGCGACCAGCGAACCGGCGCCCGAACCGCGGCCAGGACCGACCGGCACGCCGTTGTTCTTTGCCCAGTTGATGAAGTCCGCAACGATCAGGAAGTAGCCCGGAAAGCCCATCTTGATGATCGTGCCGCACTCGAATTCGAGGCGCTGGTAGTAGGTCGGGCGTTGCGCGTCGCGCTCGGCCTCGTCCGGATACAGCTGTTCGAGCCGCTTTTCGAGGCCCTCTTTCGACAGCTGCACCAGGTAGTCGTCGAGCGACATGCCGTCGGGCGTCGGAAAGAGCGGCAGCTTCGGCTTGCCGAGTTCGAGCTTCAGATTACAGCGCTTGGCGATCTGCACCGTGTTCGCGAGTGCCGAAGGAATGTCCGCGAACAGCGTGGCCATTTCCTGTTGCGTGCGGAAATACTGCTCGGACGTGAAGCGCTTCTGGCGGCGCGGATTCGCGAGAATATCGCCTTCGGAAATACACACGCGCGCTTCGTGCGCGGTGAAGTCGTCCGGCGTCATGAACTGCATCGGGTGCGTCGCGACGACCGGCAGTTTCAGCGATGCCGCGAGCGCGACCGCCTGCTGCACGTACTGCTCGCCGCCAGGCTGACCATAGCGCTGCAGCTCGATATAAAAGCCGCCCGGAAATACCTTCGCCCAATGCCGTGCATTGCGCTGCGCCGCCTCTTCATTGCCCGCCGCGAGTGCGAGACCGATGTCGCCCTGCTGCGCGCCCGACAGCGCGAGCAGCCCTTCGCCCAAACCGGTTTCGAGCCAGCCGGCTTCGATTTCCGCGCGGCCGCGATACTGGTTCGTCAGCGAGGCCTTGCTGAGCAATTCGCAAAGGTTGAGGTAACCGCGGCGGTCCTTGACCAGCAGCAGCAGGCGGGAAGGCTTGTCGCGGTCGTCTGGATTGGTGATCCAGACGTCGCAGCCGGCAATGGGTTTGACCCCTTTGCCACGCGCTTCCTTGTAGAAACGGACGAGGCCGAACGCGTTGCCGAGGTCGGTGAGCGCAAGCGCGCCCTGACCGTCTTTGGCCGCCGCCGCGACGATGTCGTCGAGACGCACGATGCCGTCGGCAATCGAGAATTCGGAGTGAACGCGGAGATGGACGAAGCGGGGATCTGACATGGGCGACATTGTAACCCCACCCTTCCGCAGATTTCAGGTCTGAACGGCGCGTTGGCCATCCGGCCAGGACGAGGTCGGCGAGCGGGTTGCTTGCGCTAGCGCAACCCGTTAGCCATTCGGCCAGGCCGGGGAAAATCCCCGGTTGAGGGATAATAGAGGTTTCGCCTGTTTCGGCCTGGCCATTGAACTGGCAAATGCGCGGCAAACGCGCGGCCAACGCGCGCGAAACCGCGCGCCAAACCCCGGGTCTTATACGGGGGCGCAACAGCGGCGGCACGGCCCGCCGCCCTTCGCCACGCCGGCCATCTTTACCGCAGAACACACATGAGTATCGTCAATCTCGCCGCGTATCAATTCGCGACCATCGAAAACACCGCCGCCTGGCGCCCATTCGTCACCGAACGCTGCCATGCGCTCGGCCTGCGCGGCACTATCCTGCTCGCGCCGGAAGGCATCAACCTGTTCATCGCCGGCACCCGCGAGAACACCGACGCGTTCATCGACTACATCCGCCACGACGCGCTGTTCGAAGGCAAGTTCGCGAATCTGCAGTTCAAGGAAAGCCTGTCGGACAAGCAGCCGTTCACTCGCATGCTGGTCAAGCTCAAGCGCGAAATCATCACGATGAAAAAGCCGGCGATCCGCCCCGAGCTCGGCCGCGCACCGTTCGTCGACGCGCCCACGCTGAAGACCTGGCTCGACCGCGGTCACGACGACGAAGGCCGTCCGGTCGTGATGCTCGACACGCGCAACGCGTTCGAAGTCGACGTCGGCACGTTCGACAACGCGCTCGACTATCGCATCACGAAGTTCAGCGAATTCCCCGAGGTGATCGAGAACAACCGCGCCGATCTCGAAGGCAAGACGGTGGTGTCGTTCTGCACGGGCGGCATCCGCTGCGAGAAGGCCGCGATCCATATGAAAGACGTCGGCATCGAGAACGTGTACCAGCTCGAAGGCGGCATCCTCAAATACTTCGAGGAAGTGGGCGGCGCGCATTATCACGGCGACTGCTTCGTGTTCGACTATCGCACCGCGCTGAATCCGCAACTCGAACCGACCGCGACCGCGCAATGCTTCGGCTGCCGCGCGGTGGTCACGCCCGAGCAACAGCAATCGCCGATGTACGTCGCGGGCAAGACCTGCCCGGCGTGCCATCCGGACAGCAAGGCTGCGTGCGCCGCGTAATGACAGCCGGGGTGCCTCGCGGCGCGGGCGCCTCGCCTGACCTCCTCACACCATGATCTATCGCGGACGCTTCGCACCGTCGCCAACCGGCCCGCTGCATTTCGGCTCGCTGGTCAGCGCGCTCGCAAGCTGGCTCGACGCGCGCGCGCAGCGCGGCGCGTGGCTCGTGCGCATCGAAGATATCGACGGACCTCGCACGGTGCCCGGTGCCGCCGAGGACATCCTCGCGACACTCGAACGCTTCGGCATGCGCGCCGACGAAACGCCGGTCTGGCAAAGCCAGCGCATCGCGCACTATCAGCAGGCGCTGGAGCGGTTGAAATCGACCGGTCTCGTCTATCCGTGCGGCTGCACGCGCAAGGAAATCGCCGATTCGCTATTGCACGCGCACGCGCGCAACACGACGCTCGCCTACCCCGGCACCTGCCGCACCGGTCTGCACGGCAAGTCCGCGCGCGCGTGGCGCCTGCGTGTGCCCGACGGCGACCCGGCCGTGATCACGTTCGACGACCGCTGGCAGGGTCCGCAAACGCAAAACCTCGCGACCGAGGTCGGCGATTTCGTGCTGCGCCGCGCGGACGATCAATGGGCGTATCAGCTGGCGGTCGTGGTGGACGATGCGGACGCGGGCATTACGCACATCGTGCGCGGCGCGGATCTGATGGATTCGACGGCGCGGCAGATTTATCTGCAACGTTGTCTGGGCGTGGCGACGCCCGAATATCTGCATGTGCCGGTCGTGACGAACGAGCACGGCGAGAAGCTGAGCAAACAGACCGGCGCGACCGCGCTCGATAGCGACAAGCCGCTCGAAGCATTAGGCGCGGCGGCACGGCATCTGGGACTGGAGCTGGGAAGCGAGCCGCCTGCGACGCTCGAGCAGTTCTACAGCGCCGCGACCGCGGCCTGGGCAAACCGGATGAACATTCGCGCATCCAGATGATGCGCATGCGGGGAGCTTGCTGCGCTTTCCGGAACATCGAATCGCGCGTCCCCACCGCCTTTACCCTCGGGGCGTTGAACCCCGAGCTCCGAACCCGACAGCCCGTCTTACGACGACGAAGGCGTCTTCCTCGGCATTCCGAAGCCACCGAGCAACGCGGCCAGTTGCCGCTTCGGCGCTGCCTTTTGCGGCGCGGCCGTCTCCTCGAGCTTGTGCACCGATGCCGGCGACGGCTCGTACGGCTTCAGGAAGAAATCGTCGATCGGTTGCGCGCGATGATGATGCGGACGGTCATACGAACCCGATGCGCCGCCCGTGCGACGGCGGCTGCGCTCGTCGCGCGATTCACTGCGCTCACGGCGCAGCGAACGATCATCGTGATGATGGCGCACCGGCGCCTCGACGGTCAGGCGCTGCAAGTCGAGCGGACGCTTGATCAGCTTCTCGATGTCGGCCAGTTGCTTGCGCTCGTTCGGGCTGCACAGCGACAGCGCGTCGCCCGATGCGCCCGCGCGGCCCGTCCGGCCGATCCGGTGCACGTAGTCTTCGGCGTTGAACGGCAGGTCGAAGTTGATCACCGCCGGCAGTTCGGCGATATCGAGACCGCGCGCGGCGACATCGGTCGCGACCAGCGCCTCGACTTCGCCGCGCTTGAACGCGTCGAGCGCCTGCATGCGCTCGCTTTGCGAGCGGTCGCCGTGAATCGCGGTCGCGACCACGCCGTCGCGTTCGAGGCTGCGCGCGAGCCGGCTCGCGCCGATCTTGCTGTTGCAGAACACGATCACCTGCTTCAGGCCGCGCTCGCGGATCAGTTGCACGACCGCGCCGGTCTTGTCGCCCTCGGCGACCTCGTAGACGACCTGCGTGACATTGGTAGCCGTCGAATTGCTGCGCGCGACTTCGATGGTCTGCGGGTTGCGCAGATAGGTCGCGGCGAGCTTCTTGATTTCGCCCGAGAACGTCGCGGAGAAGAGCAGCGTTTGGCGCTCTTTCGGCAGCAGGTTCAGGATGCGCTGCAGGTCGGGCAGGAAGCCCATGTCGAGCATGCGGTCGGCTTCGTCGAGCACGAGCATCTGCACCTGGCCCAGGTTGGCGGTTTTCTGCTGCACGTGATCGAGCAGACGGCCCGGCGTCGCAATCAGGATTTCGACGCCGCGGCGCAGTTGGTCGGACTGCGGATTCATATCGACGCCGCCGAACACGACCGCGCTGCGCAGCGCCGTGTGCTTCGCATAGGCCTGCACGTTCGCGGCCACCTGGTCGGCGAGTTCGCGGGTCGGCGTGAGGATCAGCGCGCGCACCGGATGGCGAGCCGGCGACGCGCTCGTATTGGCTTGCGGCAGCAGACGCTGGATGATCGGCAGCGAGAAGCTCGCGGTCTTGCCGGTGCCAGTCTGCGCGGCGCCCATCACGTCACGGCCCGCCAGCACGACCGGGATCGCCTTCGCCTGGATCGGCGTGGGAGACGTGTAGCCCGATTCCTTGATGGCCTTCAGGATGTCGGGCGCGAGGCCGAATTGATCAAAAGTCTCGGTGCTGGGCGTGACGGCTGTGTCGGACATGGTGGCTTTCGCTAAAAAGGCGCGTGGCGCGATGCGCGCGGCAGCGGTCGGGGCCGCGGAGGGCATCAGGATGAAGGCGGAGCCACGTCGTTCCGCGCGAGACCCGTGTGAGTTCGGTTAATTCGGCCGGCTCCGGTTGGCGGAAACACCCGCCGAAAGCCCAGCATTGTAGCACTTCAGCAAAAACGCTCGCGACGGCCGGCTGGCCGGCCGCTCGCGGCCGTTGCTTCGGTCGCAGCGTAGTGCGCACTGACGACAGTGGCATGACAGTCGGGCGCCTGGGCGGGCGGCGCGGCGTTCGTCAGCCGTCCCGCGCGCGCCCTGCCCGCGTCAGAGCGCCCACTCACCACGTCTCGCGCATCACCATCAGCCGCAGCTCGGTCATATCCTCGATCGCGTAGCGCACGCCCTCGCGCCCCAGCCCCGAATCCTTGACGCCGCCATACGGCATGTTGTCGACGCGAAACGACGGCACGTCGTTGATCACGACGCCGCCCACTTCGAGCGCATCCCAGGCGCGATGCGCATGCGCGAGCGAATCGGTGAACACGCCGGCCTGCAGGCCGAAGTCGCTGTCGTTGACCTGCGCGAGCGCCGCCTCGAAATCGTTGAAGCGCTCGAGGATCGCGACCGGCCCGAACGCCTCCTTGCGATACAGATCGGTGTCGCGCTTCACGCCTTCGAGCAGCGTCGCCTCGAACATCGCGCCGTCGACCTTGCCCCCCGCGACGATCTGCGCGCCCGCCTGCACCGCCCCCTCCATCCAGCCGGCGAGCCGCTTCGCCTCCGATTCCGAGATCATCGGCCCGACGAAGGTTTTCTCGTTCTTCGGATCGCCCATCACCAGCGACTTCGTCTTCGCGATCAGCTTCTCGCGCAGCGCGTCGTAGACGCTCGCGTGCGCGAGAATCCGCTGCACGCCGATGCAGCTCTGCCCCGACTGATAGAACGCGCCGAACGCGAGCCGCTCGACCACGTAATCGAGCTTGCCGCCCTGATCGCCGTCGACGATCGCCGCCGCGTTGCCCCCCAGTTCCAGAATCACTTTCTTCTTGCCCGCTTTGCGTTTCAGCTCCCAGCCGACCGCCGGCGACCCGGTGAACGACAGCAGCTTGAAGCGCTCGTCGGTCGTAAACAGGTCGGCGCCGTCGCGGTGCGCGGGCAAAATCGAAAACGCGCCCTTCGGCAGATCGGTTTCCGCAAGAATTTCGCCCATGATCAGCGCGCCGACCGGCGTGCGGCTCGCCGGCTTCAGCACGAACGGCACGCCCGCCGCGATCGCCGGCGCGACCTTGTGCGCGGTCAGGTTCAACGGAAAATTGAACGGCGAGATGAACGAGCACGGCCCGATCGGCACCCGCTTCACGTACGCGTGGTAACCGTTCGCGCGCGGCGAAATCTGCAGATTGATGATCTCGCCGTCGATTCGCACGCTCTCCTCGGCGGCGACTTTGAACGTATCGATCAGGCGCGTGACCTCGCCCTTCGAATCGTTGATCGGCTTGCCCGCCTCGATGCACAGCGCGAGCGCGAGCTCGTCGTAGCGCTCGCGAAAGCGCTTCACGCAGTGTTCGAGTACCGCCTGGCGCTTGAACGGCGGGTAGGCGCGCATTGCGGGCATCGCCTCGACCGCGAGGCCGATCGCCTTGTCGATCGCGGCCGCGTCGGCCATCGCGACGCGGGTGGCGACTTCGCCACTGAATTTGTCGGTCACTTCGAGATCGGTGTTGGCGGCCACCGGCTCATTCGCGAGGTAGTACGGATAGGTTTTCTGCAACATGTCGCGTTCTCCTTGAATCGAATCAAAGCGTCGATGCACAGAGGCTCAAAGCCGCGCGGACAGCCGCTTGATCTCGCGATTGAGCACGCGCTCGTTGTCCGAATAGTCGATCGGCACGTCGATCACGTGCACGCCGGGTGTCACGAAGCACTGGCGCAACAGCGGCGCGAACTGTTCTGCGGCCTCGACCCGATGCCCCTGAGCACCATAGCTCTGCGCATAGGCGACGAAATCCGGGTTCGCAAGCGTCATGCCGTAGTCCGGGAAGTTCATGTTCTCCTGCTTCCAGCGGATCATGCCGAACGCGTCGTCGCGCAGGATCAGGATCACCAGGTCGAGCTTCAGGCGCACCGCCGTTTCGAGCTCCTGCGAGTTCATCATGAAGCCGCCATCGCCGCACACGGCGATCACTTTGCGCTCCGGATGCACGATCTTGCTCGCGATCGCCGACGGCAGCCCCGCGCCCATCGACGCCAGCGCGTTGTCGAGCAGCAGCGAATTCGGCTCGTGCGCGCGGTAGTAGCGCGCGAACCAGATCTTGTACATGCCGTTATCCAGACACACGATGCCGTCGACCGGCGTGGTCTCGTACACGTCGTTGACGATCCGCACCGGGTACATCGGGAAGCGGTCGTCGTGCTGGCCCTTCACCAGATGCGCCTCGAAATGCTCCTTGATCTCCTTGAAGCGCGTGAAGTCCCAATGCTCCTGACGCGTCTTCAGGCTCTCCTTGAGCTGCCACACCGCATTCGCGATGTCGCCGACCACTTCGATCTGCGGGAAATACACCGGATCGACTTCGGCGCCGAGGAAGTTCACGTGGATCACGGTCTTCTCGCCCGCCTCGCCGCTGCGCATGAAAAACGGCGGCTTTTCGATCACGTCGTGACCGACGTTGATGATGCAATCCGCGTGCTCGATCGCGCGATGCACGAAGTCGCCGTCGGATAGCGTCGCGTTGCCGAGCCACATCGGATGCGATTCGTCGATCACGCCCTTGCCCATCTGCGTCGTGAAGAACGGAATGCCGATCTGGTCGACGAACTCGCGCAGCATCTTCGTCGTGGTCTTGCGGTTGCCGCCCGCGCCGATCATCAGGAGCGGATGCTTCGCGGCGGTGATCGCCTCGACCGCGCGCGCGACCGCCTTCTCCTCGGCGACCGGACGGCGGCTGTAGCTCTTCGGAATCGGCTTGCCGTCGCCCTCCTCGTGCGCGACGTCCTCGGGCAATTCGAGGTGCGCGGCGCCCGGGCGCTCCTCCTCGGCGCGGCGCACGGCCTCGCGCACCGCCGCCGGAATATTGCCGATGGACACGATCTGCCGCGTGTACTTGGTGAGCGGCTCCATCATCCGCACCACGTCGACGATCTGGAAGTGCCCCTGCTTGCTCGACTTGATCGGCTTCTGGCCGGTGACCATCAGCATCGGCATGCCGCCCAGTTGCGCGTAGGCGGCCGCAGTCACGAAGTTGGTCGCGCCGGGGCCGAGCGTCGCCAGACATACTCCCGTGCGGCCGGTGAGCCGCCCGTAGGTGGCAGCCATGAAGCCGGCCGCCTGCTCGTGGCGCGTGAGGATCAGACGGATTTTCGAGCGGCGCAGCGACTCGAGCAGATCGAGATTTTCTTCACCGGGGATGCCGAACACGTACTCGACACCTTCGGCTTCCAGCGATTTGACGAACAGGTCCGATGCTTTCATTGAGGGTCTCGCTTGATGACTCGGGGGGACGGACAATCGAAGACGACAACGACGGCTGCGCGCGAAACACCGCATCGCGCGCGCGGCATGGCGAACACCATGCTGGACAGCTTACTACTCGAATGGAAACGATGCGCGCGAGCGGCAGGAAGCCGGGCGCGAGAGGAAGCAGGCGGCGGCAGAGGTTGAAGCCGCCGCATGACGTGCAGGTGTGCGCCGATCAATGAATCAGCGAATCACCGTTACGCAGTCGGAGAGAATCGGCGGCGCGTTCTCGCCGCTCGTCAGGTCATAAAGATTGGCGCGCGGTCCCTTGGTCCACCACGTATAGCTGCCGGCCTGGTACTTCACGCCGGACGCCGAGACCGTGTTGACGAACAGCATCGAGGTGCCTTTCACCGGCAGCACCGCGAAGCTCTGGCCGTTCTGCGCGTTCCAGTAGGTAACCTGCAGGATCTTGCCGGTCGCGCACGTGTATTTGCGCGTCTGGTGGTTCTTGCCTTCGATGTGCTTGAACTGCAACGGCGCGGCCGAGGCGCCGCCGGAAGATGCCGCCAGCGAGGCCACCATCGATGCTGCAGTGAGGAATGCAACACGCCATGTCTTCATCGAACACCTCGATTGTTGCGGGGGGTCAGGCAGGGAAGGCATACCGGCAGCCACGCCGGTCACAGACGGGTCACAGGCGGGTTACAGGAAGCTCGTGGGCAATTCACGGACAGTTCGACGAGGTTTCAAGGATCGATTACCTCGGCACACGCATCGGTCGGCGCGGCGGCGACGTGCCCGACGACCGGCACGATCTTCAGTCCCGCCGAAGCGACCCGGCACGGCGCCGCCGCGAGCCCGCAGCCGCTGATGCCGGCACACAGCGCGAACGCCACGCCGAGTGCGCCGACCCGGCGAAGCGCGCCACGCCACCGATTGCTGCGCGATTCAAGCGCCATACGATCCCCTACTCCGATCTCTTTGCTGCGATAAGCCAGCAACGATTGCGGCCCGCGCCGCGCGTCGCCCTGCCCCTGCTCGTTACTTCGCCGACACCGGTCGAACCGCCGCCGCGGCCTGCTTCGCACGCGAGCGCGCTTCGTCGATGTTCTCGCCGGTCGCGAGCGCGACGCCCATGCGGCGTTTGACGAAGCTCTCCGGCTTGCCGAACAGGCGCAGGTCCGAGTTGGGCACCGCGAGTGCCGCCGCGACGCCTTCGAACGCGATGCCGGCCTCGTCGCGTCCACCGTAGATCACCGCCGACGCACCCGGCGCACGCAGCGACGTGTCGACCGGCAAGCCGAGGATCGCGCGCGCATGCAGTTCGAACTCCGAGAAGCGCTGCGAGCACAGCGTGACGAGCCCCGTGTCGTGCGGGCGCGGGCTGACTTCCGAAAACCATACGTCGTCGCCGCGCACGAAAAGTTCCACGCCAAAGAGGCCGCGGCCGCCGAGCGCCGCCGTGACCTTGTGCGCGATCTCGCGCGAACGCTCGAGCGCGAGCGGGCTCATCGGCTGCGGCTGCCACGATTCGACATAGTCGCCCGCGACCTGCACGTGGCCGATCGGGTCGCAGAAATACGTGCTGACCGCGCCGCTCGCCGGGTCGATCGCGCGCACGGTGAGCTGCGTGATTTCATATTCGAAGTCGATGAAACCCTCGACGATCACGCGCCCGAAATTCACGCGGCCGCCCGCCATCGCGTACTGCCACGCGGGTTCGACGTCGGCGTCGCGGCGCAATACGGACTGCCCCTTGCCCGACGACGACATCACCGGCTTCACGACGCACGGATAGCCAACCTTCGCGATGCCCGCGCGCAGCTCGTCGAGCGAATCGGCGAATGCGTACGGCGAGGTCGCGAGGCCGAGCTCCTCGGCGGCGAGGCGGCGGATGCCTTCGCGATTCATCGTCAGCTGGGTGGCGCGGGCGGTCGGGATCACCTCGGCGAGCGCCTCGGTTTCAATCGCGGCGAGCTCGTCGGTCGCGATCGCCTCGATTTCGGGGACGATCAGATGCGGGCGCTCCTGCTCGACCAGCGCGCGCAGCGCGGCGCGGTCGGTCATGTCGATCACGTGCGCGCGATGCGCCACCTGATGGCCCGGCGCGTTCGGGTAACGGTCGACGGCGATCACTTCGACGCCCAGCCGTTGCAGCGCGATGATCACTTCCTTGCCGAGCTCGCCGGCGCCGAGCAGCATCACGCGCGTCGCGGATTCAGAAAGGGGGGTGCCGATCCGTTGGCCGATCTGCATGGGAACTCCAGATAAAAAGTCGGGATGAGGGTGGGATTGAATAGACCGCGATGTTAACATGCGGCCCCCTCGCCGCGCGGCGCTCAGGGTGCGTTCGGGGTGCGCTCTGAGCGCGCTCGCGAGGCCGTGGCGGTCGGGCGCAAGCGTGCCGCCGCGTCGACGTTCGCAGCCGCGACCGCGCCACCGCGCGCATCGCTCGCGCACGACAAGCTTAGTACGTTACCCTTACGCCTTCGCCAGTTTGAACAGGAACGACGCCATGCTCATCCGCTCCCGCCCGCGACGTCTTGCGCGCATCACTCCGTGCCTGCGCACGGCCGTCGCCGCGTTGAGCATCGCCGCGCTGCTCGGTGCCTGCGCGATCCCGAAGCATCCGGATGCGTCGGCGCCGCCGCCCGATCCATTCAATCCCGCCGCCGTGCAACTGCTCGACGACAGCAGCTGGGTGCTGAGCTCGTGGAAGAACGCCGACGGCACGGCGCGCGCGGTGCCGTCGAAGGATCAGGAGCCGCTCACGCTCACATTGTCGACCGAAGGCGGCCGACGCCATGCGAGCGGCTTTTCCGGCTGCAACCGTTTCATGGGTTCGTACATGCTGAAGGACGGCAAGCTCAGCTTCGGCACCCTCGCCGGCACGCGCAAGGCGTGCGTGTCGCCGGGCGGCGACATCGAAAAGCCGTTCCTCGAAGCGCTCGAACGCATCGCTCGCACCGGCGTGCAGATGCGCGCGCCACAGCAGATGCAGCTGATCCTCGACAACGGCGACACGCTGATGTTCGATCGCAGCGACAAGTGATGCGAGTTTGCGCCGCGTTCGGGACTCGCGCTGGCCTTCGAAGCCGCGCGCTGCGCCGTTTAAACTCGACGGATTGCGCTTCTCGCGCGCTCCGTCATTCGTAGATGTCTGGTATGCACACGGTAGTTTTCGGCTGGTTCGGCGGGTCGGCCGTCTGGTTCATTCCTCTTTTGTGGCGCCTCGTGAAGTCGATGCTGCCGGGCGGCGCGGGTCTGCGCGGCCCCGGCACGATCCGGCTGTGGCTCGGCTTCGTCTGCGTGCTGATCGCGAGCTGCACGCTCGAGGGCTCGCTGATCGGCATTGCCGGCGTCAATGGTTTCGGTCATGAGCTGGCCGCCGGGCTTGGGCATCTGCTCGGCCATATCGGCACGCCGCTCGCGGCGCTCGCGTTGCTCCTGATCAGCCTGCCCTGGCTCATCGACTTCCGCTGGAGCGAGGTCGCCGCCTGGGCCGACGGCGCGTTCGGCCTCGGGTTGTCGCGCGGACTCGCGAAGCGAGACGAGGATGCGCGCCGCCACCGCACCGTCGACGACGGCGCGCCGTCGCACGTTTCGCCTGCCACCAACACGATGGCGCCGCGCAACAGCAAGGGTCGCTACGCGCGGCCGACGGTGTGGCGTCCGCCCGCGAGCGGGCGCGGCGTGGGCGCCGCCGCTGCGGGCGGTGCCGCGGCTGGCGTCGCGAGTAGCAAGGAGGCTGCCGCCCGTGGCGGCGGCGCAAACTGGCGCGCCGATGCGGCCGCTGGCGCGGCGCGTGGGCCGGCCAGGCAGATCGAGCCGGAGTTGCGCTCGGGGGCGAGCGCGCCGCTGCGTCCGGGAGCGTCGATGGCAACGCAGGCGTCGCCGGTGGACCAAGCTCCGGACAGGTCCACGGCTCCATTCGTGCCGACCGAGCCGGTCGCGCCGGCGGGTTGGCTGCGCACGACGGAGCCGCGCGCGGCGACGGCGGCGGGATCGCCGGGTACAGCGGCTTCATCGGGCATGTCGGTTCATGATAGCGCTGCGCAGGCCGGTCGGCGCTCGGTCGGCGAACCGCGCGTGGCCGCGCCGTTCGGCTCCAGCGCCGCATTGGCGGCGACGGCCGCCAATGCGTCCGGCGTGTCGGCGCGAGCGGCACAGGCCATGGCGGGCCGGTCCGCCACGTCGGGCGCCGGGATCGGCATGACGGCGGGATCGATGAATGCCGCGGGCCGCGGCAGCCGTCCGTCGCCGCTGCCACGTCCAGCAGACGGCAGCGCGCCGCTCAATCGCGGCGCGAGTCCGCGTCAGCCGTTCCCGGCGGCTCAGCGCGCCAACGGTGTCACATTGCCGTCGACCGTGCGCCGCCCTACACCGGACTTCACGCGAACGATGGCGAACGCGTCGACGGTCGCGCCGCCGGCGAGCGTCGAGGAAACGCTGCGCAGCATCGCGGAAAACACCGCGCGCTGGACCGACATGGCCGGCGTGAGCCTCGCGCGCAGCCGTGGCGGCGATGGCGCAAAGATTGGCGACGTGGAACGTATGTTGACCACGTTCGACGTGCCGCCGGCGCTGCCGGACGTGCTGCCTGTCGAAAACGGCGAGACGGTGTCGCCGGCGCAGTCGCAGTCGCAGTCGCAGTCGCAGTCGCAGCAAGAAGCGTCACCTGTGGAGTTGCCGGCTGAGCATGAGGTGGTCGAATCCGACACGTCGGTCGAGAGCACCAACGAAGCGGTTGCGCAATGGCCGACCGAACCGCCGGTCATTCATCCGCCGCTCACGGCCGCGCCGCTGACGACGGCTGCGATCGAGCCGGTGGCCGGCGTGGCGGCTGAGGCTGTGGCTGTCGAATCCGCGATTGCAGAGCCCGCGTCTGTCGCAGAGACGCCGGCCGATCCCGTGTGCGCGGAGGCTGTCACCGGCACGCCCGCAGTTGTCGAGCCGTCGGCATCCGCTGCGGCTGAGCCTGCCGCCGCGGAACCTGCTGCAAGCGCGCCGCAACACGAGGCGGCGACGGCGACACCGTTCCAGCGCTTTGCAGCCAGCTTGCAGGACGACGCCACGCACGAAGACGTACCGGCGATCGAAGACCAGACGACGACAAACACCAGCGTCCCGCCATCGCAGGGGGAAGAATCCGCGCGAACCGTCGAACCTGCGACCGCCGACACCGCGACACCGAAGCAAGAGCCGGCCGCTGTCGCCGAAATCGTCATCGACAAAACGCTCGTGCCTTGGGAGAGCAAGCTCGGCCCGGCCGCGAGCGAAGGCGCGCGGCCAGGTGAGCCAGCAACGCCGCCGACGCATGCGACATCGCTCGCCCCTGCCCTGCCCGCTGCGACCGAGCCCGCGATCGACTCCACGAACGCCTCGCCGTCGTCGACTTCAACGAGCGCGGCGAACCTGGCTACACCGGCAACCGCCCCAGCCGTCGTCTCGAACGTGGTCCGTTTCCCTGGCGTTGCCGCGCCGGCGACCAGCATCGAGCCTTCGGTCGACGCAAACGCGACGTCTGTCACGAACACACCGGCAGCCGAACCGTCACCCCCTCCGTCGCCTGCTTCCGCGCCCACACCGCAACCGCTGACCCAACCCGCCACCGAGACCGCCGCCCGCGCGCCGCTGCGCGGCCACGCGCCGGTCAACGGCTTCGAGTTCCATGCGCCGGCCGCATCGATGGTCGAACTGCCGACGCTCGATCTGCTCGCCCCCGCCGACGCCGACGTCGAACCGATCTCGGACGAAAAGCTCCGCGAAACCGGCCAGCTGATCGAGCAGCGCCTGCAGGAATTCAAGGTGCCGGTGACGGTAGTCGGCGCATCGGCGGGTCCGGTCATCACGCGCTTCGAAGTCGAACCGGCGCTCGGCGTGCGCGGCAGCCAGATCGTCGGTCTGATGAAGGACCTGTCGCGCGGTCTCGGTCTCACGTCGATCCGCGTGGTCGAAACGATTCCGGGCAAGACCTGCATGGGCCTCGAACTGCCAAACGCGAAGCGGCAGACGATCCGGCTCTCCGAAATCCTCGAAGCGAGCGTCTACCAGAACTCGCACTCGCAACTGACGCTTGCGATGGGCAAGGACATCACCGGCCATCCGGTCGTCGCCGATCTCGCGAAGGCGCCGCACATGCTGGTGGCGGGCACGACCGGTTCGGGCAAGTCGGTCGCGATCAACGCGATGATCTGCTCGCTGCTGTTCAAGGCGACGCCCGAGGAAGTACGTCTGATCATGATCGACCCGAAGATGCTCGAGCTTTCGGTCTACGAAGGGATTCCGCATCTGCTCGCGCCGGTCGTCACCGACATGAAGCTCGCGGCCAATGCGCTGAACTGGTGCGTCGGCGAAATGGAGAAGCGCTACCGGCTGATGTCGGCGGTCGGCGTGCGCAATCTCGCGGGCTTCAACCAGAAGATCCGCGACACCGAGGCGAAGGGCAAGAAGCTCGGCAACCCGTTCTCGCTCACGCCCGATGCACCCGAGCCGCTCGCGCCGCTGCCGCTGATCGTCGTCGTCATCGACGAGCTCGCCGACCTGATGATGGTCGCCGGCAAGAAGATCGAGGAACTGATCGCGCGGCTCGCGCAGAAGGCGCGCGCGGCCGGCATCCACCTGATCCTCGCGACGCAGCGGCCGTCCGTCGACGTGATCACCGGTCTCATCAAGGCGAACATTCCGACCCGCGTCGCGTTCCAGGTATCGTCGAAGATCGACTCGCGCACGATTCTCGACCAGATGGGCGCCGAGTCGCTGCTCGGCCAGGGTGACATGCTGTTCCTGCCGCCGGGCACCGGCTACCCGCAGCGCGTGCACGGCGCGTTCGTCGCCGACGAGGAAGTGCATGCGATCGTCGAGTATCTGAAGCAGTTCGGCGAGCCGCAATACGAAGAAGGCATTCTCGACGGCCCGGCCACCGATGGCGGCGCGGCCCAGGACCTGTTCGGCGAAGCGCCGGATGCGGAAGCCGATCCGCTGTACGACGAAGCGGTCGCATTCGTCGTGCGCACGCGGCGCGCGTCGATTTCGTCGGTGCAGCGGCAATTGCGCATCGGCTATAACCGCGCGGCGCGGCTCGTCGAACAGATGGAGACGGCCGGGCTCGTGTCGGCGATGAGCATCAACGGCAGCCGCGAAGTGCTGGCGCCGGGGCCGGCGGAATGAGCGCGCGGTGAACCGCAATGAAAAAACGGACAGCCTCACGATGTGATCTGTCCGTTTTTCTTTGCCCGCGCGTGCCGTGTGTTACGACGGTGATACCAGCTTGAAATCCACCGGCGCGCCGAGCTCGAAATGCTGCTTCGGATTCGGATCGAGCAGCCCCGTCTGCTGATCGCGCTTGAACACGTAGACCGTGTCGCTCAACTGATTGCCGACGATCAGCCAGTTGCCGGTCGGATCGATGGTGAACTCGCGCGGCGATTTGCCGAGGCTCGATTGCCGGCCGATCTGCTTCAGATGCCCATTGGCGGGATCGACCGAGAAAATCACGATCTCGTTCGCGTCGCCGCGATTGGACGCATACACGAAGCGTCCGTCCGGCGACATGTGGATCGCCGCCGCGGCCACCTGCCCCTTGAAGCCGGGCTCGCTCAATGGCAACGTCTGGACGAGCTTCAGTCTGCCGTCCTGGTAGTCGAACGTGCTGACGGTCGCCGCGAGTTCGCTCGTCAGATAGGCGTGCCTGCCGTTGGCGCTGAAGATCAGATGGCGTGGACCCGTGCCGGCTTGCTGCTGCGCGTAGCCCCAGTCCGTCACGACGAACGGGCCCGCGCCGGCGCTGCTCTGCGGCGCGTAGCGGTACGAGTACAGCTTGTCGGCGCCGAGATCCTGCGCGAACAGATAGTGGCCGTCCGGCGAGAACACGGTCGAATGCACGTGCGAGTTGTCCTGCCGGCCTTTCACCGGCCCGCCGCCCTCGTGATGCACGGTCTGCACCGAGGCGCCCACCTGGCCGTTCGCCTGCAGCGGAAACACCGCGAAGCTGCCGCCCGGGTCGGGCGCGACGGAATAGTTCGCGGTCAGCAGATACTTGCCGTCCGGCGAGATGCTCAGATAGCACGGGTCATTGCCATCGGACGACACCTTGTTCAGAAACGTCAGTTGGCCGCGCGCGGCATCGAAGCCAAATGCGCTGATGCCGCCGCGCTGCGTGGCCGGGCCGTTGTCGCCGGGCAGTTCGTTGACCGAATAGACGAAGCGGCGGTCACGGCTAACGACCAGAAACGACGGATTGACCGTCTGCGCGACCGACACCTGGGTCGCCGCGCCGGTCTTCGTGTCGAAGCGAAACACGTAGATGCCTTCGCTCTTGCCGCTGGTGTAAGTGCCGACCAGCATCGTATAGACGCCGTCCGCGGGGACCGGGCCAGCATCTTGCGCATACGCGTGCGAAGCAAGCATCGAAACCATGAGCAGGAAACCTTTTATCATCGAACGGGCGACGCGGTCCACGCCACGCGGACCGGAACCCTGTACGGCAACACTGGCAAGAACAGAAGTAAAAGCGGAAGCCGGAACTGGGCGCGCGGCAACACACCCGGCGGCACGGCGACGGTGAAGCATGAGACCTCCTCGACATCGGTTGTCTGCACGGGCTCGCGTATGAGCCGGGGTACGAGCGGTTATAACGGTGTCTGGTCTGCCGCGCCGCGAATCGAGCGTCGTTCCGCGTTGTTGTTGTCGAAGTCAGTATAAGAGCGTTAGGTCGGATCATGCAGTGAATCCACCGCTGACGCGCGGCCTGCGCCAGCGGGTTTGCTCCCGCAAGCCGGGCCGGTTTTTCAAGAGTTTTCTCAATCGCGCACCACGCGTGTCAACCACGGAGTCTCCATGAACGTCACTCTCAGCCTGGGCCCGCTCGTTTCGCTGATCGCCGGCATCCTGATCCTGATCATGCCGCGCCTGTTGAACTACATCGTCGCGCTTTACCTGATCATCATCGGCATCATCGGAATCTTCGGCGTGGGCTCGTCGCATCTGTAAGCGACAGGCGACGCGATACCGGGCGCGGTATTTGCGCCCGGTGTCGGGGTTAAATTTGCGAGAAAAGAGGGTTCGCGCGGTGCCAGCGGCACTCGCACGCATGAAAGCGCGGCCTGCGTCACGCGGTGACATAGGCGGAAAGCGTGCATCGCGCCACGCGAACAATCGACGTGACGTGGCGCGAAGATGCGGATACGCGAGCAGCAGCCCGCGCTATGAACGCTCGGTGCGGCCGCTCAACCGTTTGCCAGTTGTTCGAGGCGCAAGCGCCCCTGCAACGACAGCGCGCCGACCGCATAATGATCGGCATTCTGCTGATAGCGCCGGAAGCAGTCCCGCTCGACCAGGAAGGACGCGGCAGCCAGCATGCCGTTGCGGCTCAATCCGAGCCGGCCATGATCAAGTGGCAGCATGGAGTCGCCGGCAAGCTGGCTGGCGGCCGAGAGAATCGTGATGCAATCGGATTTCGAAGGGTTCAGCATGGCTTTCGTCCTCGGAAACGGCGTCTGCATGCGCCATGAGCAAGGCCGATTCGCAGTCCGGCGGGTCACCGGACATCGGCATGAAATCTGATTTTATGCATGGAATTGACAATTTTCCAACCCGCGTTTTGCCGCACTATGCGGTGAACCAAACACTGCCGATCGTGGTCCGGTAATTAACACCCACTCGAAGCGCGGCTGCTGTCGCGATCTGTAATAACGACTCGTTTTTCGACACGCGTTCCATGCCTGCACACCTCGAAGACTACGCACTCATCGGCGACGGCCATACCGCCGCGCTCATCTCCCGCGAGGGTTCCGTCGACTGGCTCTGCTGGCCGCGCTTCGACTCGGGCGCCTGCTTCGCCGCGCTGCTCGGCACGCCCGACAACGGTCGCTGGCAGATCGCCCCCGCCACCCAGGGCGAGCACGGCGCGCCGACCATTACGCGGCGCTATCGCGGTGAGACGCTGATCCTCGAAACCGACTTCGAAACGCCCGACGGCGCCGTCACGCTGATCGATTTCATGCCGCCAGGCAACGGCTGGTCGGAGCTGATCCGCATCGTCGTCGGCAAGCGCGGCACCGTGCGCATGAAGATGGAACTCGTGCTGCGCTTCGACTACGGCTTCTCGATCCCATGGGTCGACAAGCTCAAACACGACAGCGGCATCAAGGCGATCGTCGGCCCCGACAACGCGGTGTTGCGCACGCCGGTCGAACTGCACGGCGAAGATATGAAGACCGTCGCGGAATTCACGGTGACCGCGGGCGAGCGCGTGCCGTTCTCGCTCTCGTATGCGGCGTCGCATCTGCGCATTCCGCCCGCGCGCGACCCGCACACGTCACTTGCGCGCACCGAGAACCATTGGCTCGAATGGGCGGCGCGCGGGACTGTCGAAGGACGCTGGGCCGGGCCGATCCGCCGTTCGCTGATCACACTGCGCGCGCTCGCCTACGAGCCGACCGGCGGCATCGTCGCGGCGCCTACCACGTCGCTGCCGGAGAAGCTCGGCGGCACGCGCAACTGGGACTATCGATACTGCTGGCTGCGCGACGCGACCATCACGCTGCTCGCGATGATGCGCGGCGGCTACTACGACGAAGCGCGCGCCTGGCGCAGCTGGCTCGGCCGCGTGATGGCGGGCGCGCCGGACCAGTTGCAGATCATGTACGGCATCGGCGGCGAGCGACGCCTGCCCGAATTCGAAATCGACTGGCTGCCCGGCTACGAGGGCGCGAAACCGGTGCGCATCGGCAACAACGCGGTCGGGCAGCTTCAGCTCGACGTCTACGGCGAAGTGATGAATGCGCTGCATCTCGCGCGCGTGGGCGGCCTGCAGGCGGACGTCACCGCGTGGAGCGTGCAGCGCGCGATGCTCGCGCATCTGACCACGATCTGGCGCGAACCCGACGAAGGCATCTGGGAGACGCGCGGCGGCCGCCAGCATTTCACGTTCTCGAAGGTGATGGCGTGGGTCGCGTTCGACCGCGCGATCCGCTCGGCCGAAATGTTCAAGCTCGACGGCCCGCTCGACGAATGGCGCGCGACGCGCGACACGATCCACGCCGAGGTCTGCGAGAAGGCGTGGAATCCGAAGCTGAACGCGTTCTCGCAGTACTACGGCAGCGACCAGCTCGACGCGAGCGTGCTGCTGATGCCGCTGGTCGCCTTCCTGCCGCCGCAGGACCCGCGCATCAAGGGCACCGTCGAGGCAATCGAGCGGGACCTGATGCGCGGCGGCTTCGTGATGCGCTACCGCACGACCGAATACGACGACGGTCTGCCGCCCGGGGAAGGCACCTTTCTTGCGTGTTCGTTCTGGATGGTGGATAACCTCGCGCTGCAGGGGCGCGTGCAGGAAGCGATCGAGATGTACGAGCGGCTGCTCGCGCTGTGCAACGACGTAGGGCTGCTGTCCGAGGAGTACGATCCTGTCGAAAAACGTCTGGTCGGCAATTTTCCACAGGCGTTCTCGCACGTGGCGCTCGTGCACACCGGACTGAACCTGATGAAGCATGAGCAGGAAATGGCGCAGGCGACCGGCCATCCGGCGCATAACGGCATGCGCTCCCCAGAGCTTGAGGCTCAGGCAAGCCCTTATAGCGGCGGGGCAGCATCGCCACTAGCATGACGCCGTGACAGTTTGCGTACACTGAATGCGAAAATTGTTGCATTGCACAAGATTGCTTTGTTCGATATTATCGATCCGACTGTCGGCCAACAACAATGTGCCCACAACCACAATGGCCCGCCGCAACGCTTCACGCGTGTTTGCGAAGCCCAATGCGAACCGCTTAAAACGGAGCAAACATGCTCTATCAACTGCACGAATTCAGCCGGGCGATGTTGAGCCCCCTCACTGCCTGGGCCCAGGCCGCATCGAAATCATTTGCGAATCCGGCCAGTCCGTTAGCCTATGTGCCGGGCGCCACACGCCTGTCCGCCGGCTACGAACTGCTTTACCGGCTCGGCAAGGATTACGAAAAGCCCGAGTTCAACATTCATCAGATTGTTAAAGACGGACATAACATTCCGATCGTCGAGCAGACGATCATCGAAAAGCCGTTCTGCCGTCTGATGCGCTTCAAGCGCTTCGCGGACGACAGCGAAGCTGTCAGCCAACTGAAAGACGAGCCGGTCGTGCTGGTCTGCGCACCGTTGTCAGGGCACCACGCCACGCTGCTGCGCGACACCGTGCGCACGTTGCTGCAAGACCACAAGGTCTACATCACCGACTGGATCGACGCGCGCATGGTACCGCTCGAGGCCGGCTGGTTCGGTCTGAACGACTACATCGCGTATATCCAGGAATTCATTCGCCATATCGGCGCGAGGAATCTGCACGTGATCTCGGTATGCCAGCCGACCGTGCCGGTGCTCGCCGCCATTTCGCTGATGGCGAGCCGCGGCGAGGACACGCCGCGCACGATGACGATGATGGGCGGCCCAATCGACGCGCGAAAGAGCCCGACCTCGGTCAATTCGCTCGCCACGCAGCACTCATACGAGTGGTTCGAGAACAACGTGATCTTCACGGTACCGCCGAACTATCCGGGCACGGGCCGTAAAGTCTATCCGGGCTTCCTGCAGCACACGGGCTTCGTCGCGATGAATCCGGAGCGTCACGCGGCATCGCACTGGGATTTCTACCAGAGCCTGCTGCGCGGCGACGAGGACGATGCCGAAGCGCACCGCCGCTTCTACGACGAGTACAACGCGGTGCTCGACATGGATGCCGACTATTACCTCGACACGATCCGCGTCGTGTTCCAGGAATTCCGTCTTGCCGAGGGCACGTGGGTCGTCAACGGCGAACCGGTGCGGCCGCAGGACATCACGACGACCGCGCTATTTACGATCGAAGGCGAGCTCGACGATATTTCCGGCGACGGCCAGACCTACGCGGCGCACGACCTGTGCAGCGGCATTGCGGCGAAGAACAAGCGTCACTTCACCGCGGAAAAATGCGGCCACTACGGCATTTTCTCGGGCCGCCGTTGGCGCACGATCATTTACCCGCAATTGCGCGACTTCATTCTCGAGCACAACAAGACTGCAAAAACGGCGAAAGAAAAAGTCGAAGCCTGAGCATTAAACTTGCAATAGCATATAAAAAGCCAACGGTCTCCTTCGAGGCCGTTGGCTTTTTTATCGCGCTTCATTCGTGATACTGATGTTCTGCGGCGGCGGCGATCACCGCGGCACGGGCCGTTACTTTCTCAACAGATATGCGAGCAGCAGTTCGGTATTCATCTGAATCACCTCGCTGCGTTCGGCGGCGCTGCTGAAATCGCGCCCGAGCGTCGCTTCGAGCGTGAAGCGGTTCGAGACGATGTAGTAGCCCATGCCCGAAAGCGTCACGTAAAAACGCAGTGGGTCGATGTTGGTGCGAAACAGTCCCGCGCGTTGCCCGCGTTCGAGGATGCCGCCAAGCGTGGCGACGATCGGCGAGATCATTTCGCGTATGCGCGTCGACTTCTGCATATAGCGTGCTTCATGCAGATTCTCGTTGTTGATGAGTCGCAATAACTCGGGATGATCGCGGTAGTAGTCCCACACGAAATGTGCGAGACGTGTAACCGCCTCGACGGGCGCGACTCCGTTGAGTTCGAGCGTGCGTTCCGCTTCGTTGAGTGCGCTGAACGCGTGCTCGAGTACCGCGGTGAATAGCTGCTCCTTGCTACCGAAGTAGTAATAGAGCATGCGTTCATTGGTTTCGGCGCGGCGAGCGATCTGATCGACTCGTGCGCCGAACAGTCCTCCATTTGCAAACTCTTCCGCCGCCGCAAGCAAGATGCGGCGCCTCGTGCCTTCAGGATCTCTTTTGATTTTCGGCTGATTCATGGTGGCATCGTCTTCGTGAGCCGCGTTATCCGGATCGCGCCGCCGGCCTCTCCTCGAGCCTTTTTGTTGGCGGCGTTTAGCGGGCGCGTCGTGGTTGGGAAACACACCCTTTTCTGCGGTCTTTCGAATGAAGCGCTTCGATTATGGCACATGGATTGCGAATGGCAATCCGGGAAATCGGCGATAATGTGCTATTTAGTTCAGGTCGTGCGATCGCACGGCAAACCCCGCGCCGTAACCGTGACAGACGTCAAAACACTCGCGGATCGCATCGAAGATCTGCTGCCCCAAACGCAATGCACAAAGTGCGGTTATCCCGCATGCCGTCCGTATGCCGAAGCCGTCGCCAGCGGCGAGGCGAACTATAACCAGTGCCCGCCGGGCGGTGCCGAGGGCATCGCGCGCCTCGCCGCGCTGCTCGGCAAACCGGTGATTCCGCTCAATTCCGCCAATGGCGTCGAACGTCCGCGCCCCTTGGCGGTTATCGACGAACAGGTGTGCATCGGCTGCACGCTGTGCATGCAGGCGTGTCCGGTCGACGCGATAGTTGGCGCACCGAAACAGATGCACACCGTGATCGCCGAGCTCTGCACCGGCTGCGACCTGTGCGCTCCGCCCTGCCCGGTCGACTGCATCGCGATGCTGCCCGTGACCGGCGAGGCCACCGGCTGGGATGCATGGAGCCAGAGCCAGGCAGACGCGGCGCGGGCGCGACATAACCGCCACGAGGGCCGTCTCGCGCGCGAGCGCGACGCCGCCGAAGCGCGTGCTGCGGCGCGGCGAGCCGCGAGTGCGAGCGCGCCGGCGGCGGCTGCGTCGGGCGCGGTTCCCGCGAGCGGCGCGACAACGCCGTCCGAGGCCCCGACCACCCCGAGTGCGGACGACGCCGAAGCGAAGAAACGCGCGATCATCCAGGCGGCGCTCGAACGCGCGCGCAAGAAGAAAGAGGAGTTGGCCGCGAAAGGCCAGGGACCCCTGAACACCGAGAACGTCAGCGCCGACGTGCAGGCACAGATCGATGCAGCCGAAGCGCGCCGCCGCCGTCTCGGTCTTGCCAGCGGCGAGGGTACGCACGGCTCGGAGCCGTCGTCCAACGAGTCCGACGAGTCAAAGCCGCCGTCCAGCTCGCCGCCGACCGCGCGCTGACCTCGCCCGCGCAACCCTCCTCACTCACACGGACCCGCTCCGCATGAACGCGAACAAACGCCGCGCGATCTACGAAACGCTTCAGAGCCTGAATCCGCACCCGACCACCGAACTCGAGTACACGACGCCGTTCGAACTGCTGATCGCGGTGCTGCTGTCGGCGCAAGCGACCGACGTGTCGGTCAACAAGGCGATGCGCAGGATGTTCCCCGTAGCGAACACACCGCAGAAGGTGTTCGACCTGGGCGAGGAAGGTGTCGCGAGCTATATCAAGACGATCGGCCTGTATCGCACGAAGGCGAAGAACGTGATCGCGACCTGTCGCATTCTGCTCGACCAGTACGGCGGCGAGGTGCCCGAGGATCGCGAGGCGCTCGAAGGGCTGCCGGGTGTCGGCCGCAAAACGGCCAACGTGATTCTGAACACCGCGTTCGGCCATCCGACCATCGCGGTCGACACGCACATTTTCCGCGTCGCCAACCGCACCGGCCTCGCGCCCGGCAAGGACGTGCGCGCGGTCGAAGCAGCGCTCGAAAAATTCACGCCCGCCGAATTCAGGAAGGACGCTCACCACTGGCTGATCCTGCATGGACGCTACGTGTGCAAGGCGCGCCGCCCCGAATGCTGGCATTGCGTGATCGAGCCGCTGTGCGAGTTCCGGCCGAAGACCCCGCCGCCCGATCTTTGAGGGCAGCCCAGCTCGAAACCCTAGACCGCGCGGCGCGCCTGCAGCCCGAACGGCCGCCGCGTAAAATGATGCTTTACACGCAGTGCGCCCTGCGTACACACGCCGTCGCGCCCCGCGCACGCCCCACTCCCACCCACCGGTTCCACGATGTTCAATCCCAGCCGCGACGAAGTTCGCCTCTTTTTCACCGACACTTGGCGCAAACAGCGCCAAGGCGAGATTCTGACGCCGCTCGAGGCGATCGCCGCCGACTGGATCGTCGAGCATCCGGAATATCACGCCGACCTCACCGACGCCCCCGCTGCGCAGGCGCAGGACTATTCGCCGGAGCGCGGCCAGACCAATCCGTTCCTGCACCTGTCGATGCATCTGGCGATCTCCGAACAGTTGTCGATCGATCAGCCGCCCGGCATTCGCGCCGCGCACGAGCGGCTCGCCGCACGCCTCGGCTCGACGCACGAGGCGCAGCACGCGATCATGGACTGCCTCGGCGAAACCATCTGGGAAGCGCAGCGCACCGGCACGCCGCCGGACACGGACGCGTATTTGCAGCGCATCGAACGTCGCGCGACGCGCGACTGAAGCGACCGCAAACCCCGACTCGATGCCCTCAAAGTAAAACACCCCGCCAAGGCGGGGTGTTTTGCTTTTGAAGCCGCGGCGCGAGACCCGCGCCCTACGCTCACTTCTTCTGCACGAGGTCGCCTTCCAGCGATTCGACGTAAGCGGCGATGTCCTTCATGTCGCCTAGCGACAGGCTCTGCACCTGTGCCTGCATGATCGCGTTGTTGCGGCCGAGGTGCGGATTGCCGGTGCCCATCTGGTACTGACGCAGCGCCCAGTACACATAGTCGGAGTGCTGACCGGCCAGCTTCGGATACTCCGGGCTCACCGGCTTGTTCAGGCCGGGACCGTGGCAGGCCGCGCAGTTGTGACTGTCGGCGAGCACCTTGCCGTTGCCCGCGTCAGCCGCGTGAGCGACGTTCGCCACGGCCAGACCGATTACCGCCGCCGCGCCGACCGCCTTGAATACCGTGTGGAGTGCCTGTTGGGGCTTGATCATGAAATCTCCTATCCCGCGAATTGGATGTACTGGTGACCGACGCCGATCACTTGTCGGGATTGTTTTTCGAAGCGGCAGTTTGCGCTGCGTAGTAGGCGGCGATGTCGGCAATGTCCTGATCCGACAGCGACGTTGCGATTGCATGCATCGTGTCGAAATGGCGGTCGCCCTTCTTGTAGGCGCGCAGCGCGATCTCGAGGTAGGCCTGATTTTGCCCGCCGAGCTTCGGCACGCGGAAAACCTCTGGATAAGCCGTACGATATTCAGGGATGCCGTGGCAGCCGATACACATCGCGACCTTGTCCTGGCCCGCCTTGGCGTTGCCTACGACATCCGCTGCCTGCGCACTGACCGCGTACCCCGCAAGCACCGACAGCGCTGCGATCACGACGTGTTTGCCGACGAATTTATTCATAGATGTAACCTGGCTTGAGGGGAAACGGGTGCCCACAAAGGCAGCGGTCCGGCCGTTCTTCTTATGAGGTGGCCACGCAGGCCAAAAAAATCGGGCCCATTGTACCGCGACGCCGCGCCGAACGTCCACAACACGCGGGAGCCGCGCAACGCCCGTCTGGACGGGCCGCGCGCCATGCTCGCGGCGGCTTCGCGATGACGCCACAGCGGCGCCGGCGCGTCTACCCGGCACGGCTGACAACATACGTGAGCCGGTTTCGGGCCAACAGGCCTTCTGACTTATACTGGGTTTTTTCCCGAACAAGAGCATCTCGCCATGCGTTTCGAAGGCTCATCGCAGTACGTCGCCACCGACGACCTCAAGCTCGCGGTCAACGCCGCGATGACGCTCAAGCGTCCGCTCCTGATCAAGGGCGAACCCGGCACCGGCAAGACCATGCTCGCCGAGGAAGTCGCCGCCGCGCTCGGCATGCCGCTCTTGCAATGGCACATCAAGTCGACCACCAAGGCCCAGCAGGGCTTGTACGAATACGACGCGGTGTCGCGACTGCGCGATTCGCAGCTCGGCGACGAACGCGTGAAGGACATCCGCAACTACATCGTCAAGGGTGTGCTGTGGCAGGCGTTCGAATCGGACGAGCAGAGCGTGCTGCTGATCGACGAGATCGACAAGGCCGACATCGAATTCCCCAACGACCTGCTGCGCGAACTCGACCGCATGGAGTTCTACGTGTACGAGACGCGCGAGCTGGTGCGCGCGAAGCATCGCCCGCTCGTGATCATCACGTCGAACAACGAGAAGGAATTGCCCGACGCGTTCCTGCGCCGCTGCTTCTTCCACTACATCAAGTTTCCGGACGCGACGACGATGCAGCAGATCGTCGACGTGCACTACCCCGGCATCAAGAAGGACCTGCTCGCCGCCGCGCTGCAGAGCTTCTTCGAGCTGCGCAACGTCGCCGGGCTGAAGAAGAAGCCGTCCACCTCCGAATTGCTCGACTGGCTCAAGCTGCTGCTCGCCGAAGACATTCCGCCCGAAGCGCTGCGCTCGGCCGACCACAAGCAGATCGTGCCGCCGCTGCACGGCGCGCTGCTGAAGAACGAACAGGACGTGGGCCTGTTCGAGCGGCTGCTGTTCATGAACCGCAACAACCGTTGAGCGCGCACCGCGCCGCAGGACCTCCAGCATGCTGATCGACTTCTTCTACTCGCTGCGCGCCGCCAAACTGCCGGTCTCGGTGAAGGAATACCTGACGCTGCTCGAAGCGCTGAAGGCCAACGTGATCGCGCCGTCGCTCGACGAGTTCTACTACCTGTCGCGCATCACGCTCGTGAAGGACGAGCAGTACTTCGACAAGTTCGACCAGGCGTTCGGCGCCTTTTTCAATGGTGTCGCGGCGAGCTCGGAGCTCTCGTTCGAGATTCCGCTCGACTGGCTGAAGAAGAAGCTGCAACGCGACCTGTCGCCCGAGGAAAAGGCGCAGATCGAGGCGATGGGCGGCATCGACAAGCTGATGGAGCGCCTGAAGGAACTGTTCGACGAGCAGAAGGAGCGCCACGAGGGCGGCAACAAATGGATCGGCACGGGCGGCACGTCGCCGTTCGGCAACGGCGGCTATAACCCCGAGGGCGTGCGCATCGGCGGCGACGCGGCCGGCAATCGCACCGCCGTCAAGGTCTGGGAAGCGCGCGCCTACCGCGACTACGACGACCAGGTCGAGATCGGCACGCGCAACATCAAGGTCGCGCTGCGGCGCTTGCGCCGCTTCGCCCGCGAGGGCGCCGCGGAAGAGCTCGACCTGCCCGACACGATCCGCAGCACCGCCGCGAACGCCGGCTGGCTCGATCTGAAGATGGTGCCCGAGCGGCACAACAACGTGAAGGTGCTGATGCTGCTCGATGTCGGCGGCTCGATGGACGATCACGTGAAGCGCACCGAGGAGCTGTTCTCGGCCGCGAAGGCCGAGTTCAAGCACCTCGAGTTCTATTACTTCCACAACTGCGTGTACGACTTCCTGTGGAAGAACAACCGCCGCCGCCACGCCGAGCGCACGCCGACGTGGGACGTGCTGCACAAGTTCACGCCGGACTACAAGCTGATCTTCGTCGGCGACGCGACGATGAGCCCGTACGAAGTGTTGCAGCCGGGCGGCTCGGTCGAGTACAACAACGCCGAGGCCGGCGCGGTGTGGTTGCGCCGCCTCGCCGATCATTTCCCGCACTTCGCGTGGCTGAACCCGGAACCGGAAGCGCTGTGGCCATATCGGCAGTCGGTCAGTGCGATCCGCGAAGTGCTGGGCCACCGCATGTATCCGCTGACGCTCGCGGGCCTGGAGACGGCCATGCGGGTGCTGAGCAAGTAACGCCCGTGGTTCCGCAACCCACGTCCCGACGCTTCAACTTCCACAACAACAAAGCCTTCGCATGAGTTCGTCCCCGTCGCCCCAGCTGTCCCCCGCCGCCGCGCCGCAGAGGCGCTTCAGTCCGCTCGCCGATACGTCGCTGTCGACGATCGTCGCGGGCTTCGTCGCGGCGATGACCGGCTACACGAGCTCGCTCGTGCTGATGTTCCAGGCGGGCCAGGCCGCGCATCTGAGCGACGCGCAGATTTCGTCTTGGATCTGGGCGCTGTCGATCGGCATGGGCCTCTGCACGATCGGCCTGTCGCTGCGCTTTCGCGCGCCGATCGTGATCGCGTGGTCGACGCCGGGCGCGGCGCTGCTGGTGGCGTCGCTGCCGCATGTCGAGTATGCGCAGGCCATCGGCGCGTTCGTCTTCTGCGCGGCGCTGCTGACGCTGGTCGGCGTCACCGGCTGGTTCGACGCGCTGATGAAGCGGATTCCGTCCGGCCTCGCGGCTGCGCTCCTCGCGGGCATCCTGTTCGAGATCGGCATCGAGATTTTCCGCGCCGCGCAGTACCAGACCGCGCTCGTGCTGACGATGTTCTTCACCTACCTGATCGTCAAACGGTTCGTGCCGCGCTACGCGATTCCGACCACGCTGGTGGTCGGCACGGCCGCGGCCGGCGGCCTCGGGCTGCTCGACTTCAGCCACTTTCACGTCGCGCTCGCGCATCCGGTGCTGACGATGCCGTCGTTTTCGGTGGCGGCGTGCGTGAGCATCGGCATTCCGCTGTTCGTGGTCGCGATGGCCTCGCAGAACGTGCCGGGCATCGCGGTGCTGCGCGCCGACGGCTACACGACCCCGTCCGCGCCGCTGATCGCGACGACCGGCGTCGCGTCGCTGCTGCTCGCGCCGTTCGGCTCGCACGGCATCAATCTTGCAGCGATCACGGCGGCGATCTGCACCGGCCCCGAAGCGCACGAAAACCCCGCGAGGCGCTACACGGCGGCCGTATGGGGCGGTATTTTCTATCTGCTCGCGGGGGTGTTCGGCGCGACGATCGCCGCGCTGTTCGCGGCGTTTCCGAAGGAACTGGTCGTCTCCGTCGCGGCGCTCGCGCTATTCGGCTCGATCATGAGCGGCCTCGCCAATGCGATGCAGGATACGCGGCAGCGCGAGGCGGCGCTCGTTACGTTCATGGTGACCGCCTCGGGGCTCACGCTGCTGTCGATCGGCTCGGCGTTCTGGGGGCTCGTCGCCGGCGTGATCACGCAAGTCGTGCTGAACGCGCGCCGCGTGTGAACGGATCGCCACGCCCGGCTGTCCGTACCCGGTGTTCATGCCGTCGTCGGCGATCCGCCATAGAATAGATGTATCCGGCAGCGTTTCCCGGCGCCATCGCGGGACGCGCTGCGGCTTGACCCGCGGCCGCCGGCGCCGGCTGATCGCTGTGTTTCGTCCAGCCGGCGCGGCGGCATCCTCATTTCTCCTGAACCACGGCGCACATGCGCCCTGAAGGCCCGAACATGACAACCGCACTCGACCAACTCAAGCAATACACCACCGTGGTGGCCGACACTGGCGACTTCCAGCAGCTCGCGCAGTACAAGCCGCGCGATGCGACCACCAATCCGTCGCTGATTCTGAAGGCCGTGCAGAAAGACGACTACCGGCCGCTGCTGGAAAAGACCGTGAAGGCGCATGCGTCGAAGCCGGTCGGCGCGATCATCGACCAGTTGCTGGTCGCGTTCGGCACCGAAATCCTGAAGATCATCCCGGGGCGGGTGTCGACCGAAGTCGACGCGCGCCTGTCGTTCGACATCGAAGGCTCGATCAAGAAAGCCCATGAGCTGATCGCGCTGTACAAGGAGCACGGCGTCGAACGCGACCGCGTGCTGATCAAGCTCGCGTCGACGTGGGAAGGCGTGCGCGCGGCCGAGGTGCTGCAGAAGGAAGGCATCAGCTGCAACATGACGCTGCTGTTCTCGCTCCCGCAGGCGGCTGCCTGTGCAGAAGCTGGCGCGCAGCTGATCTCGCCGTTCGTCGGCCGCATCTACGACTGGTACAAGAAGAGCGCCGGCAGCGCGTGGGACGAAGCGAAAGACGGCGGCGCCAACGACCCGGGCGTCAAGTCGGTGCGCCGCATCTATGGGTACTACAAAAAGTTCGGCTACAAAACCGAAGTGATGGGCGCGAGCTTCCGCACGACCTCGCAGATCCTGGAACTGGCCGGCTGCGATCTGCTGACGATCAGCCCCGACCTGCTGCAAAAGCTGCACGAGAGCACCGACAAGATCGAGCGCAAGCTGTCGCCGGAGGCGTCGCAGGACGCGGACATCGAGCGCGTGCCGGTCGACGAAAAGTCGTTCCGCTTCCTCGTCAACGACGACGCGATGGCGACCGAGAAGCTCGCCGAAGGCATCCGTACGTTCGCCGCGGACGCAATCAAGCTGGAAAAACTGATCGACACGCTGCGCTGAGGTGCCGCGGGCGGCGGACGTGGCTGGCTGCGTGACGCTCACGCTCACGTTCACGCTCGCCACGCCTCGCCCGCTCCGCTCGAAAGCCATCCATGACGAGCGGCGCCGAATCTCACGGTTCGGCGCCGCTCCTCGTTTACGCTGCGACTACAATCGACTGCACGCCCCTCCCCGCCTGAGCTGGCGAGGAACGAGGGCGCCCGCCCAACGCCTGACCAGGGAGACGATCATGTATGTTCAGCCCTACGTGTTCTTCAACGGCCGTTGCCAGGAAGCGCTCGACTACTACACCGACAAACTCGGCGCCCAGGTAACCTTCAAGATGCTGTTCAAGGACGCGCCACCCGACGCGCAAAACCCGCCACGCCCCGAACTCGCCGACAAGATCATGCACGCGAACGTGCAGCTGGGCTCGAGCACGTGGATGGCTTCCGACGGCAACTGCGATCCGGCGGCCGGCCCGTTCAATGGCTTCAGCCTGTCGCTGACCGTCGAAGACGGCGCGTCGGCGGAAAAATGCTTCAACGCGCTCGCCGATGGCGGGCAGGTCGTGATGCCGTTCCAGCAAACGTTCTGGAGCAAGGGCTTCGGAATGGTGGTGGACCGCTTCGGCATGATGTGGATGGTCACGCTGCCGCCGCAGGTTTGAGGCTTAGCGGCCGAGCCTTTGGGTTCGGCCATTCGACCAGCTACCCGCCACGCGTCGCCCGCTCGTGCCGCTCGATGTTCCAGTTCGGCTCGGTCTCCAGCAATAGCGCGCGCAGCCGGTCCACCTGCTCCGCGAGCCGCTGACCGAGCCAGTACGGTCCTTGCCAGTCGGGCGGCAACGCGGTGGCCACGTCGCCATGCCCCTTCGCGAGCGGCGCCGCGGCCGGAATGCCGAAGCGCGACGGACGGCCGAAACGCAGCCCGCGCGCGGTGGACAACAGGATCGCGCGCACAGCGCGCACCTCGGCGCCGCAATGCGCTGCATAGGCGCTGCGCGCGGCGGCGGCGGCGTTCATCAGCGGCCCGGTGGCCAGCAGTTCGAGCGAACTGAGCACCGAGCGATGCAGCCGCTGGATCTCCTCGAGTCGCGTCTGCGGCACGTCGATTTCCTTCGCGACCGACGGCATCAGCGAACGAAGTTGCACCAGCCGCTTGTTGATCCGCAGGAAGCGCTGGACCTGCTCCTCCTCGGTGATCGTCTCGCCGTCGAGCAGCCGCGCGTAGATGCCCGCGCATTCGCGCAGATTGGCGGCGAGCCCGTAGCGCCACGAATACGTCGCGTGCAGTGGAAACGCGAACGAAAACGCCAGCGCGATCACGATGCCGATCAGCACGTTCAACGTGCGCCACAGGCCGACGTCGATCAGGTTGTCGCCGTGGCCCGCGACGATGCACATCGTAATCGCGGTCAGAAGCCCGATATAGCCGGACGAGCCGATCGCGAACCACGCGCAGATCGACGCGATGATCGCCTCCAGCACATAGGTGAGCGGCAGCGAGCCGATGAAGTTCTGCTGCACGATCAGCAACAGGCCGATCGACGCGCCGAGCAGCGTGCCGGCCGCCCGTTCGGCCGCTTTCTTGCGGATATTGCCGTGATGCTGCAAGCCGCCGATCACGACCAGCAGCGTCACCGACGACCAGATGCCGTGCGGGATATCGATGCCGGTCGTCGCCAGAATCGACACCAGCATCGCGAGGCCGACGCGCAGGCTATGCAGCACCTTCGCGTGGCGGTAGCGGTAATACGGCGACGTGACCGCGCGCACCATCCGGCTCAGCGCCGTGCGGCGGGGGATCACGGTGGGAGTATCGGCAGCAGCCATGGCGGCGCGCGGCGAACGCGTGAAAGGACGGTTCCGCTATCCTGCCCTGGAGTGCCCCGCAAACACAAACGCCCGTCAACTTGCGTCGGCGGGCGTTGCGTGTTTCGGAGCGTGAAGTTGCAGCCGGAATCAGCCTTCGACGATGTCCAGGTAGTCTTCCGGACGGGTGCGATCCTCGGCGCGCTGCATGCCCACCGCGCGCACGATCAGGCTCACGACCACCGACACCACGAGGTTCACGATCAGCGACCACACCGCCGCATAGCCCGGAATCGCGATGCCGAACAGATGAATCGTGAAGATCGAGCTCGCGAGGTTCAACGAAATCGCCATCCACGTGCCGGTCGCGATACCCGCCGCCCAGCCGAGCAGCAGACCCCGATAATCGAGCACACGCGTGTAGAGACCGAGCACGATGGCCGGCAGCGTCTGGATGATCCAGATCCCGCCGAGCAGCTGCAGCTGGATCGCGTAGGTCAGCGGCAAACCGAGAATGAACGCGACCGCGCCGACCTTGACGATCAGCGACACCAGCTTCGCGACGTTGGTCTCCTGGTCGTGCGTCATGTTGCGGTTGATGAACTCCTTGTGCACGTTGCGCGTGTACAGATTCGCGGCCGCGATCGACATGATCGCCGCCGGCACCAGCGCGCCGATACCGATCGCCGCGAACGCGACGCCGACGAACCACGACGGGAAGAAGTGCAGGAACAGCGCCGGCACCGCGAAGTTCGGGCCGAAGGCCTTGAAGTACGGCGCGAACTCGGGCATGTCCTTTACGCCGGCCGCGAGCGCCATGAAGCCGAGCAGCGCGAGCAGGCCGAGCACCAGCGAATACGCCGGCAGCAAGGCCATGTTGCGGCGGATCGTGTTGCCCGACTTCGAAGACAGCACCGCGGTGATCGAGTGCGGATACAGGAACAGCGCGAGCGCCGAACCCACGGCGAGCGTCGCGTACGCGCTATAGCCGTTCAGGCTCGACACGTCCGGCGACTTCAGCAGCAGCTTGGCCGGCGGGACCGCGCCGAAGATATGGCCGAAGCCGCCCAGCTGCGGCGGAATCACGATGATCGCGGCGAAGATCGTCACGTAGATCAGGATGTCCTTGACCACCGCGATCATCGCCGGCGCGCGCAGGCCCGACGTGTACGTGTAGGCCGCGAGGATCGCGAACGCGATGATCAGCGGCAGATCGCCGACGAAGCCGGTGGTGTCGAAGCCGAGCGCGCCGATCACCACTTCGATACCGACCAGCTGCAGCGCGATGTACGGCATCGTCGCGACGATGCCGGTCACGGCGACAGCGAGCGCGAGCATGCGGCTGCCGTAGCGGGCCGACACGAAGTCCGCCGAGGTCACGTAGCCGTGGCGCTTCGCGATGCTCCACAGCTTCGGGAACACGACGAAGGCGAACGGATAGATCAGGATCGTGTACGGCAGCGCGAAGAAGCCGGTTGCGCCCGCGCCGAACACGAGCGCCGGCACCGCGATGAAGGTGTAGGCGGTGTACAGGTCGCCGCCGAGCAGGAACCACGTGACGATCGTGCCGAAGCGCCGGCCGCCGAGACCCCACTCTTCGAGGTGCGCGAGATCGCCGCGCCGCCAGTGTGCCGCGACGAAGCCGAGAATCGTGACGCCGATGAAAAACAGAACGAAGACAAAGGTTGCAATGGGGTTCATCGTTGTGCGCCCCCGTTCGGGCGACCCGTATAGCGGGACTTGGTCTTCACATAGACGAACGCGGTGATGACCGCGCTGATCAGCACCCACAGCAGCTGATACCAGTAGAAGAACGGGAAATCGAACAGCTGCGGCTCGATCCGGTTGTAGGACGGCACCCAGATCATCGCGATCCACGGTAGCAGCAATAGCCAGAGCCAGTGCTTGCTGGCTTTCTTCACGTCGGCGTCGTGAGCCATGACGTCTCCTGTTTTTTCCTATTTTGAATTTGTCTGCCCGTGGTCGACGGGACGAGGACCTCAGCGGGTGGTCGTCCCGCGGTCCGCCACGGGCTCCCCGAAAGCCTCGCAAGAGTATAGGAGTGGCGAACGCCCGGTCAAGCCGGGGCGACCCGGAGGCACATTGGCGTCCAACGCTGCAGACTGGATCACGCTGCAGCATCGACGTGAAAAAAATACCGGAAGCAAAACGGCCGTGCCGACTGATACGCCGGCACGGCCGCCTCATTCTTCGCGCGCTGATCGGAATTCAGCGCTCAGATGGCAAACGATGCGCCCGTCTGACCCGTCGATTCGCGCAGGCCCTTGATCCACTTGCGCGCCGGCAAACCGAGCTCGGCTTCGATCAGCTTCGCGCGCGCGTCGAGCGCGGCGAACGGCACGTCGAGCGCCGGGCCCGAGAACGCGATCGCGATGCGGTTGCCGTCGTGCACTTCGGGCAGCGCAACGACGCGACCGTCGAAGGCTTCGTTCAGGCGCTTCATGTTGCGCACGAAGCTCGGATGATCGCCGAACAGATTCACCGTGACGATGCCCGCGTCGGTCAGACATGCGCGCGCCGCGCGGTAAAAACCGACGCTGTCGAGCACCGGGCCGCGCGCGGTCGCGTCGTAGACGTCGATCTGCAGCGCGCCGATGGTGCCGTGATTCGCGCTCTCGTTGACGAAGTCCCATGCGTCGGTTTCGTGCACCGTCAGGCGCGCATCGTCGGGCGGCAGTTCGAACATCGTGCGCGCGGCCACCACGACCGCCGGATTCAGTTCGACGGCCTCGACCTGCGCGCTCTTCAGGAAGCGGTGCGCGAACTTGGTCAGCGCCGCCGCGCCGAGCCCGAGCTGCACGATGCGCTTCGGCGTTTCGAGAAACAGCAGCCAGGCCATCATCTGCTGCGCGTATTCGAGTTCGATGTGATCGGGCTTGCGCAGGCGCATCGCGCCTTGCACCCATTCCGTGCCGAAATGCAGGTAGCGCACGCCGCCCTCTTCGGAGAACGTCACCGGTGCGAAGCGCGGCTTGCGCGGCGCTTCGATTTGCGGCGCGTCGTGAAGCTCGTGGTCGAAGGCGCGGTTCGCGTTGCGTGCGGTTTTTGGCGCCTGTCTGTGCGCGATTTTCCGCTTACCGCCGATGGCTTCGGCGTCCCGGTTACGGAAAGCGCGTGCTTCGGCCGAAGCGCGCTTGATCAGTTTCGTCATGTGTGGATGTCGCGCCGCGGGCGCATGATTTTTGGTCGACCGAGAGCATAGCATTCGCTGCGGCCCGCTCATTCGAATGCGCTCTTTTGCAATCCGCTTTCAACGGACTCTCGCACGGAACCGCGTCGATAAAAAATTTGGCGGCCACTACCTCAGCGCATACATGCACCAATACGCACGCGCAAACGATTGACATGTCGCTTTATCGCCGTTCTTCTCGTCTGAACGCGGCTCACAGCGTATTTCCTCGCGGTCCGCCCCTCCGCTGCCGGTTAAAGAGAGCCCTGCCAATGTCGTAAACGGCATACAGGGCTGCCGACCCATGCAATGCAATGCAATGCATCGCGTCGTGCAGCCGCAAGGATAAATCGCGCTGCAGGGGAATTACTTTGAATCGGCAACAGTCGTGGACGCGCACAGCGGCGCCCGGTGAGGTCATCTATTCCGAGGGCTACTCGGGTGAGCCCGTCGTCTTTCTGATCACGGAAGGCAAGGTCGAACTTTCCACTCGCTGCGACGACAAAAAGGTCGTCGTCGCGACGCTGGGCCGAGGCGAATTTTTCGGCGAAGCCGCGTTGCTTGCGGCCGAGCCGCGCAGCAACACCGCGAAAGCGCTGACCTTCTGTCAACTGACCGTCGTGCCGGCCAGCATGCTCGACGAAGAGATCGAACGCGTGTCGCCGTTGCTGCGTCATATCACGCGCACGCTGATTCGTCGCGTGAAACGCAAGGACGATCTGCTCGCGACCTACACGCACGCCGACTTTCTGCCTGGTGTGCTGTCGTATGCGCACGTGCTGACGCTGATGCCCAACGGCGAACGGCGCGATGCGAGCGATAGCTGGGGACGCCGGCCGCTGCACTCGCAGGCCGAGGAAACCTCGGTACCGCTCGTCGAAGTGATTAAAAAATGCCGCGCGATTGCCGGCCATTCGCGTCCGCACGTGATGGCGATGCTCAAGCGGATGGAGAAGCTCAATCTCGTGACGATCGAGGCCGCGCAGTCCGGACAACTGAATAACGTATCGACCGAATACTCGGCGTACGACGGCGCGGCCGCGCGCCAGGTCGTCACGTTCGACGCCGCGCGCATCGTCGATCGCGCGCAGCAGGTCGCGGACGGCGACCTCGATATCGCGGTGAGCAGCGAGCTCGAGCTGATCGAGCTGACCGATCTGGAGGCGTTGATCGGCGTCGACAAGACGTTGATTCTGAACAAGCTGTCGCACGGCGAAATCGCCGACGAAGTGTTCGCATTCCGCAAGTCGAAGGTGCTGACCTACGTCGAGCAGCAAGGCGTCGCGTATTTCTCGCGACGCAATACGCGCCAGAGCGGCGCGCTGAATTCGCTCGACGATCTCGCATTCGTCGACCAGCGCACGCTGTTCGAAGCCGTCAGCGCCTTCGACACGTACGATCTCGCGAAGCTGCTCGCCAGTATCGACGGGCAGCCGGTAGCCGAGCGCCTGTTGTCGGTGATGACCGAAGTGCATCGTAACGAAGTGTCGTGGGTGATGCGGCGCGATCTCAAGATCGATGCGATCGAAGTCGGTGACATCGAGCAACGTCTGCTCGATGCGGTGAAAACGCTGAAGGCACCGTCCGCGCCGCGCGCGGCGCTACACGAGGCCGCGCGCTAAGCGGTTTGACGGCGCGCCGCCGCTCATGCGCGCGCGAGCGCGGCGCCGTTCGGGGAAAGGCATGGACCTGTTGACGTTATTTGGTGTGCTGTTCGGTGGAGCGGCAATCGTTTTCGGCTTCGCGCTCGAAGGCGGGCATTTTCTGACGCTGTTCCAGTACGAGGCGTTCGTCATCGTGCTCGGCGGCACGCTCGGCGCGGTGATGATCCAGAACACGTGGGCGCGCTTCTTCGATGCGGTGAAGCTGCTCGGCCTCGCGTTCACGCGCGCGCGGCGGGTCGACCAGAAGAGCCTGGCGGATCTGCTCGAATGGGGTGATCAGGCGAAGCTCAACGGTCTGCTCGCGTTCGAATCGATGGACGCGAGCGGCATTCATCCATTCGCCAGGCGCGGGCTCGAACTGCTCGCGAACGGCGTGTCGACCGCCGTGCTCGAAGATGCGCTGCAGCGCGAACTCGATGCCTATGCGCGCAACCACATGGCGGCGGCGCGCGTATGGCAGCAGGCGGGCGGCTATGCGCCGACGTTCGGCATTCTCGGCTCGGTGCTCGGGCTGATCCAGGTCACCAATCACATTCTCGATCCGGCACAACTCGGCTCGGGCATCGCGACGGCTTTCGTCGCGACGCTGTACGGTCTCGCACTCGCGAATCTGGTGTTTCTGCCGCTGTACGGCAAGCTGCAGGCGCAGGTCGACAGCGAGGTGCGGTTTCGCCGGCTTTATCTCGACGGACTGCTCGCGATTTCGCGCAAGGAGTCGCCGCATACGATCGAAACGCGCCTGAGCGGCGAGGTGCGCGGGTGCGCAGCGGAGTCGCTGGCCTGAGCCTTTTGGAGCGCGCCGCTGAGCGAGACGCGCCGACATTCGAAACGGATCAATCACTATGCAAACGACGTCTGGCGGCAAGAGCCTCGCCAGCAGCACGGACGATCGCGACGAGCACAGCGGCGAAGGCACCCAGGGCGGCCGCTGGCTGATCTCGTACGCGGACCTCATCACGACGATGATGGTGCTGTTCCTCGCGTTGTACGCGTTGCAGTTGGCGAAATCGAAGCAACTCGAACTCAGGTATCAGACGCTCGAGACTAAAACGGCGCAGCAGAGCGCGCCCGCGCCAGCAGGCGGCACGCAACAGGATGCGCGCAAGCAACTGAGCGCCTTGCTCGATGCACTGCGCGAGAAAGGGCTGATCACGGTGACGGACGTGCCGCACGGCGTCGAAATCGGCATCAACGCGAAGATCCTGTTCAACGCCGGCGATGCGCGGCTGCTACCCGATTCGTTCGAGGTGCTGACTCAGATCGCGCAGGTGCTGCAAAAGGATTCGACGGGAAACGTGCTCGTCGAAGGACATACCGACAGCGTGCCGATTGCGACCGCGAAATATGCGTCTAACTGGGAGCTGTCGTCAGCTCGTGCCGGGGCGGTGGTCAGGTATCTGGTCGAGCGCGGGATCGAGCCGCATCGACTGGCCGCGATCGGGCGGGCGGACAATTTCCCGCTGGTTGCCGGCGCTGACGCGGCGGCAAGAGCTGCGAACCGCCGGGTCACGATCGTCGTGCAGTACTGAACGCGTTCGCGGGCAGCGTTTGCAGGCAGCATTGGCCGCCCTTCCTACGACGAGCCGCCCGCGCGCAACGGGCCGCCCGTCGTCACTTGCCGTTACCTCACTCGACGCGCACCGCCTTGAGCGCCTCGTTGAATGTGTGGCTGGGCCGCATCACCTCTTCGAGCTTGTTGAAGTCCGGCTTGTAATAGCCGCCGATGTCCGCCGGCGCGCCCTGCACCGACGCGAGCTCCGCCACGATCACCTGCTCGTTGGCGGTCAGCTGCGTCGCGAGCGGCGCGAACTGCGCGGCCAGCGCGGCATCGTCCGTTTGCGCGGCCAGCTCCTGCGCCCAGTACATCGCCAGATAGAACTGGCTGCCGCGATTGTCGAGCTCGCCCGTCTTCGGGCTCGGGCTGCGGTTGTTGTCGAGCAGCTTGCCGGTTGCGGTGTCGAGCGTCTTCGCGAGGATCTTCGCCCGGTTGTTGCCGGTCTTGATGCCCAGCTCTTCGAGCGATACCGCGAGCGCGAGGAATTCGCCGAGCGAGTCCCAGCGCAGATGGTTCTCTTCGACGAGCTGCTTCACGTGCTTCGGCGCCGAACCGCCCGCGCCGGTCTCGTACATGCCGCCGCCCGCCATCAACGGCACGATCGACAGCATCTTCGCGCTCGTGCCCAGCTCCATGATCGGGAACAGGTCGGTCAGATAATCGCGCAGGATGTTGCCGGTGACCGAGATCGTATCGAGCCCGCGCACGACGCGCTCCAGCGTGTAACGCATCGCGCGCACCTGCGACATGATCTGGATGTCGAGGCCGGTGGTGTCGTAATCCTTCAGGTAGGCCTCGACCTTCTTGATCAGTTCCGCCTCGTGCGGGCGATACGGGTCGAGCCAGAACACCGCGGGTGTGCGGGAATTGCGCACGCGCGTGACCGCGAGCTTAACCCAGTCGCGGATCGCCGCATCTTTCACCTCGCACATGCGCCAGATGTCGCCCTGCTCGACGTTCTGCGTGAGCAGCACCTCGCCGCTCGCGAGATCGACGATGCGCGCCTCGCCGTCTTCCGGCACTTCGAAGGTCTTGTCGTGCGAGCCGTATTCTTCCGCCTTCTGCGCCATCAGGCCGACGTTCGGCACCGTGCCCATCGTGACCGGATCGAACGCGCCGTTGGTCTTGCAGAAGTTGATGATCTCCTGGTAGATGCGCGCGAACGTGCTCTCCGGGATCACCGCCTTGGTGTCTTTCGGACGACCGTCGGCGCCCCACATCTTGCCGCCGGCGCGAATCATCGCCGGCATCGACGCATCGACGATCACGTCGTTCGGCGCGTGCAGGTTCGAGATGCCCTTCGCCGAATCGACCATCGCCAGTTCCGGACGATGCTCATGGCACGCGTGCAGGTCGCGGATCACTTCCTCGCGCTGAGATTCCGGCAACGCCTCGATCTTCTCGTACAGATTGACGAGGCCGTTGTTGACGTTCACGCCGAGCTCGTCGAACAGCTTGCCGTGCTTCGCGAACGCGTCCTTGTAGAACACCTTCACCGCGTGGCCGAAGACGATCGGATGCGAGATCTTCATCATCGTCGCCTTCACGTGCAGCGACAGCATCATGCCGGTCTTGCGCGCGTCTTCCATCTGTTCTTCATAGAACGCGAGCAGCGCCTTTTTGCTCATGAACATGCTGTCGATGATCTCGCCGTCCTCTAGCGCGACCTTCGGCTTCAGCACGATCGTCTTGCCGTTCTTCGTGACGAGTTCCATCTTCACGTCGCGCGCGCGATCGAGCGTCATCGATTTTTCGCCGTGATAGAAGTCGCCATGTCGCATGGTGGCGACGTGCGTGCGCGAGGCCATGCTCCATTCGGTCATGCTGTGCGGATGCTTGCGCGCGTAGTTCTTGACCGCGGCCGGCGCGCGACGGTCCGAGTTGCCCTCGCGCAGCACTGGGTTCACCGCGCTGCCGAGACACTTCGAGTAGCGCTGACGGATCGCCTTCTCCGCGTCGGTCTTCGGATCTTCCGGGTAGTCGGGCACCTTGTAGCCCTTCGCCTGCAGCTCCTTGATCGCGCTCGTCAGTTGCGGCACCGATGCGCTGATGTTGGGCAGCTTGATGATGTTGGTGTCGGGCAACGAGGTCAGGCGACCCAGTTCAGCGAGGTTGTCGGGCACCCGCTGCGCTTCGGTCAGAAATTCGGGGAACTCACCGAGGATGCGGCCCGCGACCGAGATGTCGCTGGTCTCGACCTCGATGCCGGCCGGCCTCGTGAAGGTCCGGATGATCGGCAGGAACGCCGCTGTCGCGAGCAGCGGGGCCTCGTCGGTGAGGGTGTAGATGATGGTCGGTTGCTGGGTCGTCATTGCTAGGCTCTGGGCGGGCGGTTGAGAGGCATCTCGCGCGTGATACCGGCAGGATGCGCAAGCGTCGATCAGGAAAACGACAACACGAGGACACAAACGCTGTGCGCGGCGGATGGCGATGCGGGGCCCTGGAACGCCAAAGCGGAACGATTAAGCGAACACGGCGGACTGCGTCGCGCAGCGGGTAGCACGTGTGGATTCTGCCTCATTTTTGGGCTGCGGGGAGAATCGGAACGTGAACGACACGGAAAGCCACTAGCCCTCACCTCAGTAGCATTTGCGACTGAACATCGACGCGCAACGGAGCACGCATGGATTAGGCGGTGCCATCTGTCCGGCTTTCCGAATCAGGCCGCACCCTATATTGCGCCCCGTCTCACTAGCCAACAAGAACCCCGCGGATACGGGGGGGCAAACGATGCAAAAGCGCGCTCGTAGGCGGCGATCGCGACTTGGCTATTCACTCAACAGCCGCTTCAATTCCCCAAGAAATGATGCGGTCGTGTGTCCCCATGGGACAGGAGAGAACTCGTGCCCGTACATCTGATCGAACGCGACATCGAGATCATGCTGGTGTTCTTTCTCGAATCTTTCTATCTCTGCGAGCATTGATTGATGGTCAGCCACCGGGCTATCCCTTTTGTAACAGGCAACAATATCGGGAATGGTCTCACCCCATATGTCGAAATCCTGGTTCAAGTAAACGCCGAACAATTGATTCAGTTCGGGGTATGAAGTTTCTCTCATTGCTAGAACTCAGTATAGGTAGGCCGTGAGAACATAGTATGGCATTCCGTTGTACGTTTCGTATTTAAGAACGAGGTGTACAACGCTCATGCCCGTTAAGCTATCTGTTTTCCTGGATATTCCATAGCCGACGGTCCTCCCTACGTCCTTTTCCAATTCGAGCGGCTTGGCTCGCCTCGAAGATTGCGCCCATGTTTTGATCCGAAGTGCGTCAACCCGCATCACCTCCGAGATCGCCCATTCCGCAGACTCGATATTCGTGAACGACGAAACCGTTTGCCGCTTTGGTTCGCGAGTTAATCGCTCGCGCAACTGTGCTTCAGTGCGCCCCACATGTTTCTCGACTGTGTGGCCTCCGATCCGACTGCCCAGCTTCGCTTCGTGCTTCATTAGGTCAATCCTGCCCATCACGATCCGCGAAGCCCGCGCGGCCTTGACCGAACCAGCAAAGCCAAACGGCACGGCGATATCAAGCGACAAGCCAATACTGCTCGCGATGCCAGGACTAGCTTTCATCGCCTCGGCCAGCTTCGTCGTACCCTGCTGGGTCAGCGTAGCCGTATCCCGCCCCGTCCAGACCTGACGCAGACCGGCCGCCGCCGTATCAGAACCATGTGCGCCGAACACGACACACCCGGCTTTGCTCGCCATCGTCGGCTCCGGCAGAACGCATAGTGCGGCCGCTCCGACCATTTCCAGAACGCCACCGACAACCTGCAAGCCGCCCCATAGCCGATTGGAAAGCATTTCGGTCTGGTTAATCGATTGACGGGCCAAGACGGCCACGAGTTGCGGGGCGCTCAGTACAACGCGAAAATCGTCTGACTCATTCGCCTGTGACATGCAAAAAATCCTCTCTGTTCGTTTCGGGACTTTGAGGCTATCAGGCGACTTCACAGGTCGGCTATGGGCGAAGGATGATTTGTACGTCCGCCGGACGGACGGCGCTGTGGACCGCCAGTACTCAGTAGTCCAAGACGCTATTGACATGCAACAGGATGCCGAACGATATCGTTACATCGTATTTCGGAGAAACCGCTCCAGAGATTGTCTCGTGCTACAAGAGAGATGACTCTCACAGACAGCAGGGTTTGATTCGTGAGACTCGTTCAGGAAAGAGCATGCGCGGGTTCCGTCTCGAGGGGTGGGGCTAGACGACCGCCTCTTTCCTTGACGAGATACAGCGTCTTCTGAGCGAGCAATCCCACAGCGTCGCACGAGGGTCGCTAGCGAGCGAGCAGGCAATTGCTCAGGACGGTTAATATGAAGGCCATCTGACATCGATTTTCCCGCAGCCCCGCCAAACAAGCCCGAGAGTATGATGGACGGCGACATCAGCCAACTCCAATCCGACTGGATTTCCCGTTCGGAGCCCACCGACGGAGTCGAAAGCATCGAGGCCTTTTTCCACGGCAATGCGTACTCCCTGCATCGGCACGACACCTTTGCGATCGGCCTGACGCTCGCCGGGGTTCAGTGCTTTCACTACCGGCGCGGCTTGCGCACCAGTCTGCCCGGCCAGACGATGGTGCTGCATCCCGACGAAGCGCACGACGGTCAGGCCGGTACGCAGGAGGGATTCCGTTATCAGATGATTTACGTGCACCCGGCCGCCATCCAGGAGGTCCTCGGAGGCCGGCCGCTGCCATTCGTCGAAGGCGGGGTCACGAACGATCCACGGCTGTTCGAAGCGACGAAGACAGCGTTGCGCCAACTGCGCGGCGACGCGGAGCCGCTCGAGCGCGACGACGCGCTCGCCGGCCTCGCGCTCGCGCTGGACAGCGTATCGGGTGCCCGAGCTGCGCGCAGGTCCGCGGATTTCGCGGCAGCGCAGCGGGCACGGGAATATCTGCACGCATCGAGCAGCCGCGTCGTCACGCTGGATGAACTTGCCGCCGTCAGCGGACAGGATCGCTGGAGCCTGTCGCGCGATTTCCGAACCTTTTACGGCACCAGCCCCTATCACTACCTGGTCATGCGCCGGCTCGAAGCGGCGCGCGCGATGATGCTGCGCGGCGTTTCCCTCGTGGACACGGCGGCAGCGGCCGGCTTCGCCGACCAGAGCCACATGACCCGGCATTTTCGCCACGCATACGGGATCCCGCCCGCGCGTTGGCTCGCGATGACGAGCGATCGGCGCGCCGGCTAGCCCAAGCTTGCACAATCGTTCAAGACATCCGCCGGCGGCCGGCCTAAGCTCTGTTCCAGGTATCACCCGAATGGAGCCACCATGCACAGCGATTCCCAGCCGACCCCCGAGCAACGCGGCCAATACAAGACGATCAATCTGCTCGACAAGATCCGTCAGATCGACGACCACTGGCAGCCGCGCGTCGTTGCCGAAATGAACGACTATCAGTTCAAGGTCGTAAAGATAGAGGGCGATTTCGTCTGGCACCGGCATGCCGACACCGACGAGACTTTCATCGTTCTCGAAGGGCGCTTGCGCATCGACTTCCGCGATCGCTCGATCGAACTGCTCGCCGGAGAAATGGCGGTGGTTCCAAAGGGAGTCGAGCACAAGCCGTATGCCGGCTCCGAAGTGAAGCTGCTGCTGATCGAACCGCGCGGCGTCGTCAACACCGGCGATACGACCAACGAAAGAACGGCCGAAAACGACGTATGGATCTGAGAACCGCCATGCAAACGCCGCTGCCGATCGTTCGCGAAGCCGTTTTCCCCGCCGACACGCGCAGACTCGTCGCGGTGATCCGCGAGTATGTCCAGTGGCTGGATCTGGATCTGTCGTACCGTGGATTCGATGCCGAAATGGACGCGTTCGAAGCGGTTTACACGTTGCCATCCGGCATGTTCTTCGTCGCCGATGCCGGCGGCGAACTCGCCGGTTGCGCGGGGCTGCTGCGCCATAGTGCGGAGACCGCCGAAATCAAGCGCCTGTTCGTGCGCGACGCATTCAGAGGGATGCGTCTCGGCGAAACGCTGGTGACGTCGGTGATCGGGAAAGCAAAATCGTTGGGCTTCTCGAAGCTGGTCCTCGACTCGGTGCCGAAAACCGCTTTCGCGCAGCGCATCTACGAGCGATTAGGGTTCGTGGAAATCGCGCCTTACTACGCAAATCCGGTCGAGGGCACGAGGTTTCTTGCACTCGAGCTTTGACGGCGCGGCATCGCTCGTCTTCGGACCCTTCTCCATAGCACGCAGGTTGCATATACATCTATTGCTACAGCGCGCCTCGATTCCTCCTTCGAATTTTCGTTTCACGCGAAACCCCCGCCTACATGAAGGCACGCCGCCCGTCGTCAGCGAAAACCCTACTTCCGCCATCATCTTCAATTCTCTATCTTGTCTATACAACTGAGCTGAAGCTCGAAGCGGGGCACTTCAAACTTCGCCGTATACGTCAGCTGACAGGCAATGGCGCGGGAACCCCCGCCCCCGCACGGCGGCCGGCAACATTCACACCATCATGCAAACACAAACCCATCCGTTGATTTCCCCGTCGCTCGGCACCGAGCGGTACCTGACGAGCTTCCACTACGGCCCGACGGGCGGACAGAAGATCTACATCCAGTCGTCGCTGCATGCCGACGAGCTGCCGGGGATGCTGGTCGCATGGGAACTGCGCCAACGCGTCGCCGCCCTCGAGACGGCGGGCAGGTTGCGCGGCGAAATCGTCATCGTGCCGGTACCCAATCCGATCGGCCTCAACCAGCGGGTGCTCGGGCACATGGTTGGCCGCTTCGAAAGCGGCACCGCGGCGAACTTCAATCGCAACTTCCACAATCTGGCCGAGCTCGTGATGCCGCGCATCGAGCCTCACCTGACCGGCGACGCGCAACGGAACCTGCGCGCCGTGCGCGCCGCAATGCGCGAGGCGCTCGCCGAGCAAACGCCGACCACCGAGCTCGAATCGCAGCGCCTCGCGCTGCAGCGCCTGTCATACGATGCCGACGTCGTGCTCGACCTGCACTGCGACTTCGAAGCGGCGATGCATCTGTTCACGAACCCCGACACGTGGCCCGACGTCGAGCCACTCGCGCGCTATCTCGACGCGAAGACTTCGCTGCTCGCGCTCAATTCGATCGGCAATCCGTTCGACGAGATTCACAGCTTCAGTTGGTCCGAGCTGCGTGCCCGCTACGGCGAGCGCTATCCGATTCCGAATGGCTCGATCTCGGTAACGATCGAGCTGCGCGGCCAGGCGGACGTGAGCTACGCGTTCGCCGAGCGCGACGCGAATGCGATCGTCGAATACCTGACGTTTCGCGGTGTCATCGACGGCACACCCGCGCCGTTGCCGGAGCTCGCGTTCCAGGCCACGCCTTTCTCCGGCAGCGAGCCGCTCGTCGCACCGATCTCCGGCGTGCTCGTGTTCCGCGCGCCGCTCGGTGTCTGGGTCGAGCCCGGCGAGGCGATCGCCGACATCGTCGATCCGCTGACCGGCCGCGTCGTCACGATCACGAATTCCGTCGCCGGCGTGCTATATGCGCGGCAACGCGCGCGCTTCGCCACCGCGGGGCTGGAGGTCGCGTGTGTCGCTGGAGCCGAGCCTATTCGTAGCGGCTCGCTGCTGCCGAACTAAGTAGCCTTCCTCCGAGTTTCGTCAGGAAACAATCTGCCGCCAACACGAGAGCTTCTGTTCGAACGACAGCGTCGCATTCGCCGGGCTCGACGACGGCAACACCAGCGTTCGATAGCCTGCCGCACCGATGACCGGCGCGAACCGCCCCGCCGTCTTCCCGTTGAAGCAAACCTTGTTGAGCAACGGCGCATGCTCGCGCAACGACTCGAAGTCGTTCGGCTGCGCATGGCGGATCGCCGAGTCGAGACTGCCTTGACGATGGCATGCATCGAGCACATCCCAGATGCCGATCCGATGCGCGAGCACGCGTGCGAGGCGCTCTTCATACGGCAACCCGTGCAGCGCGGGTTCGCCGAGTACCGTGCCGAGCAGGCGCCAGAACTGGTTGCGCGGATGTGCGTAATACTGCGCCGCGGCCAGTGACGCTTCGCCGGGAAAACTGCCGAGTATCAGCGTGTGCGTGTCGGCCGCGACGACCGGCGGAAAGCCGCGCAACATCAGCGGCCCCGGTCGTCCGACGTGCGCGGCGCGGCATGCGCGCGCGACGCGGTGTGATCGAGCGGACGGCCGTGGTCGCGTATCCGCTCGTGCGCGACATGCGCGCCTAAAACGGTCTCGGTTGCAGCGCCGCCCGAGGGCCCCGCCTGCTCCAGCCGGGCCAGATGCTCCCACAATGTCGGCAGCATGCATTCGGTCACCATCAACGGCGCGCCGTGGCGCTCGAACACCGAGCGCCGTGCCACCAGCGCATGCGGCTCATCCACGAGGCCACCGCCGATCTCACGCGCGGCCAGCCGATACAACGGATGCCGCTTCCCCACCCTGCGGCTCACCAGCGACGAACGCGCGACGCCGCTATCGCTGTACAGCAACTCGGCGAGCGGCCGCGTGCGCAGCCGCCGCGTCGCCTGCCAGATGCCGACGCTCGCGGCGCGTGGCGTCACGCTATGCGCGGCGACGAACGGCACACCATCGACAGACAGCACCACTTCGCGCACCCACACGGGCGCGCGCGGCGTGAGTCCGAGCGCGGCGGCTTCGTCCGGCCACGGCTGCGCGATCGCTTCGCGCGTCACCCGCACCGCGACCGCGCCGAGCGCGCGCAGATGCGCAGTCAGCGAACCGCCGCGGGTCAGCCAGTCTTTCTGGGCAGCGCTGAAAGTGGGCAAAGGCGCGACGCGCCAGTGGGTGTCGGCGGGATCGAAACGGATAGGCATGGTGTCGGATTATAGCGGCGCGCTCCGACGGCATTTTTTCGCGGCGACGCTTGCGCTGATCGCGCGCCGCTCCAGGCACGAAGCCGGCGTAAACCGACGGGCAAAAAAATGCGCTGCCGAAGCAGCGCATTTCGAACCACCTCAGAGCGTCAATCCAATAACAACGTGATCGACGCTCCCAGTTCGCCTTCCTTGAAACTCAACTCGCGCGCGACAGCAGCAACGCATTGGTCCGCTTCACGAAGCTCGCCGGATCTTCGAGCGCGCCGCCTTCGGCGAGCAGCGCCTGATCGAACAGCAGATGGCACCAGTCGTCGAAATTCGCGCTATCGGCATGCAGACCCTTGACGAGCGCGTGCTCCGGATTCACTTCGAGGATCGGATGGAACTCTGGCGCCTTCTGGCCCGCGGCTTTCAGCATGCGCTGCAGGTAGCCGCTCATTTCGCCGTCGTCGGCGACGAGGCACGACGGCGAGTCGGTCAGGCGGAACGTCAGACGCACGTCCTTCGCCTTGTCCTTCAGCGCTTCCTTCATCTTCTCGACGAGCGGCTTGAACTCTTCGCCGATCTTCTCCTGCGCCTGCTTTTCCTCGTCGTTCAGCGCGCCGAGATCGAGATCGCCGCGCGCGACGCTTTGCAGCGGCTTGCCGTCGAATTCGTTGAGGAACGACAGCATCCATTCATCGACGCGATCAGTGAGCAACAGCACTTCGACGCCCTTCTTGCGGAACACTTCGAGATGCGGGCTGTTCGACGCGGCTTGCCACGTGTCGGCGGTTACGTAGTAAATCTTCGTCTGCTCGGGCTTCATGCGAGCGACGTAGTCGGCCAGCGACACGGTCTGCTCGGCCGTGCCCGTATGCGTCGTCGCAAAGCGCAGGAGCTTCGCGATGCGCTCGCGATTGGCGAAGTCCTCGCCGATGCCTTCCTTCAGCACCTGACCGAATTCCTTCCAGAAGCTGGCGTACTTTTCCTTGTCGGCGGCTTCTTCTGAATTCGCCAGTTCTTCGAGCATCGACAGCGCGCGCTTCGTCACGCCTTCGCGGATCGCCTTCACGTCGCGGCTTTCCTGCAGGATTTCGCGCGACACGTTGAGCGGCAGATCGGCCGAATCGACCACACCCTTCACGAAACGCAGGTAGGTGGGCAGCAGTTGCTCGGCGTCGTCCATGATGAACACGCGCTTCACGTACAGCTTCAGCCCGCCGCGCTGCTCTCGGTTCCACAGATCGAACGGCGCGTGCGCCGGCACGTACAGCAGTTGCGTGTATTCGCTGCGGCCTTCGACGCGGTTATGCGTCCACGTCAGCGGGTCCTGATGATCGTGCGAGATGTGCTGGTAGAACTGCTTGTATTGATCTTCGGTGATGTCGTTCTTCGAACGGGTCCACAGCGCGCTCGCCTGGTTGACGGTCTCGTCCTCTTCCTTCGTGACCATCTCGCTCTTTTCCGCGTCCCACTCTTCCTTCTGCATCAGGATCGGCAGCGCGACGTGGTCCGAGTACTTCTGAATGATCGACTTCAGCCGATACGACGACAGCAACTCGTCCTCATCGGCACGCAGATGCAGCGTGATGGTCGTGCCGCGCGCGGCGCGCTCGATCGTCTCCACCGCGAAATCGCCCTCGCCCGCGCTGACCCAGCGCACGCCTTCGGCGGCCGGCAAACCGGCGCGGCGCGTCTCGACGGTGATCTTGTCGGCGACGATGAAGCCCGAGTAGAAGCCCACGCCAAACTGGCCGATCAGCGCCGCGTCCTTCTGCTGGTCGCCCGACAGCTTGCCGAAGAATTCCTTGGTGCCCGAACGTGCGATCGTGCCGAGGTGGGCAATCGTTTCGTCGCGGCTCATGCCGATGCCGTTGTCGTCGACCGTGACGGTGCGCGCGGCCTTGTCGTACGACACGCGAATCCGCAGGTTCGGATCGTTTTCGTACAGCGCGCTGTTTTCGATCGCCTCAAAGCGCAGCTTGTCGGCCGCGTCGGACGCGTTCGAGATCAGCTCGCGCAGAAAGATTTCCTTGTTGCTGTACAGCGAATGGATCATCAGTTGCAGAAGTTGTTTCACTTCTGCCTGAAAGCTCATGGTTTCTTGTGCCATGGTCGGACTTCCTCTCTGTTGCGAATGGGGGATGGGCGGCGGCGAAACCTGTCAGGGCCCGCCGGGCCGGATCGCCGGACCGCGGGATCGTCGGCGCAATTGGGGACGATCCGGCGCGGTTTCAAGAGGCGCGGCGCGCGACGCCGTCGAGATAACGGCTCAGAAACGCCGGCAGTTCGGGATCGCCGCAATTGGCGATGTTGAAGCGCATCCACGTGCTCGGCGACTGCTGCGGCGAAAACAGGCCGCCCGGCGTCAGCAGGAAGCCAGCTTCGTGCCCGGCCGCGGCGAGCGCGCCCGCGTCGACGCCGGTGTCGGCCCACAGGAACATGCCGGCCGTCGGCGTCAGGAACAGCTTCATACCGGTCTTCTCGATCATCCGCACGGCCTTCTCGCGCACACCGTCGAGCCGCGCGCGGATGCGCTCGACGTGCCGCCGGTAGTGGCCCTCGGTCAGGATCTTGTAGATCACGCGCTCGTTGAGTTCGGGGCTCGTCATGCCGACCAGCATCTTCTGATTGCTGACCACCATTGCGACTTCCGGCGCGCACGCGATGAACCCCACGCGCAGATTCGGCGCGAGCGTCTTCGAAAAGCTGCCGAGGTAAATCACACGCTTCAACTGATCGAGGCTCGCGAGCCGCGTGCCCGGGTAGCCGGGCGGGCACAGGTCGCCGTAGATATCGTCCTCGACGACGATGAAGTCGTACGCCTCGGCAAGCCGCAGGATGCGGAACGCCTGCGCGGCGGTCAGCGAGGTGCCAGTCGGGTTTTGCAGCACCGAGTTGATCACCAGCATTTTGGGGCGCCATTCCTGAACCAGCGCTTCGAGCGCGTCGAGATCGGGACCGTCCGGGGTGTACGGCATGCCGACCAATCGGGCGCCCTGCGACGCGAAGCAGCCGAACATCTGAAACCACGCCGGATCGCCGACGATCACCGCGTCGCCCGGTTTCACGTAGATGCGCGAAATCAGGTCGATCGCCTGCGTGATGCCGGACACCATCACGATCTGCTCGGGCGACGCGCCGATCTCCAACTCCTCGAGCCGCGTCTGCAACTGCTGGCGCAGCGGCAGGAAACCTTGCGCGGTGCCGATGCCGAGCATCTGCATGCCGCTTTGCCGGCCGAGCGTGCGCAGCGCGTTGGTGATCAGGTCGCCGTCGAGCCAGCGGGCCGGCAAATAGCCGAGCCCCGGACTGCGCTCGGGCCGCGCGCCCGTATGCAGCATGTTGCGCAGCAGCCAGACGACGTCGATATTGGCCGGCGCGGGCAGCGTCTCGGCGCGCGGGTGCAGTTCGGAGACCGTCGCCGCGCTGCCCTGGCGCTCGCGCACATAGAAGCCGGAACCGCGCCGCGACTCCAGAAAACCCTGCGCGACGAGCCGCTCGTACGCTTCGACCACCGTGAAGCGCGAGACGCCCTTGTCGAGCGCGAGCTTACGGATGGACGGCATGCGCATGCCGGGGCGGAACACGCGCTCCTCGATGCGTCGCCGCGCCCACTGGACGAGCTGTTCGACGAGAGTCAACGACGCGGTATCGTGCGGGGCGGGAATCTCGGCAAGCGGGACGGACATGACGGGCTCCAACTGTACCGAACAGTATCGAGTCGATTGTACCGTTACTGTGCAGGTCGCGGCCGTTACATTTGAATCCAGCGAAGGGTGGTCACGGCATACGAAACCATCCGCATGGCCCGCCGATCCGGCAAACGGTTATGCTTACGGCCCCGGCAGCGCAGCCTTCAGCGGGGCGCGCAACGGGCCCTTGCGCAGAACAGCGTTTTCCGTCCATCCGCCATGACAGCCCTGACAGCCCAATCGCTCATCAGTCTCGATCACCTCGTCGTCTCCGCGCGCACGCTGGATGAAGGCGTCCGCTACGTCGCCGATACCCTCGGCGTCGCCCCGGCCGGCGGCGGCGCGCATCCGCTGATGCGGACCCACAATCGCCTGCTCGGCCTGTGGGGCGGCGTCTATCTGGAAGTGATCGCGATTGATCCGCGCGCCGCGGCCGACACACCCGGTGGCACCGCGCCGCGCCCGCGCCTGTTCGCGCTCGACGACCCGGCGACGCAGGCGCGACTCGAAAACGGGCCGTATCTGTCGCATTGGGTCGCGCGCGTCGAGCGGCCGAAGCGTCTCGCGACGTGGCAGGCGCAGTATCCGCAGCGCATCGCGCCGGTCGTGCCGATGACGCGCGGCGATTTCACGTGGGGCCTGACGGTGCCCGACGACGGCTCGTTCCCCGCCTGGCAAGGCGCTGGCGACGGCGTGCTGCCGTCGCTGATCCAGTGGGACTCGACGCGGCATCCGTCGCAGTCGCTGGCACCGACGAACCTCGCGCTGAAAGCGCTGAAAGCCGTGCATCCGCGGCCCGAGCTGATTGGCGAGCAACTGCGCTGGCTCGGCGCCGCGCACCTGCTCGACGTCGAGCCGACCGACGGCGCCGCGGCGCTCGTCGCCGAATTTGAAACACCCGAAGGTCCACGAACCCTCGGATAAGCAGCGCGCGATTGGGCAACCGCGGGCCAACCCCGGGGCAACCCCGGGGCGCCCCCAGCGGCAATGCTTGCCGAGTCGCGCGATAATTGAAGTTTTGACCGGTTCCAGAAATACCAGCAGAGGAGATCATGGACCAAAGCGACCTGAAAGCCCCGACGTGGCAATTGTCCGAACGCGCGCGCAAGCTCACCAGCTCCGCGATTCGCGAAATCCTGAAGGTCACGGAACGGCCCGAAGTCATCTCCTTCGCCGGCGGCCTGCCCTCGCCGGCTACCTTCCCGGCCGAGCGCATGCGCGAGGCATCCGACCGCATCCTGCGCGACTCGCCCGCCGCTGCGCTGCAGTACAGCGCGACCGAAGGCTATCTGCCGCTGCGCGAATGGATCGCGCAACGCTACTCGATTAACGGCGCGCAGATCCGCCCGTCGCAGGTGCTGATCACGACCGGCTCGCAACAGGCGCTCGACCTGCTCGGCAAGGTGCTGGTTTGCGTGGCTAGCCCGGTGCTGGTCGAAACGCCGACCTACCTTGGCGCGCTGCAATCGTTCTCGATGTACGAGCCGCACTACGTGCAGGTTCCGACCGACGAACAGGGCCTGATCCCGGAAGGCCTGACGCCGGAACTGATCAAAGGCGCGCGTCTGTTGTACACACAGCCGAATTTCCAGAATCCGACCGGCCGTCGTCTGCCGGTCGAACGCCGCCGCGCGCTCGCCGAGTTCGCGAAAAGCTCGCCGTTCCCGGTGATCGAGGACGACCCCTACGGCGCGCTCGACTACGCGGGCGAACCGCTGCCGACGATGCTGTCGATGGCGCCCGATCACATCGTCTATCTGGGCTCGTTCTCGAAGGTGCTCGCGCCGGGTCTGCGCGTCGGCTTCATCATCGCGCCCGAGGAACTGATCTTCAAACTCGTGCAGGCCAAGCAGGCCACCGACCTGCACACGCCGAGCTTCACGCAGCGCATCGTGCACGAAGTGGTCAAGGACGGCTTCCTCGACACGCACGTGCCGACGATCCGCGAGCTGTATCGCAACCAGTGCGACGCGATGCTCACCGCGCTGGAACGCTATATGCCCGAAGGCGTCAGCTGGAACCGTCCGGAAGGCGGCATGTTCATCTGGGTCAAGCTGCCGGCGGGCATCGACACGATGAAGCTGCTCGAAGAAGCGGTCGCGCAAAACGTCGCATTCGTGCCGGGCGCTCCGTTTTTCGCGAGCGAGGCGCAGCACAATTCGCTGCGTCTGTCGTTCGTCACCGTGCCGCCCGCTAAAATCGACGAAGGCGTGGCGCGTCTCGGCGCACTCGTGCGCGCGAAAATTTAAAACGGCGTTAGCCGCACTGCCACCGGGGCGAAGTTTGCACGCGCGTTGCGTGCGGACTTCGCCCCGCCTGCATTCATGCAATCTCACCGTAACGAGGACACGACATGGCTCAATCGAATGTGTACGACAAGCTCAAGGAACTCGGCATCGAACTGCCGGCAGCGGGTGCGCCGGCAGCGGCCTATGTGATGAGCGCGCAAAGCGGCAACACGGTGTACCTGTCGGGTCACATCGCGAAGAAGGACGGCAAGGTCTGGGTCGGCAAGCTCGGCGCGACGCTCGGCACCGACGAAGGCAAGGCCGCCGCGCGCTCGATCGCAATCGATCTGCTCGCCACCTTGCATGCGCACGTCGGCGACCTGAACCGCGTCACGCGCATCGTCAAGCTGATGAGCCTCGTGAACTCGACGCTCGAGTTCACCGAGCAGCATGTGGTCACCAACGGCGCGTCCGAGCTGATCGCCGACGTGTTCGGCGAGCGCGGCAAGCACGCGCGCTCGGCATTCGGCGTCGCGCAGATTCCGCTCGGCGCGTGCGTCGAGATCGAACTGATCGCCGAGGTCGAATAAGCATCGAAGCGATATGACGATGCAGGCGATGCCGCGTGAGATTCGCAAATAATTCACGCGGCATCGCGATGCGAACGCGCTGTCTGGTGTCACACACCGGCGGCGCGTTTTTGTTTTATGGCGACGGTGGATCGCTGCCGCGCAGCCGGATAGAATCCGCGAGATCCCTCAACGTCCATTGCGCCGGGGCCTGTCGATGTCCGCTCACACCGTTCGTTTCAAACAGGTCGACGTGTTTTCGTCGACACCGTTCAAGGGCAATCCGCTCGCCGTCGTGTTCGATGCCGACGCGCTCGATACCGCGCAGATGCAGGCCATCGCCTGCTGGACCAATCTGTCCGAAACCACCTTTCTGCTGAAGCCGACCGATGCCGCCGCCGACTATCGCGTGCGCATCTTCACGCCGGGCGGCGAGTTGCCGTTCGCTGGTCATCCGACGCTTGGCACCGCGCATGCTTTGCGCGAAAGCGGCTACCAGCCGAAGCAGGCTGGCAAGCTGATCCAGCAATGCGGCGTGGGTCTCGTCGAACTCGAAGCGCTCGATGGCGCCGACGCTACACACGGCGCATGGGCGTTCGCCGCGCCACCCGCGCGCGTGACGCCGCTCGCCGAGCATCGTTACGAGGCGCTGTCTACGGCTTTACGTAGTCAGGCGATCGACTTTACCGCGCCGCCATGCGCGGTGGATAACGGCGCGCCGTGGCTCGTCGTGCGGGTCGATTCGGCCCGCGACTGCCTCGCGCTCGAACCCGATGCGGCGGCGCTAGCCGAGCTCGTGCATTCGGTCGACACGCACGGCGTCGCCGTATACGGTCCGCACGACGCCGACGGCCCGGCAACGTTCGAAGTCCGTTGCCTGATGGCGGGCGGCGGCTTCGGCACCGGCGAAGACCCGGTGACGGGCAGCGCCAACGCCGCGCTCGCGGGTCTGCTGAGCCTGCAGCAACGTCGTCCCGGCACGCGCTACACGGCGCGCCAAGGCACCGTGCTCGGGCGCGCGGGCGACGTGTCGGTCCACTATGACGATGCACGCGGCAAGATCTGGATCGGCGGCCCTGCGGTAACGATCATCGACGGCACGTGCCGGCTCGCGTAAGCAATCGCGGCCTCGCGCGCGAGGCACCGCGACACGCCGCATGTCGCCGCTTCACACCACAAAAAGCCGCATCACTATGACGTCGCCATACCTGGTTGTCCGAATTCATTGCGACTGGACGGCAAAACCCTTGCCAGATACCGGCCATGCAGGGCTCATGAGCGGCCGGACCGAGGTGCTCGCCGCGCCCGCGTATACCCCATGCGCGGACGCTTCCTTAATCGAGTCGCATTCAGTAATATCGAACGGTATATAGCGGTCGAATCCGATGACCTGTGGACGGTCAGGCGCGGCGCCACGCCCTCTCCTCCTGCGCAGCAGCTTTGGCACCTTGGTCACCATGCAGCCATCCATTTATTTCGCGCAGTCGATGCCCGTGCGTTTGCAAGCGACCCACCCCCAGCCAAGGGCCGCGCGATGACTCAGTCCCGCTTCTCCGACCCGCGCGAAGCCAGGCCGCGACGCGATCCGATGATCACGCGCCGGCGCGCGTTGCTCGTTATTCCAGCACTCGGCGTACTCGTATTGATTCTGCTGTGGACCGTGATCTTCGCGCGGCTATCGGTCGAGAAAGACGCGACGTACCGCGAAGCGATGGCGTCTTCCGCCATTCTTTCCTCGGCGCTCGAGCAGCACACTATCAAGGCGATTCACCAGGTCGATCAGATCACGCGCTTCGTCAAGTACGAGTTCGAAAAGACGCCGAATCATTTCGATCTCGCGAGCACGGTCGAAAAAGGCGTCGTGCAAAGCGAAACGCTCGTGCAGGTGTCGCTGATCGACGAGCACGGCAGACTGATCGCCAACACGGCCGAACTGAATCCCGCCCACATCGACCTGTCCGACCGCGAGCACTTCAAGGTCCACGAGCACGAGAACGACGACCAGCTATACATCAGCAAACCGGTGCTCGGCCGCATCTCGGGTCACTGGACGCTGCAGGTGACGCGGCGCCTGAATCATCCTGACGGCTCGTTCGCGGGCGTCGTCGTGGTCTCCGAAGACCCGAGCTACTTCACGTCGGACTTCTACAACAACGCGGCGATCGGCCGCGAAGGCGTGATCGCGGTGATCTCCGACAACGGCACCGTGCTCGCGCGCCGCACCGGCAACGCCAACAAAGCCAGCAGCACGTTCACCGCGAGCGGCACGTATCCGACTTCGGAGCACGTGTCGGGCACCTACGTCGATTCGATCGACAACGTCACGCGTATCGTGTCGTACCGGCACATCGACGGCTATCCGCTCGGCGTGCTCGTCGGTCTTTCGCAGGGCGAAGAATTCGCCGACTACAACCACACGCGCAACGTCTATCTGTTGATGGCAGGCTTCATTTCGCTCGCGATGCTCAGCTTCTTCGGCGTCGCGACCGGCCTGATCGGCAAGCTGCTCGGCCGCGAGCGCGAGATGACGCATCTCGTCGAATACGACCTGTTGACGGGCCTGCGCAATCGCTACGCGACGCTGCAGGCGCTGCGCCACGACGTCGCGCAGCCGTTCAATCTCGGCCGCCTCGCGATTCTTTTCATCGACCTCGACAACTTCAAGACCGTCAACGACACGCTCGGTCACAACGCCGGCGACATCGTGCTGCAGATGACGGCCTCGCGCCTCGCGACCGCGGTCGCCGACGAAGGCACGCTCTCCCGCATCGGCGGCGACGAGTTCGTCGTCGTGATCAAGGGCGACGATGTCGAGAAGCGCGCGGTCGCGCTCGCCGAAGCCGCCGCGGAAGCGTTCTCGAAGCCGTTCGAGGTGCGCGGCAGTTCGTTCGTGCTGCATGCGAGCATCGGCATCGCGCTGTACTCGGTCGCCAACGAAAGCGAGATCGACCTGCTGAAGAAAGCCGACCTCGCGATGTACAGCGCGAAGGACGCCGGCAAGAACTGCTACCAGTTCTATTCGCCGCATCTGTCGCATCGCGCGGATCATTTGATGAAGTGGGAACAGCAGCTGCGCGTCGCGCTGGCCGAAGGGCAACTGTTCCTCGCCTATCAGCCCAAGATCGATCTGGCGCGTCGCTGCATCACCGGCTTCGAAGCGCTCGTGCGCTGGAACCACCCGCAGCACGGGCTGATCCCGGCCAACGAGTTCATTCCCGTGGCGGAGTCCACTGGGCTGATCGTGCCGATCGGCGACTTCGTGATCGAGACCGCATGCCGTCAGCTCGCGCAGTGGCAGCAGCAGGGCTACGACACGCTGTCGCTCGCTGTGAACATTTCGGCGGTGCAGTTCTGGCGCGGCGACCTGTTCCAAACGATTTCGCGCGCGATCGAGGAAACCGGCATCTCCGCGCGCCGCCTCGAACTCGAAATCACTGAAACGACGATGATGGAATTTCCGGAAGTCGTCTCCGAAAAAATCTTCGCGCTGAAGCGTCTCGGCGTACGCATCGCGCTCGACGATTTCGGCACCGGCTATTCATCGCTGTCCTATCTGAACCGCTTCGCCGTCGACACGCTGAAGGTGGACCGCTCCTTCGTCCAGGCGATTCCGGGCGACCGCAGCGTCTGCGTGATGGTCACCGCGATCGTCAACCTCGCGCGCTCGCTCGGACTCACGGTGGTCGTCGAAGGCACGGAGACCGAAGAGCAGATTGCGTGGCTGGCCGCGCTCGGCCATATCGAGGCGCAGGGCTTCCTGTTCTCGCGTCCGGTGCCGGCAGAGGCGATTCCGGCGCTGCTCGAGCGCTTTGGGGTATGCGGCATGAACAACACCAGCGGCCGCCGCGTCGCGCACCTGGCCGACAGCGCAAGCAGCGTATCCAGCACCAGCAATTAAAGGACGGGCGCCCGCACCGCGGGCCCCCGCAGCGCCGATGCCGACCATCACGAGTGAGGAGGCTGCCCGCCGCGGGCGACGGGAACCGCTATGGACGCTGTTCCGGGTCGTGTGCGGCTTGTCGGCGCTGTCGTGGGGCGGCCTCGCGTTGATGGCGCAGCTCGAGCATCACTACGTGGAACGCGAGGGGCGACTCTCGCGCGTGGCGTTCTCGGATCTGATCGCGCTCGCGTGGATGGTGCCGGGACCCGTCGGCTGCAACGTCGCCGTGCAGCTCGGACACGCGCTGCGCGGACGCGCGGGCGCATGGGTCGCCGGTGTGGCGAGCGTGCTGCCCTTCTTCACACTGATGACGCTGTTCGCGATCTTCTATCGCACGCCCGTCGTGCATACGATCGCGTCGCAGACGCTGCTACATCACTTCAGCGTCGTGCTTGCGACATTGATCGCGCTCACCTGGTACAAGCAGACGCGCGCGCTGGTGCGCGGCAAGCTCGAATGGACGGCGGCGCTGCTCGGCAGCATCGCGCTGCTCTATGCGCATAGCGCCGCGGCGTATGTGGTGATGCTGGGAGCAGCATTCGGCATCGGCTGGTTCGCGAGCCCGGAGCGCGACTCGCGGCTGGCCGTGTCGCTTCGGCGCGGCGACTATCGGCTGCTGGCCGCGCTCGGCGTCCTGCTCGTGCTGTTTGCGCTGCCGCTGCCGCATCGCTATGACCTCGCGCTGCTGTGGCCGCGTCTCGCCGGTGCCGGCATGACGCTGTTCGGCGGCGGCTTCTCGGCGTTGCCGGTGCTGAAGACGCTGTTCGTCACGCCGGCGGTCGGCGTGTCCGATAACGACTTCACGCTCGCGTTTACGCTGTCGCCGTTGTCTCCGGGACCCTTGCTGAACGTGGTGCCGTTCTTCGGGTATCTCGTCGATGGCTGGCCAGGCGCGCTGATCGCGACGCTCGCGCTATTCGTGCCGTCTGGCTGCCTCGTCGTGCTCGCGCAGCGGCATCTGCATCTGTTGAAGGTGAACCCGCGCTTCGAGCACGGCATGAGGGTTCTGCGCGCGGTCACGACCGCGTTTCTCGCGGTCGCGGTACTGCGCATTGCCGCGCATGTACCGCTGGAACCGATCTATCTGTTGACCGCGACGTTCTCCGCAATGTGCTTCGCGAAGCTGAAGGTGCCGGTGTACGCCGTGTACGGAACGGTGGCGGTGGCGTGTGGTTTGTGGCTCGCGTACGGCGTCACGACGTGACCCATCGCGGTCCGCACGAAGCCTGTCGCGCCGTTGGCGATCGGCGGATCAGAATCCGCGCGACAGCACCGCGACGCCGATCGTCACGACGCCCAGCACGAGATTGATCAGCACGAGACGGCGGACCGTACCGACCGCCCGCGCGCCATCGGGCCACTTCTGCGCCTGCACCGCGCGGCGAATGCGCGGATACACGGCGAAGCGGATATGCCCGAAGATCAGCATCATCACGATGCCGAGGCCGGCCATCGCATGCAATGGCCAGGTGGCATGACCGCCACCGAACTGCATCAGCAGGAAGCCGCCGCTGATCAGGATCACGAGCACCGACACCCCGACCCAGTTGAAGAAGCGGCCGAACACCGACTCCCACAGCGGCAGGCGCAGTTGCGGCGACAGATCGCCGAGCGCCGGGCGCAGGCAGAAATGCGCGAACACCATACCGCCGACCCACACCGCCACCCCGAGCAGATGCAGAAAAAGCGCGACCTCGATAGCCTTGTTCATGTAGTTTTCCTCTCCCGACGACGCCACACCGTTTTGGACACTTAATCCCGCTCAGCAGCAACTGAGCGCGTTCGACCATACGTGATACAGGCAGTTCCGGGTATCGACGTCGATTGCATCGTATTTTGTCGTTGTAATCGCGGCACCTTCATCTGGCCGCGACGCCGCCGCACCCCGTTTGCTCCCACACCCTTTGCGCGACGGACTTGTTGTGACTGACCGCGAGCGCCCCGCATGCTAGCAGGCGCCCGTGGCTTTCCAGCGTCAAGCTTGGTTAAATCGACTCTACTAAGCCGGCAGCACCGGACGCATGCCGTCGAGCTTCAGCTTGCTGTCAGGCGCGCGACCCTTGCGCGCGCGTTTGCCGACATGCGCCGCAAGCTCGGCGCCCGCCAGCTTCTCCTCGTCGACGCGGCCGCCGCGGCGTGTGCCGATCAGCATCACACCCGCCTTGTCGATTGCGAGCGCCTGCACGAGCGTCTCCTTGTCGTCGAGCGCCATGAGCGTGACGCCACGGCCGCCGCCCGACAGCGTCTTCATCTCGTCGAGGCCGAACACGAGCAGACGCCCGCCCGACGACAGACACGCGACCTGCACCGCACCCGGCAGCATCGGCATCGGCGCGAGCGGCGCGGCGCCGGCGTCGATCGTCATGAACGACTTGCCTGCCTTCACGCGGCTCACCATGTCGCCGACCTTCGCGATAAAGCCGAAGCCGTTGCTCGACGCGAGCAGCAGCGCCTGGTCCGCCGACGCCGCGTAGTAGTGCATCAGATGGCTGCCCGATTCGAGTTCGATCAACGACGTGACCGGCACGCCGTCACCACGCCCGCCCGGCAGTTGCGCCACCGGGACCGAATAAACGCGCCCGTTGCTGCCCCACGCGATCAGCATGTCGGGCGTGCGGCACTGGAACGCCGCGTAGAGGCCGTCGCCAGCCTTGAAGCTGAAGCCCGCGACGTCGAGCCCGTGGCCCTTCAACGCGCGCACCCAGCCCTTCTGCGACACCACCACCGTGACCGGTTCGTCGACCACGCGCGCTTCGAACGTCGCGCGCTTTTCCTGCTGGATCAGCGTGCGGCGCTCGTCGCCGTACTGCTTCGCGTCGGCTTCGATTTCCTTGATCAGCTGGCGCTTCATCGCCGGTTCGCTGCCGAGCAGTTCTTCGAGCTTGGCCTTCTCTTCGCGCAGTTCGGCCAGTTCCTTCTCGATCTTGATCTTCTCGAGACGGGCCAACTGACGCAGCCGGATTTCGAGGATGTCCTCGGCCTGACGGTCCGTGAGGCCGAACGCGGCCATCAGCGCGACCTTCGGCTCGTCCGATTCGCGAATGATGCGGATGACTTCGTCGATATTCAGGAAGACGATCATCCGGCCTTCGAGAATATGGATGCGATCATCGACCTTCGACAGACGATGCCGCGTGCGGCGCGTGACCGTCGCGAAACGGAACGCGATCCACTCGTGCAGGATTTCGCTCAAGCCCTTCTGACGCGGCCGGCCGTCGCCACCCACCATCACCATGTTCAGCGGCGCGTTCGATTCGAGGCTCGTATGCGCGAGCAGCGTGTTGACGAACTCGGTCTGATCGATGCGGCTCGACTTCGGCTCGAACACGAGACGCACCGGCGCATCCTTGCCCGATTCGTCGCGCACCGCGTCGACGAGCGCGAGCAGCGTCTGTTTGGTCTGCAACTGCTCGGGCGTCAGCGCCTTTTTGCCGAGCTTGATCTTCGGGTTGGTCTGTTCTTCGATTTCCTCGAGCACCTTCTGCGCGGCCGTGTTCGGCGGCAGTTCGGTGATCACGAGCTGCCACTGGCCGCGCGCGAGGTCTTCGATCTTCCAGCGCGCGCGCACCTTCAGGCTGCCGCGGCCGGTTTCGTACGCGGCGGCGATTTCCGCCTCGCTCGAAATGATCTGGCCGCCGCCCGGGAAGTCCGGACCCGGTACATGCTGCATCAGCTCCGCGTGAGAGAGCTTTGGATGGCGGATCAGCGCGACCGCGGCGCTTGCGAGTTCGCGCAGGTTGTGCGACGGAATTTCCGTCGCGAGACCCACCGCGATACCGGATGCGCCGTTGAGCAGCACGAACGGCAGACGCGCCGGCAGCACCTTCGGCTCGTCGAACGAGCCGTCGTAGTTCGGCATGAAGTCGACCGTGCCCTGGTCGATCTCACTTAGCAGCAGCTTCGCGATCGGCGTCAGACGCGCTTCGGTGTAACGCATCGCCGCCGCGCCGTCACCATCGCGCGAGCCGAAGTTGCCCTGGCCGTCGATCAGCGGATAGCGCATCGAGAAGTCCTGCGCGAGACGCACGAGCGCGTCGTACGCGGACTGGTCGCCGTGCGGGTGATACTTACCGAGCACGTCGCCGACCACGCGCGCCGATTTGACCGGCTTCGCGTTGTCGCCGAGGCCCATCTCGTTCATCGCGAACAGGATGCGGCGCTGCACAGGCTTCTGGCCGTCGCAAACGTCCGGCAGCGCGCGGCCCTTGACCACGCTGACCGCATACTCGAGATACGCGCGCTCCGCGTAGTTGCCGAGCGTCAGCACGTCGCCGTCCGACGGCGGCTCGTTGAAAAGGTCGAGAGTGTTATCGTCGTCCATCTAGATTCCGTGTCCGTGTTTGGCTTGAAGTGTCGTATGCCGCATCGAGGCGCGATGCGCTCAGATGTCCGCTTCCACTTCGTTGCCCTTCTCTTCGAGCCAGCTGCGGCGCGACGCCGCTTCGCCCTTGCCCATCAGCATCGTCATGCGCGCGACGGTCGCGTCGTAGTCGAGTGCACCGAGCGCAACCGGTTGCAGGCGGCGCGTGTCGGGATTCATCGTCGTGTCCCACAGCTGCTCGGCACTCATCTCGCCGAGCCCCTTGAAGCGGCTGATGGACCACTGGTTGTCACGCACACCGTCCTTGCGCAGCTTGTCGAGAATCGCCTCGAGTTCGCCTTCGTCGAGCGCATAGAGCTTCTGTGCGGGCTTCTTGCCGCGCGCGGGTGCATCGACGCGAAACAGCGGCGGCCGCGCGACGCACACATGGCCGCGCTCGATCAGCTGCGGGAAATGCTTGAAGAACAGCGTGAGCAGCAGCACCTGGATGTGCGAGCCGTCGACGTCCGCATCCGACAGAATGCAGATCTTGCCGTAGCGCAGATTCGACAGATCGACCTTGTCGTCCGGATTATGCGGATCGACGCCGATCGCCACCGAAATGTCGTGCACCTCGTTGTTCGCGAACAGGCGATCGCGCTCGGTTTCCCACGTATTCAGCACCTTGCCGCGCAGCGGCAGAATGGCCTGATACTCCTTGTCGCGGCCCATCTTCGCGGAGCCGCCCGCCGAGTCACCCTCGACGAGGAACAGCTCGTTGCGTCCGATTTCCGTCGATTCGCAATCGGTCAGCTTGCCGGGCAGCACCGCGACCCCCGAGCTTTTGCGCTTCTCGACCTTCTGGCCCGCGCGCGTGCGCGCCTGGGCCTGCTTGATCACGAGGTCCGCGAGTTTCTTGCCGTGCTCGACGTGCTGGTTCAACCACAGTTCGAGCGCCGGCCGCGCGAACGACGACACCAGCTTGACCGCGTCGCGGCTATTCAGGCGCTCCTTGATCTGTCCTTGAAACTGCGGATCGAGCACCTTCGCCGACAGCACGAACGACACCCGCGCGAACACGTCTTCGGCGAGCAGCTTCACGCCCTTCGGTTGCAGGTTGTGCAGCTCGACGAAGCTCTTGACCGCCTGATAGAGACCGTCGCGCAAACCCGACTCATGCGTGCCGCCCGCGGGTGTCGGGATCAGGTTCACGTACGACTCGCGCGTGAGCGGCCCTTCCTCGCTCCACGCGACGACCCACGCCGCGCCCTCGCCCTCGGCGAACGTCTCTTCGCTCGAACGCGAGCTTTCCGCGTAGCGCTCGCCCTCGAACAGCGGAATCAGCAGATCGCTGCCGTTCATGCCTTCGAGCAGATACCCGCGCAGGCCGTCTTCGTATTTCCAGCTTTGCTGCTCGCCGGTCTTTTCGTTGACGAGCGTGACTTCGACGCCCGGCAGCAGCACCGCTTTCGAGCGCAACAGACGCTGCAACTCGCCGAGCGGCAGGTTCGGCGAATCGAAGTACTTCGGATCGGCCCACGCGGTCACGCGCGTGCCGGATTTCTTGTCGGCCTTGGTGGCGGCGCGCACCTGGAGCGGCTTCGCGACGTCGCCGTGCGCGAAGCTCAGTTCGGCCACCTTGCCGTCGCGCCACACGGTGACATCGAGCCGCGTGGACAGCGCGTTCGTGACGGACACGCCGACGCCGTGCAAACCGCCCGAGAACGTATAAGCGCCGCCGGCGGCCTTGTCGAATTTGCCGCCCGCATGCAGGCGCGTGAAAACGATTTCGACCACCGGTACGCCCTCGTCGGGGTGCAGGCCGAACGGAATGCCGCGGCCGTCGTCGTCGACCGAGACCGAATGGTCCGCGTGCAGCGTGACCGTGATTTGCCGGCCGTAGCCGCCGAGGGCTTCGTCCGATGCGTTGTCGATGACTTCCTGGATGATGTGCAGCGGATTCTCGGTGCGGGTGTACATGCCGGGTCGTTGCTTGACCGGCTCCAGACCCTTCAACACCTTGATCGACGCTTCGCTATACGCGGCGTTTGGCTTTTTCGTAGACATGATTGACTCGGTGCGTCGGTTCATCGTTGTCCACAGGTCCTGTGGACAGGGCCGTGGACAATGCGTTGAGTTTTCAAAAAAAGCGAAACGAAACAACAGGGTTAGGCGGGCTGCCCGCAGTGCGGGCAAGCTGTTTTGTTGCGCGGCTTCCGCTGGCGCGCTCGCAGGCCGGGCAACGACGCTCAGCCCGCCGGGGAAGCCTGTTCGCGGGGTATTGTACTGATTTCGATCACGGCGGCAATTGACGTCGCGCTGAATTGGCCGACTGGATAAGGCGCGGCGGGCGCTGGGGGACACGCGCCGGAGGATGGACGTTTCGCGGGACGACGGCGCAATGGGTATCGGCGGACCTGCACGGGCGTGCGCCCACATGACGTTCAATGCATGCGCGGCGGCGTTCGCTGTTGTTTTCGTGCCGCCCGCGCATGCTGCATCAGCTCATGCGTGAGGAAGCGCGCCATGCGGCGCGCGAACCACGTTGCATCACTTGACGCGGTTTTCCAGCTCGTCCCAACGCTCGAGCGCGAGCATCAGCTCTTCGTCGATCTCGGCATAGCGCTCGGTCAGACGCGCGCCTTCGCGTGCATCCTTCGCGAACACCGAGCCGTCTTCGAGCTGCGCGCCGATCGCCTTCTGTTCGGCTTCGAGGTCGGCAATCATTTTCGGCAGCGCCTCCAGTTCGCGCTGTTCCTTGAACGAAAGCTTCGCGCTGCGCTGCGCATTGCGGCCCGTGGCGCTTTCCTTCGGCGCCGCTTCTTTCGGCGCTTCCTTGCCCGATTCTTTCTGTGCTTCGAGCGCGAGTTGCTCCGAGCGATCGCGCTGCGTCTGCCAGTCCGTGAAGCCGCCGACGTATTCGCGCCACTTGCCGCCGCCTTCCGATGCGATCACCGACGTCACCACGTTATCGAGAAACGCGCGGTCGTGGCTGACGAGCAGCACCGTGCCGTCGTAATCGATCAGCAGTTCTTCGAGCAGTTCGAGCGTCGGAATGTCGAGGTCGTTGGTCGGTTCATCGAGCACCAGCACGTTGGCCGGACGCGCGAACAGACGCGCAAGCAACAGCCGGTTGCGCTCGCCGCCCGACAGCGACTTGACCGGCGAACGCGCGCGCTCCGGCGCGAACAGGAAGTCGCCGAGGTAGCTCATCACGTGCTTCTTCTGGCCGTTGATTTCGACCCACTCGCTGCCGGGGCTGATCGTGTCCGCTAGACTCTTTTCCAGATCGAGCGCCGCGCGCATCTGATCGAAATAGGCGACCTGCAGATTGGTGCCGACGCGCACCTTGCCTTCATCCGGCGCGAGTTCGCCGAGGATCAGCTTCAGCAGCGTGGTCTTGCCCGCGCCGTTCGGACCGACGAAGCCGATCTTGTCGCCGCGCATTACCGTGGCCGTGAAGCGGTCCACCACCGTGCGCTCGCCGTAGCGCTTCGTCACGTCCGTCAGTTCCGCGACGATCTTGCCGGACTTTTCGCCCTGACCGACGTCGAGCTTCACGTTGCCCTGCACGTTGCGGCGTTCGGCGCGCTCGTTGCGCATCTGCACGAGCCGCGCGATGCGGCCGACGCTGCGCGTGCGGCGTGCCTCGACGCCCTTGCGAATCCACACTTCTTCCTGCGCGAGCAGCTTGTCGAACTTTTCGTTTTCGATACGCTCGACTTCGAGCTGCTGCGCCTTGCGCGTCTGGTACGCGGAGAAATTCCCCGGATACGACAGCAGCCGCCCGCGATCGAGCTCGACGATGCGTGTCGCGACGCGGTCGAGAAACGCGCGATCGTGCGTGATGAACAGCAGCCCCGCGCGCAATGACACCAGCAGATCTTCGAGCCAGCGAATGCCGTCGAAGTCGAGATGGTTGGTCGGCTCGTCGAGCAGCAGCACGTCGGGCTGCACGACGAGCGCGCGCGCGAGCGCCGCGCGCTTCTGCATGCCGCCCGACAGCGAGCCGACGCGCACCTCGCCGTTCAGGCCGATCTGCTGCAGCGTCGTCGCGACGCGGGTGCTCCAGTTCCAGGCGTCCGCGGCGTCCAGCGACGATTGCAGCGTGTTCATGCGCGCGAGCAGCGCGTCGTGTTCGGCGCCTTCGGGCGTGTCGGCGAGCTGGTGCGCGACCGCGTCGTATTCGTCGAGCAGCGCGCGCGCCTCGGTGAGACCGGCGGCGACCGCGTCGAACACGGTGTCGTCGGCGTCGAACTCGGGCTCCTGCGGCACGTAGACCGTGCTCAGATGCTGTTGACGCGAGACGAGGCCGTCGTCCGGTTTGGCCAGATCGGCGACGATCTTCAACAGCGACGACTTGCCCGCGCCGTTGCGCCCGATCAGCCCGACGCGCTCGCCCGCTTCGAGCGAGAAATCCGCATGGTCGAGCAGCGCGACGTGACCGAACGCGAGCTGGGCTCCGGTAATGGTGTAAAGCGACATGGGAATGGGAGAAGACAGCGATGAGTCGGAACTGCTCATTGTACCGGGCGCGGGGCCGGTCGCAGGGATGACGGGCGGGGTGCGTGCAAGGCGGCGTGCAAGGCGGCGTGCAATGCAATCGGTGCGGGCCGGCGACACGCGCCGCCGGTCCGGCCTTCGAACAACGGCTTACTTGACGTGCACCGTGATCGTCTTGCTCATCTGCGGCCCATACGAGCGATGCGCGCCGTCGCCGAATTGCAGCGTCAGCGTATGGTCGCCCGGCGGCAGCGTCAGATCTGTTTCGGTCTGGCCTTTGCCGAAGTGCAGCGACTTGTCGGTCGCGGCGATCACCTCGCCCTTCGGCAGCGGCTTGCCGTCGACCAGCAGATGATGATGTCCGGTGCCCTGCGTCATCGTGCCCGCGGGGGCGATCTTCATGCCGTCGAGGCCGAACACGACGTGGACCGGATTGGTGACGGTCGCGCCGTCCGCCGGTTGCACGAAGGTCACGCCCTCCGCCTGCGCCACGCCCGACACGGCGAGCAGTCCTGCCGCCACGATGCCGACCAACCGTCTGTTTTTAAACATCGTTTTCTCCTTTGGAAGCGAAACTCGTCGACGCGATACCGCCAGCGGCCTGGTCTGAGACCGATGGTCGCAATCCATGCCAGGCGGGCGCCACGTCTGTCGAATCAGATAGCTTGCAGAGCCAAGCGTACACGCTTTGTATGACGAGGCTGCTCGCCGCGAGCCCGGGCACGTCGTGGATGCGTTGCGACGGTGCCGCACCGGTCGTCTGCGGCTGGATTGACTAATTCCGGTAATATTGCGGGTCGCCGCGCCGCCCCATAAAGGGGCAGAGCAAGCCGGCCATTGCATTGAACGAGAGAGTGTGTCGTGAGCGAAGTAATCGAAGTGACGGAATACAAGAGCTGGGTCTGCCTGATTTGCGGCTGGATCTACAACGAGGAAGACGGCCTGCCCGAAGAAGGCATCGCGCCGGGCACGCGCTTCGCCGACATCCCTGAAGACTGGCGCTGCCCGCTGTGCGACGTGGGCAAGGCGGAGTTCGCGGTAGTCGAGTTTTAAAGTTGGAATGACGTCGGGCGATAGGCGCGGTTGCTTGCGCTTCGCCAGATGGTCAGGTGGTTTGCACGGCCCCGCAGGCGATGTCTGCGTGGCCGTTTGTTTTTCCGGGGTTTTTGGGGCGCGCGGGCGGTTGCTGGCTTGGCTCTCCTTTTGCCCGCGCCGGTTTGATATACTCTGCGCTCGCCGGTCAGTCTGGACTCACCGAGTCCTCGCCGATCTGTCCGGCCCGGTCCTCTCCCTGTAGTTCAATGGATAGAACAAGTGCCTCCTAAGCGCTAGATACAGGTTCGATTCCTGTCAGGGGGACCAAAAGAGCCTAACCGGCTTCCAGATTCGCTCATAAGAGCCCCGTATGCGTTGCGCTGCGGGGCTTTTTGTCGTTCGTCTGCCTTCAACGCGGGATCCGAGCGATTCCGACCCCCCAGATCGCTATAATTTGCGAGCCGACTTCGAAACGTTTCCGAGGACCGACATGGATCAAACGCTCGAATGCGTCACCGCGTTGAACTTTTGCGAGCAGGCCTATCTCGCCGCAAATCCGGACGTCGCTGAGGCTGTCAGGCTCGGCGCATTGCGATCGGGAAGATCGCATTTCGAAGTATTCGGAGTCTCCGAAAGTCATCGCAGGCAAGATGCGCAGGTCGCAGCTCAATCCAGGCAGGCACGCAGAAAAAGAATCGAGTCGGTCCTTCGCACCGATATGCCCTATAGCGACGACGGGAAGTTTTTCGATTTCTTGTCGCCCGAGCTGCGCTCCCAGTTCGACATCTACGACTCCGAACTGGCTGGAAGCAATCTGTACGATCAGGATGCACTGAATATGATCGAGCGCCATCCGTCGGGGATCATTCTGGATTGTGGGGCCGGCAGCCGCCCCGCGATCTACGAAAACGTGATCAATTTCGACATCACCAACTATCCCTCCACCGATGTGCGAGGTGTCGGCGAAGTTCTGCCATTCAAAGATGCATCGTTCGATGGCCTTCTGTCGTTGAATGTGCTCGAACATGTGAAGGACCCATTCACCGCCGCCAAAGAAATTCTTCGCGTGTTGAAGCCGGGAGGCGATCTGGTCGTAGTGGTTCCGCTCACCCAACCCACTCACGGCTACCCGCATCACTACTACAACATGACTGCCGAGGGGATTCTCAATCTCTTCGGCTCCGGGATCAAAGCCGAACGCGTGTACGTGCCGGAATCGACGACGGCCATCTGGTCGATCTACTGGATCATGAGCGAGTGGGCCGAAGGTCTCGACGAAGATGCCCTGAAAGAATTCCAGGCGCTCACGGTCGAAGAAATTCTGCAGGGACCGCCGACGCTGCTGGATCGATCGTTCGTGAAACAGCTAAGCGCAAAAAAGAATCTCGACATTGCGAGTTCGACGACGGTGATCGCGAAACGCGTCTGAGGCGACGCCAGTCCAACGGCTCTGTTATTTTTGCATCGGCCGACGCAGACTTTGCTCGTATATCGAAGGATCGACGACGTTCATCTGATCCTGTGGGCGCTCACCGAATACTCGCTCGAAGTCCTCGGCGCCCAGAATGTCGGCAGCGTCGTGGAGAAAAGAGGAATAGGCCTGATTGAGCTCCGAGGCCGACGGAGCATCGCTGCCCTGCGGGGCGTATTGCAAACGCTCGACTCGCACCATAAATGCGCGGCGATGATTCATCAACGACTTGATCTTCGCTTGCGCGTCGGGACTCTTCAAGGTCGCCTGAAGATGCTCCTGAAAATCGTCGACATCGGATTCCTGATGTCCTGGCTTCATGGCGTTACTCCCGCTTGGTGTCGAGCACTGAATCTTTTTGCTCGCCCATGCAGCATGCTGCTTGCCGTACGTTCCGAAGACCGCGTTGCTCAACCAGTAGCCCCTGGACGTGCGAACCGTAGCCGGAGCCGCTCCAGCGGCGCCGGTCGCCCAAAGAATCTGGTTCGACAGCTGATGGCATACACCATCGCGACCATAGCTGAAGATCGTTCCACGAGCGGCCGGATCGATGTTCGGCTCCACATCGGGCTTACATAAGCAACTAGCATAAAGCAGATTTGCCGCGCCGGAAGCCAGGAAACCATCCGCACTGACCGGCGTCCCGCCTCGGGCGTGGAAGCCGCCCCAGCTGTACCAATAGTGCTCGCCAGCGAGCAGGACGTCCGCCAGCGCCGGGTATATCTTCACGCGGCTGTCGTAAGTCGTGACCCAGGTGTGATCGACCACGGAACCTTGGAAATACGCCGGAACGGACCATGCGAACAATGTAACGGCGCTCATTGCTTCACCTTTTGTCCGGTCGCATCACGGCGCTGCCGCGCGAAAGTGCCCGAAAAGCCGGTAAGAACTTTACTCACCTAAATAGGTTATATGCGGTCAGCGGCAATATTTTCAAGAACACGAAAATCCGTCATGGCAACTCAGGCGATCAGGCCGGCCGCTGCGGAATATTCAGGCCGCGCGCCACCGCCGGACGCTCGACGAACGCAGCCAGCACGCGCCGCACGTTCGGGAAGTCCTGAATGCCGACCAGCTCGCCGGCCTCATAAAAGCCGACCAGATTGCGCACCCACGGGAAGATCGCGATATCGGCGATCGAATACTGATCGCCCATCACCCAGGCGCGTCCTTCGAGGCGCTGCTCCAGCACGCCGAGCAGCCGCTTCGATTCGGCGATGTAGCGATCGCGCGGACGCTTGTCCTCGTACTCCTTGCCCGCGAATTTGTGGAAGAAGCCGACCTGGCCGAACATCGGACCGATGCCGCCCATCTGGAACATCACCCACTGGATCGTCTCGTAGCGCCCGCCGGCGTCCTTTGGGATCAGCTGGCCGCTTTTGTCGGCCAGATAGATCAGGATCGCGCCCGATTCGAAGAGCGGCAGCGGTTTGCCGTCGGGGCCGTGCGGATCGAGGATCGCGGGAATCTTGTTGTTCGGGTTCAGCGACAGAAACGCCGGCGTCATCTGATCGTTGGTATCGAAGCGCACCAGATGCGGCTCGTACGGCAAGCCGGTTTCCTCGAGCATGATCGAGATTTTTACGCCATTGGGCGTCGGCAGCGAATAGAGCTGAATCCGGTCCGGATGCTCGGCCGGCCATTTTTTCGTGATCGCGAAAGCGGATAAATCGGTCATGGGTTCGGGTCGCCATAGGGACAGAAATTGCAGGACCGCCCAATATAAACCGACTCGCCAGAACGGGTGCGAGGCCGCTCGAAGACCTTACAAACGCCGTGGCAACAGCGCCGTACGCAATCGGCGGATCACCACAAGTCCTTCGTCGCCGTGCCCGCGCGCAGGTTGAAGCCCTCTCGCCACAGCGTCGCTCCGACCGTCAGCAGCAGCGTCTTCTCGGTGCCGTCGAGCAGTTCCCACGCGGCCGCCAGCCACGTCGCGAAGCTCGCACAGGTCGCTTCGAGATCGGGCGGCGCCTTGCCTTCCAGGTACTGCCGTTCGAACATCGAAAGTATCTTTTCGGGTGTCATTGGCGCGACCTCCACGTGGGATTTGCGCCAAGTCTAAAGGGCTGGCGGCGCGTGGGGAATGCCGATCATCGCGATCACGGGTTACTCCCAGGCCGGTCGGCGCGCGAGCGTCAGCCGCGACCCAGACATTGAAACCGGACTGCCGCGCCCCGCTCTGCGCCGCACAAAAAGCAAAGGCGCCGCGACAGTCGCGACGCCTCGCCGTTACGGCAACCTACAGCGAACGGGTTCAGCGATGACCGCGCTTTGCATCGTCCTTGGCGTCTTCCTTCGCATCGCCATAGGCCTTCTGCACCTTGCCGGCGCCCTGCTGCATATCGCCCTTGAGTTCCTTCGCGGGGTTGTTCGTGGCCTTGCCGACGGCCTCGTTGACCTTGCCCTTGACCTGCTCGCCAACGCCCTTCACTTGATCCTTGTTCATGTTCGGCTCCCATATGCGTAGTCGACAGAGATGCCGGCGCGGTATTCCGCCGGTATGTGGGAATTAGCAACGGCTGTTCCCGGGGCCGTTACGCGCGCGGCGCCATCGACGAACGCCGATGCGCGATCGGCAAACTTTTTATCAAATAAGACCTAAAGTCTCGCCGCGCACCGCCGTAAATGCGTTCAGGGAGGAGTCATGGACCATATGGACACTACGGTTTCGGGATCATCGCAAGCCACGTTGATCGACCACGACATCGCGCACATCGCGCGTGTGATGCACGTATCGCTGCGTGGCGATTTCGGCGGTCCGATCCTGCCAGCCACCTATTGGCGCAAACGGCTGACCGCGCTGGTCGACAGCGGCCAGCTTTCTCCCGCCCAATTGGACAAAGTCGACAGCCTGCTGCTGCAACTCGATCGGCTCGCGTCGACGCCGCTGCCCGAATGGGAACGCTTCGCGCCCGCGCCGACCTCGCGATTCGAACCGGCTGAGCGGGCGAAGAAAGCGAAGTCGGCCTGATCTCGCCAAGCCGCGCACCGCCTCACCGCTTCCGCACCCGCCGCAGACAAACGCAGCGGCGCGGCATATCGCGAAAAAATCCTGATCAATCGGCGCTAAAAATAGGGAAAGGGGACGACCTTAGGTCATAATGTCCGCAAAAATTCCCAGCCAGGACGCCACGTGACCCTCGTCGCCCCGTTCGACCTGCTCAAGCAGGCGCGCGCCCGTTTCACCCAACGCGAAATCGCAGCCCATGTCGGCAAGGACATCAAGACGGTGCGTCGCTGGGAAAAAGGTGAAACGCCTTGTCCCGCGATGCTCGAACCCGCGTTGCGCGATCTGCTTCGGCAAGGTGCGCGTGAGGCGCAACAGGCGGGCGACGCGGCGCGTTTTAGTTTCATCGATCTGTTCGCGGGCATCGGCGGCATTCGCATGGGCTTCGAGGCGCACGGCGGCGAATGCGTGTTCACCAGCGAGTGGAACGAATTCTCGACGCGGACTTATCGCGAGAACTACGGTCAGAACTACGGCAGCAACGCCGCGAGCGGCGGCGCGCACGCGCTGATCGGCGACATCGTCACGTTTCCCGCCGAGGACGTGCCGAGCCACGACGTGCTGCTCGGCGGCTTTCCGTGCCAGCCGTTTTCTATCGCGGGCGTCAGCAAGAAAAACGCGCTGGGGCGGCCGCACGGTTTCGAATGTACGACCCAGGGCACGCTGTTTTTCGACGTCGCGCGCATCATCGCCGCGAAGCGCCCCGCCGCGTTCCTGCTCGAAAACGTGAAAAACCTGCTGTCGCACGACAAGGGCCGCACCTTCGACGTGATCCTGCAAACGCTGCGCGACGAGCTCGGCTACGAGGTGCACTACCGCGTGATCGATGGCCAGCATTTCACGCCGCAGCATCGCGAGCGCATCATCATCGTCGGCTTTCGCGGCAAGACCGCGTTCACGTGGGACGACCTGCGGCTGCCCGACGACGGGCCGCGGCTCGGCGCGATCCTGCATCGCACGGACGGTACGGAACCCGTGCTGCCGTGGGACCACGACCGTTTCTTCGATCACGCCGCGCGCCGCGTGCAGCCGAAGTACACGCTCACCCCGAAGCTGTGGGCGTATCTGCAGAACTACGCGGCCAAGCATCGCGCGGCGGGCAACGGCTTCGGTTTCGGCATGGCCTATCCGGACAGCGTGACCCGCACGCTGTCCGCGCGCTATCACAAGGACGGCTCCGAAATACTCGTCTATCAAGGCGAGGCGCTGCGCCCGCGTCGTCTGACGCCACGCGAATGCGCGCGGCTGATGGGCTTTCCCGACACCTTCAGGATTCCGGTCAGCGATACGCAGGCCTACCGGCAGTTCGGCAACAGCGTCGTGATGCCGGTGATGCGCGAAGTGGCGCGTATCATGCTGCCGCATGTGCAAACCCTGCTCGCCCAACCGACCCGCGATGCGTCGAAACACTCCCTGCCGCTCTACGCGTGAGCGGCCGCGCGACCCGTTGGCCCACTGACGATGGTCGATATCGTCGATAGCGCGACGCGCAGCCGGATGATGTCCGGCATTCGCGGCCGCAACACCAGGCCGGAGGTCCTGATCCGCAGCCTGCTGCATCGGCAGGGCCTGCGCTTCAGGCTCGACGCGCGCGATCTGCCCGGCCGCCCCGACATCGTGCTGCCGCGCTATCGCGCGGTGGTGCTCGTGCATGGCTGCTTCTGGCATGGCCACGATTGTCATCTGTTCAAATGGCCGCAGACGCGTCCCGACTTCTGGCGCGACAAGATCGGCCGCAATCGCAGCAACGACGACAAGGTGCGCGCCGCGCTGCTCGCGAGCGGCTGGCGCGTCGCGGTCGTGTGGGAATGCGCTTTGCGGGGTGCGAATCGCGATATCGCGGGCGTGATCGAGCGGCTCGTCGCGTGGATCAGAAGCGACGCGCCGGAGTTCGAGGAACGCGGCTGAAACCACGCGCGGGCTGCCCTGCTCGCGCGAGTCTCGCGGCCGCTGGTGCTACACTCGAAAGGCTCACCCGGCGTGCTTTCGAGATGCCTTTGAGGCACGCTTCGGCGGCGTTTTCCGGGTGCGTTCCCGGCGCTTTCACGGCACTTCTTCACGCGCTCCGGCATGCCGCGAGATGCGCGTCGCCGCCGGGACATCGCGCACTCCGACGATCCCAGAAGCAATCAACAAGGGAGGCACATCATGGCTGACTTCCGTCTCTGGTCTGACGACTTTCCCACCAACGGCTTCATGCCGAAAGACCACGAGTACAACGACAAGGCGTTCGGCGGCGACGGCGAAAACATCTCGCCGTCACTGCAATGGGAAGCGCCGCCCGCGGACACGCAAAGCTTCGCGCTCACCGTTCACGATCCCGACGCGCCGACCGGCAGCGGCTTCTGGCATTGGGTCGTCGTCAACATCCCTGCCGACGCGCGCTCGCTGCCGCGCAACGCCGGCAAGGCCGACGGCACGCTGCTGCCGCAGGGCGCGATCCAGCTGCGCAACGACTACGGGACGGTCGGCTTCGGCGGCGCCGCGCCGCCGCGCGGCGATCGCACGCATCGCTATATTTTCCGGCTGCATGCGCTGAAGGTGCCGCATCTGCCGGTCAGCGCGGAAACCACCAACGCGGTCGCGCGCTTCATGACGCATCTGAACGAAATCGACTCGACGACCCACACGGGCCTCTACGAGCTCAAATGACGCGAGCGCGGCGCCGGCGTCCTGGCAACGGTGGCGCCGCGCCGACCGATGCGCCCGCAGCGGCCAGCGCGTGAGCCACGCACAGGCGCGGCAACATCTCCGACAAATCGAACAATCGATGCACGCACCCTCCCCGCGCACGGATGGCCCGACGCCCTCCACTCCCCGCTTCGAAGGCAAGGAACTGGGCCTGCCGGTTCCGCAACGCTATTGGGCGATGCTCGTCATCGCGCTGTCGCTGACGCTCGCGGTGCTCGACAGCGCGATCGCCAACGTCGCGCTGCCGACGATCGCGCGCAACCTCAATGCGAGCGCCGCCGCGTCGATCTGGGTCGTCAACGCGTATCAGCTCGCGATCACGATCTCGCTGCTGCCAATGGCGTCGCTCGGCGACCGCATTGGCTATAGGCGCATTTATCTGTCGGGTCTGATCCTGTTCACGGTCGCGTCGCTCGGCTGCTCGCTGTCGAACTCGCTTGCGACGCTCGCGCTCGCGCGCGTGGTCCAGGGCTTCGGCGCCGCCGGCATCATGAGCGTGAACACCGCGATCGTGCGCATGATCTATCCCCCGGCGCAGCTCGGGCGCGGCGTCTCGATCAATGCGATGGTGGTGGCGGTGTCGTCGGCGGTCGGGCCGACGGTCGCGTCGGGCGTGCTCGCGATCACGACGTGGCCGTGGCTGTTCGCGATCAACGTGCCAATCGGGATCGCGGCGATCGTCGGCGGCTTCAAGGCGCTGCCGATGAACCCCGGCCACGAATCGCCGTATGACTATCTGAGCGCGGTGATGAACGCGATCGTATTCGGCCTGCTGATTTTCGCTGTCGATGGCCTCGGCCACGGCCAGCGCTTCGGCTACGTGACGCTCGAAGCACTCGGCGCTCTGGTGGTCGGCTACTTCTTCGTGCGCCGGCAACTGACGCGGCCCGCCCCGCTGCTGCCGATCGACCTGCTGCGTATTCCGGTGTTCGCGCTGTCGATCGGCACCTCGGTCTGCTCGTTCTGCGCGCAGATGCTCGCGTTCGTGTCGCTACCGTTCCTGCTGCAGGAAACGCTCGGTATGTCGCAGGTCGAAACCGGTCTTCTGATGACGCCGTGGCCCGCGATCATCATCATCGCGGCGCCGATCGCAGGGGTCCTGTCGGACAGGATATCGTCCGGCTGGCTCGGCGGCGTCGGGCTCGCCGCGATGACGGTCGGCCTGCTGCTGCTCGCGACGCTCGGGCCTCACCCCGACGCACTGCAGATTTCGTGGCGCATGGCGCTGTGCGGCGCGGGCTTCGGTATCTTCCAGTCGCCGAACAATCGCACGATGCTGTCGTCCGCGCCGCGCGAACGCAGCGGCGGCGCGAGCGGCATGCTCGGCACCGCGCGCCTGACCGGGCAAACGCTCGGCGCGGCGCTGGTCGCGCTGATCTTCGGCGTCGCCCCGCAAAGCGGGACGGTCATCGCGCTGTACGTGGCCGCGGGGTTTTCGGCGGTCGCGGCGGTCGTCAGCACGATGCGGGTCGTGCAGAAGGCGACGCAGCCGGCTTGAGGGTTGTGGCCGCGTTGTGGCCTGATTGGGGCAGTTCGTCGTGCAACGCATCCACGAAAAAGGGCGTGCATCGCACGACGCGATGCACGCCCTTTTTGCTTCGATCTTCGTTGTTACTTCATTCACGACGTGACCGGCCCACGCGTCGCCCGCCCGCGCGGGCCGCGACTGTCCGCTCAAGACGATGCCGTCACGTCAGCGAGCTTTACCGCTTTGGCCGTCACCGAAGAGGCGGTCGCGACGTGGCGCAGATCGTCGAGGAAGGTATCGCGCCAAACCGACAGATTGTTCTCGCGCATCGGCTCCATCATGTCCGCATGACGCGCCTGACGCTCGGCGAGCGGCATCGAGAGCGCGCGTTCGAGCGCTTCGGCCATCTGCGACAGATCGAACGGATTGACGACGAGCGCGCCCGGCAGCTGCTCGGCCGCGCCCGCGAATTGCGATAGCACGAGCACGCCCGGATCGGCCGGGTCCTGCGACGCGACGTACTCCTTGGCCACCAGGTTCATCCCGTCGCGCAGCGGCGTCACATAGCCGACCTGCGACTGGCGGAACAGCGCCATCAACAGATTGCGCTCGTACTTGCGGTTCAGATACTGGATCGGCGTCCAGTCGAGCTGCGCGAACCGGCCGTTGATGCGGCCCGCTTCGCCTTCGAGCGTCTGCCGGATGCGCTGATAGGTCTGCACGTCGGCGCGGGTCGGCGGCGCGATCTGCACGAGCGACACGCGGCCGTGCCAGCCGGGCGCGTTCTGCAACAGCCGCTCGAATGCCTGGAAGCGCTCGACCAGCCCCTTCGAATAATCGAGCCGGTCGACGCTCATGATCAGCTTGCGCCCGCGCATGCCGTCGCGCAGGCTGCGCACCGCCTTGCGGTCGGTGAACTGCTCGGCGGCTTTGGCGATCGCATCGGGATAGATGCCGATCGGGTACGCGCCGACCTTCAGGAAGCGGTTGTACGCGTGCACCATGCCGTCTTCGCTCGACGTGCCGTGGTGACCGCGCTCGATATAGTCGACGAACGACTGGCGATCCGCTTCGGTTTGAAAACCGATCACGTCGTAGCTGCACATCGCCTTGACGATCTCCTCGTGCGGCGGAATCGTCCGCAGTACCTCGGGCACCGGAAAGGGAATGTGCAGGAAGAAGCCGATCGGGTTCTTCACGCCGAGATCGCGCAGGCAACGCGCGAACGGCAGCAGATGGTAGTCGTGCACCCAGATGATGTCGCTGGGCTTGAGCAGTTCCTTCAACTGCTTCGCGAGCGTCGCGTTGACCCGCTGGTAGCCCGCGTAGTCCTCGCGGTCGTAGCGGGACAGGTCGTTGCGATAGTGGAAGGTCGGCCACAACGTGGTGTTCGAAAACCCGCGGTAGTACTCGTCGTAATCGCGCTTGGTGAGGCCCACCGTCGCGTAGGTGACGTTGCCCTGCTTCTCGATCACGGGCGCGGATGGCTCACTGACCGTTTCGCCGCTCCAGCCGAACCAGACGCCGCCAGTTTCCTTCAGTGCGTCCAGCACGCCGATCGCGAGCCCGCCCGCTGCCGGACGCGCTTCCTGAATCGGTGCGACACGATTCGATACCACGATCAATCTGCTCATTAGTGCTCCATTGTTTCGTTGTATGCGGAATTGCGCCAAAACGGTGCATGCAAGCAATGTGCCGATATTTGAGATATCGGAAATAAAGTTGTATGAAAATGTGACAAACGAGCTAATCCCCGCAATCATCACTAATTGCGAAGAAAGTTTTTCTGTTAAATCTGACCAAAGCGGAGGTCTTTCTTACCGGCCTCGTGGTCGCCGGTATGCCCCGCCCGGTTACTGCGCTGCGTCAGGCGTCCTGTTCCGAGCCCAGATCGCGCTGGTATTCGAGGCCTTCCTGACGCACCCCGCCCTGGTTGTGCTCGCCGTCCGGCGGCGTATGCGGGGCGATCCGGTTCTGCGCGGCCGGGTCCGGCGACTCCGCCGGCTCAGTCTTGACATCGGCCGGCCGTGGCCCGCGCTTGGAGTGCCGCGCGGAACGTCGCAATGCGGGGTGTCTCATGATGGTGCCTCCGGGGGAAGCCCGCCGCTTGTTGCGGCATCCCTACAGTCTAGGGGGCGAAAGCGTAAATTGCCGGTAAAACATGCGCCGGCTTTGTAACAAGTACAGCAATGCACTGCACCGCACCGGGGCCACGGTCCGCTGCAGTGCGGAGGTGTTTGCATCGAGTGCGCGGCTGTATGACGGCATCGAGGGTCGCATCAGCATTGCAGCGCTCGCGGCTGACGATCGGCGGCCTGAGGCGTCTGCGTTGGCTGCGGCGGCGGATCGCCGATCGGCGGCGTGACCGGTTCCACGGGTTCGATCGGATCGGGGGTCGGGCCGGGGATCGTGTCGGGTTCGGCCGGGTCCGGCGGCGTGGCGGGAGGCTCGACCGGTTCGGGCCGGTGAGCGTGCAACGGCCCGGACGGCGGGGAAACCGCAGCGTAATGCGGCAGGTGCGGCGGCAGGTGCGGCATGTCGGTGACCTCGTTTTGCGTTCCACTGGAGCGCAGCAAGGCCTGTGCCGTTCGGATCGCCCGCCCGCTAGCGGGGGCGGGCGATCGCTGATGATGCAGACGACGCGCGAACGAGCGCGGATCAGGCGTCCGCGCCGCCGAGCGCGCGTGATTCGTCGGTGGGATCGCCGTCGTCGCGCGCATCGTTGCCGTACTCGACGAGCCGGTTGTACAGCGTCTTCAGGCTGATGCCGAGAATTTCCGCGGCGCGCGTCTTCACGCCGCCGCATTGCTCGAGCGTCGCCAGGATCAGCTGGCGGTCGGCTTCCGCGAGCGAGGTGCCGAACGGGATCGTGATCGCGGTGCCGGTCGCGGGCTTCGAAAGCGTGATCTGCAACGGCACGGTCGCCGTGGCATCCGAATCCGCGCTCGACATGATGTGCGCGCGCTGCACGTAGTTCTTCAGTTCGCGCACATTGCCTGGCCACGGATACGACAGCAGCATTTCCTTCACCGCGACCGGGAAATGCTTTTTCGTGCCGTGACGCTCGTTGAGCTCATCGAGGAACGATTGCGCGAGCAGCTCCACGTCCTTGCCGCGATCGCGCAGCGGCGGCAGGCTGATCGGAAACACGTTCAGCCGGTGGTAAAGGTCCAGCCGCAGCTTGCCTTCGAGCACCGCCTGCTCGGGATCGCGATTGGTGGCCGCGATCAGACGCACATCGGTTTCGATTTCCTTGGTCGTGCCGACACGCATGAACATGCCGGTCTCGAGCACGCGCAGCAGCTTCACCTGCAGCTCGATCGGCATCTCGGTGATTTCGTCGAGGAACAGCGTGCCGCCGTTCGCGCGCTCGAAATAGCCCTTGTGCTGCCGATCCGCGCCGGTGAACGAACCGCGCTCGTGGCCGAACATTTCCGACTCGATCAGATTCGGCGAAATCGCGCCGCAATTGACCGCGAGGAACGCGTGCTTGCGGCGCAGGCTCAGCTCGTGCAGCGTCTGCGCGGCGACTTCCTTGCCGGTGCCCGATTCGCCGACCAGCATCACCGAGGCCGCCGTCGGCGCGACGCGGCTGATCTGGTCGTAGACCTCCTGCATCGCCGGCGAATTGCCGAGCATCAAACCGAAGCGGCCCATGCGGCGCAACTCACCGCGCAGCGTGCCGATCTCGGCCTTCAGGTCGCCGGGGCGCGGCAGGCGCGACAGGATCGCCTTCACGCGCTGCATGTTGATCGGTTTCACGAGGTAGTCGGCCGCACCCATTTTCAGCGCGCTGACCGCCGACTCGACCGTTGCGTGACCCGTGATCACGATCACTTCGACGCCGGAGCGCGGATCGAGATCTTCGAACAGATCGACCCCGCTGCCGTCGGGCAGCTTCAGGTCGGTGAATACGACGTCCGGCATCTGCCGGATCAGTTGAATACGCGCTTCGCGCAGATCGCCCGCGGTGGCGGTGGTCAGCCCGTCTTCCCCAATGATGGCGGAAAGCGCCTCGCGGGTACCTGCGTCGTCATCGACAATCAGTACATGTGGCATCGCGTTTCGAAAGCCTGCAAGCGTGGGTCAGAAAATATGCGGATCATCCCATGGGCATGCCGCTGGATCGGGTCGGCTGCATGACGCGGATTCGACGTGTGTCCCGCGCCGCCGACCATTTGCTGAAAAATTGCAACAATGATCGCAAAATTCCCGCAGATTACCGCGTCATTGTTGTCTATTTACCTATTATACGGGTTTATAGAATCCATTTAACAATCCCTTCCAGGCGCCGACCGCCGATCTGGCTGCACCCTCGCCCAACCTGGGATTCGAGCGCCGTGCTTCAGCCACGCGGAAATGGCCATGCGCGGTGTTCGCCGTCAGCCTGCCCTGAACCGTTGGTGCTCTGGGACGCGGGCGCGAGCTCGGTCGACGAGGTTGTCGGCGCCGCGACCGCACCACCCTCGTTTTCCCAGCGGCTCAGCTCGCGGGTCGGGGAAATCTGGCCGGTGCGTTTGTGTTGCACGTAGCGAACCGCCAGATAGCCGCCGAGTGCCATCAATGCGCCAAAAAAACCAATCGTGGGTCGTGTCATCATGAACTCCTTGGGTCGTGATGCGGATGAGTGGCGGACGTGCCAGACGAGCCCCGCGCCTTCCAACGAGCCGAGGCGAGCGTCGCTCGCCGCGCCGCCTCTATCGTGCGATCAGCACGCCGAGCAGAAATCCGGCGCCCGCAGCGAGCGCGAGCGAGCGCCACGGGTTATGGCGCACATAGTGCTCGGTGCTGACCGCCGCCTCGCGATAGCGGCGATGCACGTTGCGTTGCGCATCGCCGAGCGCCGATTGCAGCGTTTCCACATGCGTGCCGAGCCGGTCGCGCAACGCATCGACGCCTTCGCCCGGCACGTTGGCGGCGAGCCGCAGCATTTCCTCCGAGTCCCTCAGCAGCACCCGAAGATCCTCGACGATCTTCTGTCCGCCGAGTGCAAGTTGTTGCGTGGTGTCGGTCATCGTTCACTCCTCGTCTGATTCGGCGTTCGTGGCCGCGCGATGCGGGTTGCCGGGTTGCCGCCCTACGCTCACCGGCGCCGCCGCGGCGTAGCCGTCAAAAGCTCGCACGACTCGGTCAAACGGTCAATGATGCAATGCATGTGCCCGGTATATTTACCGCTTCAGCGCGCTGAAAAAGGCCAATTTCGAGCACTTTCGACCGATTGCGCGCACGACTGCCGCAGCGGCTGCCGGTTCGATTGCCGGAATCCGTGTCGAAGTGGTTAAATCGTCTTTTATGAGATAGTGGCTGTACGGTCTCTCGCATTCAAGGCCTGCGCGCCGCATCACGAACTTCATTTGCACAGGACTCCCCCTTTTATGGCGTCAATCGAACTGGACTCGCCCACCGTGTCCGCCGGCGGCAATGCTTCGCCACCAGCGAAGCAGCGCGTCGGGGACGCCGTCGCGGGACTGAAATCGTACGGGCTGCTGTACGGCTCGTCGCCGGTGATGCTCGATCTGTACGAGCAGATCGAACGCGTCGCCGATACCGACGCGACCGCGCTGATCATCGGCGAGTCGGGCACCGGCAAGGAACTGATCGCCCGCACCATCCACGAGCGCAGCGGCCGCAAGGACGGCGCTTTCGTCGCCGTGAACTGCGGCGCGATTCCAGATGAGCTGATCGAAGCCGAGCTGTTCGGCCACGAAAAAGGCAGCTTCACCGGCGCGGTCCAGGGCCGCATCGGCTACTTCGAACATGCGAACGGCGGCACGCTGTTTCTCGACGAAATCACCGAGATGGCGCCGGTGCGCCAGGTCAAGCTGCTGCGCGCGCTCGAAACCGGCACGTTCTATCGGGTCGGCGGCAACGAGCTGATCAGCGGCAACGTGCGCGTGATCGCCGCGACCAATCGCGACCCGGCGGTGGCCGTCAAGGAAAACGGCTTGCGCGAGGATCTGATGTACCGGCTCGCGGTGTTTCCGCTGCGCGCGCCGCCGCTGCGCGAGCGGGAAAACGATCGCGAGCTGCTTGCGCAGTACTTCCTCGCGCAGTTGAATCAGCAGGAATCCACCAACAAGAGCTTCAGCAAACGCTCGATCGAAACGCTGCGTTCGTGGTCCTGGCCGGGCAACGTGCGCGAGTTGAAGAACGCCGTGTATCGCGCGTTCATTCTCGCGGAGAAGACCGTCGAATTGCCGCATCCGCATCTTGCGTCGCGAGTCAAGAAGGCGGTCACGCAAGGCGACGCGATGAGCGTGTGGATCGGCACGCCGCTCGCCGACGCGCAGAAGCAGATCATTCTCGGCACCCTCAAGTACTGCGGCGGCGACAAGCGGCGCGCGGCCAAAGCGCTCGGCGTGAGCCTCAAAACGCTGTACAACCGGCTGAGCGCATACGGCGACGAAGGCGGCGAAGACGAAGCCGACTCGTAGGCACGCTGCAACGTAGGCCGTTCGCCGCTGGCGGCGGCCTCCCAAGTACCTGGCAGAGCCAGGCAAGCCATTCCGCCCATGCAGCAGAACACATCGCGGCGCACGATGTTTTGCAATTTCTTGCATTTTTTCGCTGCCAATTACAAAACGCATCCTGCACAATGCGGCAGCGTAATAAACGACGTGTCCTTCGTTTACACGCGCGACGCGTGAACGCAGGCACCTGTACGGGCAGGGACGGGAGAAATGCAAAAGAACATGGTGTGGGCCGACAACGCGAAGTCCGTTGTCGCAGCCAAACGCCCCCACGTAGCAGCGCTGCTCGCGCTGGCGCTGGCGGTGTCGTGCGCATTGAGCGGCTGTAGCTCGTTGTACTCGGAAGGCGCGGTCGCGGGCGCCGGTATCGCGGGTGCCGCGGTCGCGGGCAAGGTCACGAGCAATGCGGCGGTCGCGACCGGTATCGGTCTTGGCGCGGTCGCCGCCGCGCGCGCCGGCGTGCAGTACTCGGAGCGCGTGGTCCACACGAATACCCAGAACAGCATCGCGCAGGCGGCTGGTCCGCTCGAGGTCGGCGCGGTCGCTCCCTGGAGCATCACCCACTCTTTCCCGATCGAAGACGACGAGCACGGCCGCGTGACCGTCAGCCGCCTGATCAGCACCGGCGCGCTCGATTGCAAGGAAATCGTCTTTTCCGTCGATCAGAACGCAACGCGCGACAAGCCCGCGAGCAGCGCGTTTTACATCGCATCGGTTTGCCGCGACGGTAAGGACTGGCGTTGGGCATCGGCCGAACCCGCCACCGAGCGCTGGGGTGCGCTGCAATGATATTGCGTTCGCCTGGCGTTCCGATGGGTGATCGGCTACGGCTCATCGCGGCCGGCGCCCTATGCGTCGGCGCGAGCCTGCTGGCGAGCGGCTGCGCGTCGATCGGCGCCGCGAGCGGCGCGGCGGCGGGTGTCGCTTCGGGCATCGTGACCAGCAATCCGGCCGTCGCGCTCGGCGTCGGCGTGGCGGTGCAGGCCGCCACCGACGAAGCGGTCGCGCGCTACATGCGCAGCATGCACAAGGATCAGCAGGATCTGATGGCGGCGCTGGTTGGGACGATGGCGGTCGGCGAAACGAAACCGTGGTCGGTCAAGCACACGTTGCCGATCGAAAACGGTCACGGCCAGGTGCGCGTGACGCGCGCGGTCAACTCGGCGCTCGCGCTGTGCAAAGACTTCGTGTTCTCGGTGCAGGACGGCGACGGCCCGAACGCGCCCGAGAGGTGGTTCACGGCGAGCGCGTGCCAGCAGGACAAGGGCTGGAAGTGGGCGACGGCCGAGCCGGCGGTCGCACGCTGGGGCAACCTGCAATAAAAAAGCGGCGAAGTTTTCCTCGCCGCCTTTTTGTCTGAACCGCGGTCGTTTCCGCGGCAACCCGGGCTCAAGACTCCACGTCTTCCAGACTGAAGATTTCCGTCTGATCGTTATACGAAAAGATCTCGCCGTAACGGCCCCAGTTGATGACCGCGTCGAGCGTCTCTTCCGCCGCGCTGTCCGACAGGAAGTCTTCCAGTTCCTGCTCGAAGCGCACGCGCGGCGCGCGATGCCCCGGCCGCTCGTTCAACACCTTCTTGATTCGCGCCGCGAGCGGCACGTGCCGCAGCAGATGCTCGGCGAACATCATCTTCCGTTCCTGGGTCCCGAACTCGGAGAACACGCGCGCCGGCGGCGTCAGGAAAATGTCGCCCTCGCGCACGTCGGCGAAACCGAGGTGCTGCAGCACTTCGGCGATCGGGAACAGATCGTCGACCTCCAGATGCAGCGAGCGCGCGATTTCCGGCATGTCCGCGCGGCCGTGATACGGCGCGGCGGCGAGCGTCTCGATCAGACCGGCCATCAGGTTGGTCGACACGTGCGGCAGCCAACTGCCGAGCTCGAGCCCCTTCTTGGTCTTTTCGTCGGTCTGGCGCGCGGTCATCTTCGCGTAGATCTCGTCGACGAGACGACGGAACGCCGGGTCCAGACGATTGCGCGGATGCTTGAACGGCACCTTGATCTCGGCGATCACGCGGCCCGGGTTCGACGACAGCACCAGAATGCGGTCGCACATGAACACCGCTTCCTCGATGTTGTGCGTGACGATCAGCACCGCCTTGATCGGCATGCGGCCCTGCGTCCACAGATCGAGCAGGTCGGTACGCAGCGTTTCGGCGGTCAGCACGTCGAGTGCGGAAAACGGCTCGTCCATCAGCAGCAGTGTCGGATCGACGACGAGTGCACGCGCGAAGCCGACGCGCTGACGCATGCCGCCCGACAGCTCGCGCGGATACGCGTTTTCGAAGCCGTCGAGACCGATCAGGTCGATTGCCGCGAGCGCGCGCGTGCGCCGCTCCGACGCGCCGACGCCTTGTGCCTCGAGACCCGCTTCCACGTTCTGCAGCACGGTCAGCCACGGAAACAGCGCGAAGGTCTGGAACACCATCGCTACGCCCTTGGCCGGGCCTTCGAGCGGCTTGCCCATGTACGTGACTTCGCCGTCGGTCGGCTCGATCAGGCCGGCGATGATACGCAACAGCGTCGACTTGCCCGAGCCCGAACGGCCGAGCAGACCGACGATCTCGCCCTCGCGCAGCGACAGATTCGCGTCGTCGAGGACGAGCAGTTCACCCTGAGTCTTGTTGAAGCCGCGGCACACGTCCTTGACGCGCAGGATTTCCTCGCCGAGGCGCGGGGGCTTCGGCGGCGTCTGGATCGGCGCGGCGGTCATAGCAGCTTTAGGATTTTGCATCGCGTTAAGCCTTCATTTCTCAATCTAGACGGAGCTTGCCTTCGGCGTAGGCGTACATCGGACGCCACAGCAGACGGTTGAACAGGGTCACGAACAGGGACATCACGGCGATGCCCACGATGATCTTCGGATAGTCGCCCGCCGCGGTGGTCTGCGCGATATAGGCGCCGAGGCCATGCGCGGCGACCTTGGTATCGCCCCATTGCACGAACTCGGCGACGATGCTCGCGTTCCACGCACCGCCCGACGCGGTGATCGCGCCCGTCACGTAGTACGGAAAAATGCCCGGCAGCATCGCCTGACGCCACCACTGCCAGCCGCGAATGTGAAAATTCTTGGCCGCCTCGCGGTAGTCGTTCGGATACGAGCTTGCGCCGGCAATCACGTTGAACAGGATATACCACTGCGTGCCGAGCACGATCAGCGGCGACAGCCAGATATCCGGATTCAGGTGAAAGCGCACGATGACGATCACGAACACCGGGAACAGCAGGTTCGCTGGGAACGCGGCGAGGAACTGCGCGAGCGGCTGGACCTTTTCCGCGATCGCCGGGCGCAGGCCGATCAGCACGCCGATCGGCACCCAGATCACGGAGGCGATCGCGATCAGCACCACCACGCGCAGCAGCGTGATCAGGCCGAGCACGAACACGTGGCCAATCTCGTCGAGCGTCACGCCGGTGCGCACATACAGAAACACGCGGTACACCACGTAGACCGTAGCGAGCAGCACGATCGCCGCCCAGATGATGTCGCCGAGCTTCGAGTTCTTCTCGCGCTGCGGGATGTGAAAGCGCGGCGCGCTGAACGCGGGCAACTGGAAGCGCACGCGCGCCGCGCGCGCGAACATCCAGCCGAGCGGCACCAGCAGCCGGTGAATCAGACGCGTGCGGCGGATCAGGTCGAGCAGCCACGATTCCGGCGCATCGCCCGAACTGGTGAACTCCATGCGGAACTTGTCGGCCCACGCGACGAGCGGACGGAACAGCAGCTGGTCATAGGCGAGGATCACGACCGTCATCGCGAGGATGACCCAGCCGATCGCGTGCAGGTTCTTGTCGCTGATCGCCTGCGCGAGGTAGGCGCCGATGCCCGGCAGCGTAATCGTGTTGTTGCCG